>NZ_JBKDRI010000041.1:0-3821 GCF_046341535.1 Acidovorax sp. | reverse complement strand
TTCAGGCGCTGCGTCGATCTGGTCGTATGCCTTGGCTTCGCCGCCGAACTTGGTGGACAGCACGGTGGCAATCGCCGCAGTCAGCGTCGTCTTGCCGTGGTCCACGTGGCCGATCGTGCCCACGTTGACGTGGGGCTTGGTCCGCTCGAACTTACCTTTTGCCATTTTTCCGACTCCGAAAAAAATCTACATCAATACAACAGAAAATCGGCGCACTCCGAATCGGATACACCTTCAATTGGTGCCCATGGCGGGAATCGGACCCGCGACCTCTCCCTTACCAAGGGAGTGCTCTACCACTGAGCCACATGGGCAACTGACGCCGAACACACGACATCACAAACTCATTTCATCCAGCATCAGCAAGTCATGGAGCGGGAGACGGGAATCGAACCCGCGTCATTAGCTTGGAAGGCTAGGGTTCTACCATTGAACTACTCCCGCATCAGCCTTACAGCCATGCGCCTCAAGTCAGCATCTCGCTGACCCGAGATATCAATGCCTTGCTTGCTGGTGGAGGGGACTGGATTCGAACCAGTGTAGGCGTAAGCCAACAGATTTACAGTCTGCCCCCTTTAGCCACTCGGGCACCCCTCCGGCGAATTTCGAATTATAGCACTAAGTTTTTCAATGCCGAAAGTATGGACCGCCGGTCGAGCGTCCCGACGCTGCAAGAAAAAAGAGTGGCGCGGCTGGCGGGGATCGAACCCACGACCCTTGGCTTCGGAGGCCAATACTCTATCCACTGAGCTACAGCCGCATGTCTGCTGCGCGAGGCTTGAGATTATCGCACGCCGCCGATGCAGCCTCGAAAACTCCGCCCATCCGCCTCTCAGCCCGGTCCGCCGCGCAATCATGCGAGGCTGGGCGGTCTATCACCGATTCAACGGGCCAGACCGCAAGCACGAACGCCAGTGCTTGCCACGACCAGCCCTGCCCTGCCTGCACCACGATTCCGCTGGGCATCGACCCGCCGCACGTGACATCCGGGCCCGCCTTTGTGATGTCTCGCAGCAAGGCCCGGATGATCTTTTTAAAAACGCAAAACGACCAGAGGACCGTCAACGCGCCCGTGGCGGATGGCGATTGGGTTTCCCTGGTTGCGACTGGGCATGAGGAGTCGCGCCGTTGTCGTACTGGTCGCCGGCACTTCACTCACCGTCGCGTCTGACGGCTTTGCCCTCGTGGCCGCAGCCGAATGCGCAGGGCCCGATCCGTCACGCTCCGAGCAATCCGTTTTTCAAGCTCAAGGGCGAAGCGCTCGCTCAGTGCGTTGCCGCCGAAGGTGGTGGATGGCGATGAGCAGCATATGACCTGCGCGAAGGCACCAGCGCCGAGGCTGGCACATATAATCGAGGGTTAATCTAGTCGAACCAGCCCGATACACCAGAGGACGTCATGAGCGACACCCAACACGAAGAAGCCCATACCGGCCCGATCAAGAACCCAAAGCAGTTGTTGTTTGCGGTACTTTTCTCGTTTGTGATACCGATTTTCGCCATCATCGGCTTGGTTCTTTATGTCACATCAGCGGACAAGCCAGCCGCTGGTGCAGTGAATCCCGAGAAGGCCATCGCGCAGCGCATCCAGAAGGTGGGCATGGTGGAAATCCGTGATGCGAACCGCCCGCTCAAGAGCGGTCAAGAGGTGTACGCGGCGCAGTGCGCGGCCTGCCACACTGCGGGCGCGGCTGGTGCGCCCAAGCTTGCCGATGCCGAGGCTTGGTCGGCGCGCATCAAGACGGGGTTCGAAGCGCTGGTGCATTCTGCGCTCAAGGGCAAGGGTGCCATGGCAGCGCAGGGCGGCGGAGATTTCAATGATACGGAGATCGCCCGCGCTGTGGCCTACATGGCAAATTCTGCCGGGGCCAAGTTTTCCGAGCCGGCCGCTCCAGCGGCCGCAGGTGCACCAGCAGTCGAGGTGAAGGCCGAAGCAGCCCCTGCCGTCGCAGCGGTCGCGGTGTCAGCAGCGCCCGCTACCGCTCCAGCCACCGCTGCAGCGCCTATGGTGACTGCTGCGACAGGTGAGGCGCTTTACAAGCAGGCCTGCCAGGCCTGTCACGTAGCAGGCGTTGCCGGCGCCCCCAAGCTGGGCGACAAGGCGGCATGGTCGGCGCGCCTGTCCACCGGTATCGATGCGCTGCACGCCAGTGTCATCAAGGGCAAAGGCGCCATGCCTCCACGCGGGGGCAGCCAGGCGTCTGACGCCGAATTGCGCGCAGCCGTGGAGTTCATGACCGCATCGGTTAAATAGACGGCGCAGCGGGCGGATGGCGCTCGCAGCGCCTGCCTGGGGCAGGTCTCCCAGACCGTAACAAGTGATCCCTGCGTGGCCTCTGTTCGGGTGTGTGCGACTGGTTTTTGATCGGGCAGTGTGCAGTCGGTCTGGATTGTTCCTTCGCGATCTGGAAAGCGCTCTGCAACCGGATGTTGCTATTATTTAGATAGCAACAAAGGCCCGTGCGGCGTGCGTGATGGCCGTTTTTGATATCGGATTTCATTGCGGATCCTGCGCTCAGGACACCAACGGGCAACGTGCTTACACGGCAGCGCCGGATCTCAGCGCTGCGTCTGGGCAACATGGCTCGCCGCAGGGCTCATCACATACCCAAATCGTTCTGAGAGATCGGCAGCAATGATTTCCGAAGGCGTCCACTGCCCTGTCTCGATGGCCTGTGCCACCAAGGTTGTGTCGTTGCTGTGCACCAACCCTATTCCCAGATCGGTCAGCAAATAGACGCGTCCTAGCTCATCGACCAGACATTGCCGGGGCGTGGCGGGGATACCCGTGTGTGACACGACGGTGAGGTCGGGCTGGATCCGCCAGACCCACGGTGTCACTTCGAGTTCGACATAAACCCGCTGCGGCCCGTTTTGAAAGTACCACTGGCCTGTCGGATCGGCCTCGTAATTGCGCCCGATGAAGTCGATGAGCTTGTCGTGTGCCAGCCGGGAACCGCGGGACGAGGGAAACGGGCCGCCGGCCTGGGTCGCGTCATCCCTCAGATACCAATGGCCACGCGCGTCCAGCCCGAGCCAGCCCCGGCAAGCGGGCACGTGGGGCCATTTATCCAGCGCTTTCTTGACGATGTCGTCCATGGGGTGATTTTGCCGTGGCTGCGACCCTCAGCCCGGCACGGGTGGTCAGCCAGCCTGCCACCGCATCGGGCATGGCCCGCACATGGCCAGGCGGGCGCCCGCTGGCAAATCCCACATGGCCGCCATGTGCCGGTTGCCAGAGGGTGACGCAACTGCCTACATCCCGCGGTCCGGGAAGACTGCGCGCGGGTACAAACGGATCGTTGAGCGGGTTGACCACCAATGCCGGGACCCTGATGGCCCCCAGCAGCGGCTTGGCCGATGCCCGGTGCCAATAGTCTTCGGTGTTTTGAAAGCCATGCAGTGGTGCGGTGAACACGTTGTCGAAGGCATAGAGATCGCGCGCCGCAAGCAGGGCCTGCCGGTCGAAAAGCCCGGGGTGCTGGGCCAGTTTTTGCAGGGCTTTGGGTACCAGGGTTCGCATGAACATGCGGTTGTAGACCTGCCGGTTAAAACCCCGGCCGATGGCGCAGCCGCCCGCTGCAAGATCAATTGGCGCACAGACACCAGCGATGGCATCCACCCAGCGCCCTGCGTCTTGGCCCACTTCACCTGCCCAGCGCAGCAGGGCGTTGCCGCCCAACGAATGAAAGGGACTTCCCCGTCCCAAGTGAGCCGCGCCCCGTGGGGGTTGCGGTTTACGGCAACGAAGTGCCACGATGGAGAGGCGAATCTTTTCATCAACTCACTTTTTCTGGAAGGGGAAGTCATGGCAATCGTAAC
>NZ_JBKDRI010000040.1:0-8927 GCF_046341535.1 Acidovorax sp. | reverse complement strand
GATCGAGTTCAGTTTGTTCGGTACAGTTTGGATTCGGCATGGCTCGCTCGTTCATCAAGTTTCTACACCTCGATAAACGCGCACTCAAAGGGCCATGCCGTCATCGTTTTTACGGAGGACGGTGAAATATCCGGGCTAGGGCTGGAGACAGAGCTCCCCAGCCCAGCTTGCTGCGGGAAGGCGCCTCAGCGCAATTCGAGCATCGCCACCACCCACGGCAACACCGAGGTCAGCGCCTTCGGAAGCCGCGATGCGTCGGTGCCGCCCGCCATGGCCATGTCGGCCTTGCCGCCGCCCTTGCCACCAACCTGCTGGGCCACAAAGTTCACCAGTTCGCCGGCCTTGATTCGGCCCACGATGTCGCTGGTGACACCCGCAGCAAGCTGGACCTTGCCGCCGTCTACGGCGGCCAGCACGATGACAGCGGTCTTGAGCTTGTCCTTGAGCTTGTCCATGGTGTCTCGCAGCGTTTTGGCGTCGGCGCCCGATAGCTCAGCGGCCAACACCTTGACGCCATCCGCCTCCACCGCCTGCGCCACCAGTTCATCGCCCTGACTGGATGCCAGCTTGCCCTTGAGGGCAGACACTTCCCTTTCCAGCGCACGCGCACTGTCCATGGCTTGGACAATGCGGGCGTTGAGCTCGGACACGGGTGCCTTGAGCAGGCTGGCGGCATGGGTCACCGTGTCTTCCAGGTGCTGCAGGTAGGCCAGCGCGTTGATGCCCGTGACGGCCTCAATGCGGCGCACACCTGCGGCCACCCCGCCCTCGCTCACCACCTTGAACAGGCCGATGTCGCCGGTGCGCTGCACGTGGGTGCCGCCACACAGCTCACGGCTGGTGCCGATATCGAGCACGCGCACGGTGTCGCCGTATTTCTCGCCAAACAGCATGACCGCTCCGGTCTTCTGCGCGGACTCGATGTCCATCACACGCGCCTGTGTGGCCTGGTTATCCAGGATCTCGCCGTTGACCCGACGCTCGATCTCGCGGATCTCGGCGTCTGTCACGGCCGAGTTGTGCGTGAAGTCAAAGCGCGTGCGGTCGGCGTTGACCAGGCTGCCCTTTTGCTGCACGTGGCTGCCCAGCACTTCGCGCAAGGCCTTGTGCATGATGTGGGTGACCGAGTGGTTGCGCATGGTGGCGGCCCGCACGGCCGTGTTCACCTGGGCCTGCACGGTGTCGCCCACATTGAGCGTGCCCTCCTGCAAGCTGCCGTGGTGGCCAAACACGTCGGCCTTGATTTTCAGGGTGTCGTCCACCGCAAAACGGGCCGAACCGCTGGTGATCACGCCCTCGTCGCCCACCTGACCGCCGCTTTCGGCATAAAACGGGGTGCTATCGAGCACCACCACACCGTTTTGGCCAGTCCCGAGGGCTGCCGCGCTTGTCCCGTCTACGTAGATTGCTACGATTTTTGCGTTTTGGGCCAGTTGCTCGTAGCCAGTGAACAGATTGGAAGCGCCCGTGTATTCGAGCGCCTTGTCCATCTTGAATTTGCCTGCCGCGCGGGCCTGGGCCTTCTGCTTTTCCATGGCCGAACGAAAACCGGCCTCATCGACCACCACATCGCGTTCGCGGCAGACGTCGTTGGTCAGGTCCAGCGGGAATCCATAGGTGTCGTGCAGCTTGAAGGCCACGTCGCCCGGCAGCACGATGGCACCGCCCGCCAGGGCCGCATCGAGAATCTCCATGCCATTGTCCAGCGTCTCGAAAAAGCGTTCTTCCTCAGCCTTGAGCACCTCGGTGATCCGCTTTTCCTGCTCGCGAATCGACGGGTAGGCATCTCCCATCAGCTCCACCAGGTCGGCTACCAGCTTGTGAAAGAACGGCGTCTTCTTGCCCAGCTTGTAGCCGTGGCGGATGGCGCGGCGCACGATGCGGCGCTGCACGTAGCCGCGGCCTTCGTTGCCGGGGATCACGCCGTCGCTCACCAGGAAGGCGGTGGCGCGAATGTGGTCGGCAATCACGCGCAGGCTCTTGTGGTTCAGGTCGGTCACGCCGGTTTCACGGGCCGCGGCCTGGATGAGCTGATCGAAGATGTCGATCTCGTAATTGCTGTGCACGTGCTGCAGGATGGCCGCCAGGCGCTCCAGGCCCATGCCCGTGTCCACGCAGGGCGCAGGCAGCGGCGTCACGGCACCGGTCTCGTCCATGTTGAACTGCATGAACACGTTGTTCCAGATCTCGATGAACCGGTCTCCGTCTTCGTCGGGGCTGCCTGGCGGGCCGCCGGGGATCTCGGGGCCGTGGTCGTAGAAGATCTCCGAGCACGGGCCGCAGGGGCCGGTGTCGGCCATCATCCAGAAGTTGTCGGACTTGTAGCGGCCGCCCTTGTTGTCGCCGATGCGGATCACGCGCTCGGGCGGCAGGCCGATTTCCTTGGTCCAGATGTCGTAGGCCTCGTCGTCTTCCTGGTACACGGTGGCCAGCAGGCGCTCGGGCGGCAGCTTGTACACGGTGGTCAGCAGTTCCCAGGCCCAGTGCAGCGACTCGCGTTTGAAGTAGTCGCCAAACGACCAGTTGCCCAGCATCTCGAAGAAGGTGTGGTGGCGGGCGGTGTAGCCCACGTTTTCCAGGTCGTTGTGCTTGCCACCGGCGCGCAGACAGGCCTGCACCGACACCGCGCGGTTGTATGAGCGCTTGTCCGTGCCCAGAAACACGTCTTTGAACTGCACCATGCCCGAGTTGGTGAACATCAGCGTCGGGTCGTTGCCGGGCACCAGGGGGCTCGATGCTACGACGGTGTGGCCCTTGGAGACGAAGAAGTCCAAAAATGACTTGCGGATGTCGGCGACGGAAAAAGTGGGAATGCTCATGGGGTGTACGTTGGTTGTGCACGGGGCGATGCCGCACCGAGTCGGCACGCGTGGGCCAGCCGGTAATTATAGGTTTGCAGGCCTGTCGCTGGCGGCACAGGGCAGTGCAGGGAACACGCGATATTCTTGCGCCCCGACGCCCGCAAAACAGCCTCGCGCGCGCAGCCCACCGCCCTGCCCCTTGCGCCCCTGCCGAGCTCTTTTTTCGACACGAGTACCCCACAACCATGCCCGCAACGCCTCTTGCACTGCTCAACGACCCCAGCCTGCTCAAAACCGATGCGCTGGTCAACGGCCAGTGGCTGCCCGGCCGCAGCCGGTTTGACGTGAACGACCCCGCCACAGGCTACCGACTGGCTGACGTGGCCAACCTGGGGCCAGACGACGCGCAAGCCGCGATCACCGCCGCCAACGCCGCCTGGGGCCCCTGGAAGGCCAAGACGGCCAAAGAGCGCAGCATCATCCTGCGCAGGTGGTTCGAGTTGCTGATGGCCCATCAGGACGACCTGGGCCGCATCCTGACCGCCGAGCAAGGCAAGCCTTTGGCCGAAGCCAAGGGCGAAGTGGCCTACGGAGCCAGTTTCGTGGAATGGTTTGCCGAAGAGGCCAAACGTGTGAACGGCGAGACCCTGCCGCAGTTTGACAACAACCGCCGCCTGCTGGTGCTCAAGCAGCCCATCGGCGTTTGCGCCGCCATCACGCCCTGGAACTTCCCGCTCGCAATGATCACGCGCAAGGTGGCTCCGGCGCTGGCCGCAGGCTGCCCGGTGGTCATCAAGCCGGCAGAGTTGACACCCCTCACCGCGCTGGCTGCGGCCGAGCTGGCGGTCCGCGCGGGTATTCCGGCCGGGGTGCTCAATGTGCTGACCGCGGACAGCGCCAACTCCATTGCCATCGGCAAGGTGCTCTGCGCCAGCGATGTGGTGCGCCACATCAGCTTTACCGGCAGCACCGAGGTGGGCCGCATCCTGATGGCCCAGTCAGCCCCCACGGTGAAAAAGATGTCGCTGGAGTTGGGTGGCAATGCCCCGTTCATCGTCTTTGACGATGCCGATGTGGACAGCGCCGTGGAAGGCGCTTTTGCGAGCAAATACCGCAACGCGGGCCAGACCTGCGTCTGCACCAACCGCTTTTATGTGCAGGACGGCATCTACGACGAGTTCGTGGCCCGATTGGCTGCCAAGGTGAAGACGGCCAAGGTCGGCAACGGTTTTGAAGAAGGTGTCAACCAGGGCCCGCTGATCGAGGAAGCGGCGCTGGAGAAAGTGCAGCGCCATCTGGACGACGCCGTGGCCAAGGGCGGCCAGGTCGTGGTGGGTGGTCAGCGGCTCAAGAGCCTCGGCTCGGGCCAGTTCTTTGAGCCCACCGTCGTGGCCCACGCCACATCCGACATGCTGTGCGCCCGCGAAGAAACCTTCGGCCCCTTCGCGCCGGTGTTCCGGTTCGCAACGGAGCAAGAGGCCATCGACGCGGCCAACCATACCGAATTCGGCCTTGCCAGCTATGTCTACAGCCGCGATGTAGGCCGCATTTTCCGCGTCAGCGAAGCGCTGGAGTACGGGATGATCGGCATCAACGTCGGCATCCTTGCCACCGAACATGTGCCGTTTGGCGGCGTCAAACAGTCGGGCCTGGGCCGCGAGGGCTCCCACCACGGCATGGACGACTACGTGGAGATCAAGTACCTGTGCCTGGGCGATATTCTGAAATGACGATGATGCTATAATATCGATAGCTACAAATCGATACCCACCGCGCGTAACCGCCATTTTTTATCTTCAATTTGGCGCAAGCAACGTGAATCCGATGTGCGATCGGTCGAAAAAAGCCTACCCCGTTGCACGTTGCGGGCGGCCGACTTGGCTGGATGAATTTGTGGAGCGGGTGAAGGGAATCGAACCCTCGTATGAAGCTTGGGAAGCTGCCGTTCTACCATTGAACTACACCCGCATTTGGCGGCCCGCGGTTGTCACAGGGGCCTGTATGCGAAATCGTTGCGGTGGCGTTTGCGCCTGAACCGTCACCTCGTCAACGATTGCATGATTGTACCGAGGGTTTGCCCAGACCCCTCACCACGGTCAGTCGGGCGGCCACGCCAGGCGCTGACGGCTTTCAAAGTGCCGCTGCTGCCCTGAGATCGGATCACGAAACGACAGCGCCCGCGCCAACAGCTGCAACGGGCGCGAGTAGTCGCCCTCGGGCGGATCGTTGACCTCGGGATAGAACGCATCATGGCGCAATGGCAACCCCAGCGCGGCCATGTGCACCCGCAGTTGGTGGCGCTTTCCGCTGACCGGTGCCAGCCGGTACAGGGCCCATGGTGCTCTGACCTCAAGCACCTCGATGCGGGACAGGCTGTTGGCCTCGCCCGCCACCTCCCGCATGCGAAAAAACTCGGGGCCTTCTTGCAGTCGCGAGGCATGCTCGCGGGGGAAGGTCAGGTCCTCCCGCCACGGCGCAACGGCGTCGTACAGTTTGACGATCTGGCGGTCTCTGAAGAGCGCCTGATACGCGCCACGCGTGGCCCGTTGCGCGGACAACAGCACCAGGCCCGCTGTGTCGCGGTCAATTCGATGCAATGGCGACAACTCTGGCAGGCCCAGCTGCTGCTTGAGGCGAACCAGCAAGGTGCTGTGCAGGTAGCGGCCCGACGGCACCACGGGCATGAAGTGCGGCTTGTCAGCCACCACCAGGTGTTCATCGCGGTAGATGACCTGCTCGGCAAAGGGCAGCGCTTGCTCGCTCGCAAGGCTTCGGTAGTAATACAGGCGAACCCCGGGCTCGAAGGCACGCTGCGGTGTCACGGTAACGCCCCGCTCGTCCACCACCTCACCGTCCACCATGCGCTGCAACCACTGCGCGCGCGTGACCACCGGCAGACGGTCGGCCAGAAAGTCGAGCATGGTGCCTGTGCCCCGCCCGGGCAGCACCACGCAGCTCGCGCTCACGCCATCACGGGCAGGCGGTACAGGAGCGTGCAAGGGGCGTGGCATGGCGGGCGGATTCCAGTGTGCCAAGTTCGAAGTTCGCCGAAAAGATCACGTGGTCAACATCGCAGTCAGGCCAGGCACACACCACAGCGATCGCCGAAGCGACCGAGAGGAACTGCAACGCAGCAAGGCGGCGATGTTCAGCGTGTTTGGGAGACGAATGTCCACCCCAGAACGCCAGCGGCCGCGCCGCTGAGATGACCAGATGCTCAGACGCTCAGACGCTCAGGCAATCAGTGTCACGCCGGTCTTGGACTGCAGCGCGTCGAAGGTGACGCCCGGCGCGAGCTCCACCACCTTGAGGCCCTCCGGCGTGACGTCCAGCACGCCCAGGTCGGTGATGATGCGGTCCACCACACCCTTGCCGGTCAAGGGCAGGGTGCAGGCGGGCAGGATTTTCAGGTCTTCGGTGCCGTCTTTCTTTTTGGCCACATGCTCCATCAGCACGATCACGCGCGGCACGCCCGCCACCAGGTCCATGGCACCGCCCATGCCTTTAACCATCTTGCCCGGGATCATCCAGTTGGCCAGATCCCCTTGTTCGCTGACCTGCATGGCACCCAGGATAGAGAGGTTGATCTTGCCTCCACGGATCATGGCAAAGCTGTCGTGGCTGCCAAAGATAGACGAGCCCTTGATGGTGGTGACGGTCTGTTTGCCCGCATTGATGAGGTCAGCATCCACCTCGTCTTCATAGGGGAAAGGGCCGATGCCCAGCATGCCGTTCTCGCTTTGCAGCCAGACCTCGATGTGGTCGGGAACGAAATTGGCCACCAGCGTCGGGATGCCGATGCCGAGGTTCACATAAAAGCCGTCCTGCAGCTCCTGGGCCGCGCGTGCGGCCATCTGGTCTTGGGTCCAGGGCATATCGTTCTCCTCAAACTTTGCGGTCGCGGGTGGTGCGCTTTTCGATGCGCTTCTCGGGCGTGGGGTTGTGCACGATGCGGTGCACATAGATGCCCGGCAGGTGCACGTCGTCCGGCGCAATCTCACCGGTAGCGACGATGCGCTCGACCTCCACAATGCAGATATTGCCCGCCATGGCGGCGGCCGGGTTGAAGTTGCGCGCCGTCAGGTTAAAGCGCAGGTTGCCCGAACGGTCGGCAATATCGGCCTTGACCAGCGCCACGTCAGGCACCAGCGAGCGCTCCATCACGTAGGTCTCGCCGTCGAACTCGCGCAGCTCCTTGCCCTCGGCCACGATGGTGCCCACGCCCGTCTTGGTGAAGAAGGCCGGGATACCCGCACCGCCGGCGCGCAGCTTTTCGGCCAGCGTGCCTTGCGGGGTGAACTCCAGCTCCAGCTCGCCCGCCAGGTACTGGCGCTCGAACTCCTTGTTCTCGCCCACATAGCTGGAGATCATCTTTTTGATCTGGCGGGTCTCCAGCAGCTTGCCCAGGCCGAAGCCGTCCACGCCCGCGTTGTTGGAAATCACGGTGAGATCGCGCACGCCCGAATCGCGCAAAGCGTCGATCAGCGCCTCAGGAATGCCGCACAGCCCGAAGCCGCCCACGGCCAGCAGCTGGCCATCTGCAACCACGCCACGGAGGGCGTCGGCCGCTGAAGGGAATACTTTGTTCACCACGATCTCCTAGTGTTGGGATGCGATACGATACTACGTATGGAGATAAGTAGTTTTTCGTAAAGAGTTGCACTATGGACGTCGATTACCGACTGGCTTTTGACATGGCACCGGTGGGGCTGGTGCTCTCACGCAACCGCACCATGCTCGACTGCAACCAGCAGGTCTGCGACATGTTCGCCGCCTCGCGCGAGGTGCTGATCGGCCAATCGTTTCAGATGCTCTATCCCAGCGCCGATGAGTACGAGCGTCTGGGCGCCCACATGGAACCCATTTTGAATGCGAAGGGCTATTACGCCGACAACCGCATCATGAAACGCGCCAACGGCGAGGTATTCTGGTGCCATGTCTCGGGGCGGGCGCTCAACCGCGAGTCACCGCACGCATCGGGCATCTGGAGCTTTGAGGACCTCAGTTCACAACGCCCGGTGAAGGCCGAGCTGACGGGCCGAGAGCGCGAGGTGGCTGCTAGGCTGCTGGAGGGCCTGACCTCCAAGGAAATCGGGCGCGCACTGGAGATCAGCCATCGCACCGTGGAAATCTACCGTGCACGCCTCATGCGCAAGTACAACGCGTCCACCGCGGCTGACCTGGTGCACAAACTGCTGGTCGGCGGCTAAGACCCCTCCCCACCCACGACACGGAGCCACTGTATGCCCACGCAACGCTATCCCTTGCCATCGCTGGACAACCTGCCAGCAGACATCCGGGCGCGCATTCTGGAGGTGCAGGACAAAGTCGGCTTCGTTCCCCATGTGTTCCTGGCGCTGGCCCGTCGCCCTGCCGAGTGGCGTGCGTTTTTCGCCTACCACGACGCCCTGATGCTCAAGGAAGAAGGCCGCTTGACGAAGGGCGACCGCGAAATGATCGTGACCGCCACCAGCGCAGCCAACCACTGCCTGTACTGCGTGGTGGCACACGGCGCGATTTTGCGCATCTACGAGAAAAATGCGCTGGTGGCAGACCAGGTCGCAGTCAATCACCGCAAGGCCGACATCACGCCGCGCCAACGCGCCATGCTCGACTTCGCCATGAAGGTGTGTCAGGCATCCCACGCAATCGAGGACAGCGACTTCACCGCACTGCATGCCCACGGGTTGGATGATGAGGACATCTGGGACATCGCGGCGATCACCGCTTTTTTCGGGCTCTCCAACCGCATGGCAAGCTTTGCGGGCTGGCAGCCCAATCCAGAGTTCTACCTGATGGGCCGGGTGCCCAAGGCCAAGGCTTAGGGCCTGTTCACACTACCTTTGCCAGTGCGAACGACGCGGGAACCGCGCCGATACCAGAGCGCTTTTTCTCCCGCTCCCTTCGGGCTACGACCCCAAAGGGCCATTCGCGGCGTTGCCGAGTGTCGCTGGGGCCGCGCCCAAGCTGCACATGGTGCCTGGCCCTTTTGAACCTAAAAACGGCAGTTGGATGCATTTGCCAGCGCTGCTGTTGGGGTGCCAGGCAAGGCGCGACGACGCGGCAGGCTCGTGCCTGCAAGGAGGAGCAACACCGCATGGCGCTCCAAAAGCGGTGCTGGCAAGT
>NZ_JBKDRI010000039.1:0-56914 GCF_046341535.1 Acidovorax sp. | reverse complement strand
CGGCTGCAAATCGACCGCAGCGGTCCATTTTTAACCGCCTTTTTGCCCCATAGCTCGGCTATGGGGCTGCAAATTCGGCAAAAACTGTCCTCGCTGGGGCCGATTTTCGCTTTCGACGCTCCAAGTCCGACAGCCTCCTAGGAGCCCGCAGCGGATTGCTTCGCTGCACGCCCGATAGCTACGCCACCCGCCCTGCGCGGGTGCGCTTTTTTCTCTTGCCCGGATGATCACCCTCAAAAATGTAACCCTGCGGCGGGGCACGAAAGTCGTGCTCAACAGCGTGTCCACCACCATCAACCCCGGCGAAAGCGTGGGGCTGGTGGGGCGCAACGGTGCGGGAAAGTCCAGTCTGTTTGCGCTGCTCAGCGGCAAGCTGCACGAGGATGGCGGGGACTTCTGTGTTCCCACCAGCTGGCGGATGGCCGAGGTGGCGCAGCACATGCCCGAAACGGACCAGTCGGCCACCGACTTTGTGCTGGAGGGCGACACCCGCCTGGCCGAGGTGCAGCAGCAATTGGCCGAGGCCGAAGCCAGCGACGACGGCATGGCCATTGCCCATGCCTACTCAGACCTGCACGATGCCGGAGCACACGACGCCGTGGCACGCGCCCAGGCGCTGATTCTGGGCCTGGGCTTTCGCGTGAGCGAGCTCGAACAACCGGTCAACAGCTTCTCGGGCGGCTGGCGCATGCGCCTGCAACTGGCGCGCGCGCTGATGTGCCCCAGCGATTTGCTGCTGCTCGATGAGCCCACCAACCACCTGGACCTGGACGCCCTGGTCTGGCTCGAAGCCTGGCTCAAGCGCTACCCGGGCACCATGATCGTGATCAGCCACGACCGCGAGTTTCTGGATGCCATCACCAACGTCACCCTGCAGATCCAGCAAGGCGAGCTCAACCGCTACGGCGGCAACTACAGCAAATTCGAGGAACTGCGCGCCCAGCAGCTCGAGTTGCAACAGGCCAGCTTTGCCAAGCAGCAGGAGAAGATGGCGCACCTGCAAAAGTTCATTGACCGCTTCAAGGCCAAGGCCAGCAAGGCCAAGCAGGCGCAAAGCCGCGTCAAGCAGCTCGAACGCATGGAGAAGATCGGCCCGGTCCTGGCCGAGGCCGATTTCACCTTTGAGTTCAAGGAACCGGCCAACCTGCCCAACCCGATGCTGGCGATCAGCGAAGCATCGTTTGGCTACATGGACGACGAAGGTGTGCCCACCACCATCCTCTCGGGCGTGAACCGGTCGGTGCTTGCGGGCCAGCGCATCGGCATTCTGGGTGCCAACGGCCAGGGCAAGTCCACGCTGGTCAAAACCATCGCCCGCACCCTGAAAGTCCTGGGCGGCACCATCACCGAGGGCAAGGGCCTGAACATCGGCTACTTTGCCCAGCAGGAACTGGACGTTCTGCGCCCGGGCGACAACCCGCTGGAACACATGATCCGCCTGGCCCGGGATTTAGGGCCCGACGCCAGGCAACCCAGCCGCGAACAAGACCTTCGCAGTTATCTGGGCAGCTTCAATTTCACCGGCGACATGGTCAAGCAGGCCGTAGGCACCATGAGTGGCGGCGAAAAAGCCCGCCTGGTGCTGGCCATGATCGTCTGGCAGCGCCCCAACCTGCTGCTGCTGGACGAGCCCACCAACCACCTGGACCTGGCCACCCGCGAGGCCCTGGCCATGGCGCTCAACGACTTTGATGGCACCGTCATGCTGGTCAGCCACGACCGTGCGCTGCTGCGCTCGGCGTGCGAAGACTTCTGGATGGTCGGCCGTGGCAAGGTCGGGCCCTTCGATGGTGATCTGGACGACTACCAGAACTACCTGCTGGAAGAATCCAAGCGACTGCGCGAGCTGGCGCGCCTGGCAGACAGCGACAAGGCCGACCGGCAAAGCAGCTTGCAGGCCAGTGAACTGCCCTCGGACCCAAGCCAGGCACCGGCGCCACCCCTGCGGCCCGCTGCGGCCGCCGAGACAACGCCCCCCGTTGCGACAGGCCCGTCGGCTCCTTTCGGCAAGGACGGGCGCGAGCAGCGCAAGCTCGACGCCCAGGCCCGCCAGCTTCGCGCCGAAAAGACCCGGCCACTGCGCAAAGAGCTGGAACAGATCGACCAGCAACTGGCGGCCCTCTTAGCCGAACGCGCGGCGCTGGAAGACACCCTGTCCCGCCCGGCAGCCCCGAGCGAAATCGCTGAATGCGGCCGCAAGCTCAAGGCCAACCACGACGAAACGGCCAGACTGGAGGAACGCTGGCTGGAGATTTCAGCGGCCCTGGAAGACACGACGGCCTGATCTGACAGGCACCCATGCAAGTGGGTGCAGCAAAAAATATAAAAAAACCCAGTGTTGCGCGCGACAGTACTGGATAAGGCGCTATCAAATCAGGATCATTTAGCGGCCTGCGCTACGGCGCATGACGGATTGCATTTTTTTTCGAAATGGTGTCAACGGCCTGTCTCTGGGGCACGTTGTTGGTTCATCCAAGGAGTTTTTCCAAATGAACCGCAACGAAATCCTGTCTGCCTGGCCCGAAGACGAACGCGATCGCAAGCGCGCTCCGGCCCGTTTCTGAGCATCAATGGCGTGATGCGCAACCGCCTTGTGCGCCGCATCACAACCTGAGGGCACCACGCACCCCACCAGGAAACCAGCCAGTCACTGCGTTCTGCGTGAGGCGGCTCCCCAAGAATCCAGGCACCGGTTGAGCCTGACAAAAGCCCAATAAAAAACCCCGCATTGCGGGGTTTTTGCTTTTCGGGCGTTGCGCAGCCCGTCGGGCCGCGCAACAAAGGCCCATCAGCCCATGTGCAGACCACCGTTGACCGAGAAATCGGCACCGGTGGCGTAGCCACCTTCTTCCGAGGCCAGCCAGGCGATGATGGATGCGATTTCGCTGGGTTCGCCCAACCGCTTGACCGGAACCGTGGCCACGATCTTTTCCAGCACGTCCGGGCGAATGGCCTTGACCATGTCGGTGCCGATGTAGCCCGGGCTCACGGTGTTCACCGTCACGCCCTTGGTGGCCAGCTCCTGCGCCAGCGCCATCGAAAAACCGTGCATGCCGGCCTTGGCTGCCGAGTAGTTGGTCTGGCCCGCCTGTCCCTTTTCGCCGTTGACCGAGCTGATGTTGATGATGCGGCCCCAGCCCTTTTCAACCATGTCCGCCACCACCTGCTTGGTCACGTTGAACATGCTGTTGAGATTGGTTTCGATCACGGCGTCCCAGTCTTCGCGGGACATTTTGACGAACATGCGATCACGCGTGATGCCCGCGTTGTTCACCAGCACATCAATCGTGCCGTGCTCGGCCTTGGTCTTGGTGAAGGCTTCGACCGTCGAATCCCAGTCACCCACATTGCCGACCGAGGCATAAAACGTGTAACCCAGGGCCTTTTGCTCAGCCAGCCACTTGGCATGGTCCCGCGTAGGGCCGCAGCCCGCGATGACCTTGAATCCATCCTTGTGCAGCCGCTGACAAATGGCAGTGCCGATACCGCCCATCCCTCCCGTCACGTACGCAATTTTTTGGCTCATCTGTTTTCTCCTGTTCGCCGGTTGAAATTCTGTTTCACCTGCACTCTAACCAAGAAAGCACTGGCTCCCGTGAAGGTAAACACTAAAAACGGGGCATTTTTTGGTGCCGTTGCTGCGCCGGGGCCACTGCTGTGGCCCCCAGCCGCCGATCGCGGGTGCAGGCGGCCTGGCCGATCGCCGGGCGCCTTCGGTGCAATCAGCGCTCGAGCGCGAGCGACACACCCATGCCGCCGCCAATGCACAGCGCTGCCAGGCCTTTTTTGGCGTCGCGGCGCTGCATTTCATGCAGCAGCGTGACCAGAATGCGGCAGCCCGATGCGCCAATGGGGTGACCAATGGCAATGGCGCCACCGTTGACGTTGACGCGGGCAGGGTCAATGCCAAGCTCCTGGTTCACAGCGCAAGCCTGGGCGGCGAAGGCCTCGTTCAGTTCGAACAGGTCAACGTCGGCCGCCTTCCAACCCGCACGCTCGAGCGCCTTGCGCGAGGCAGGCACCGGGCCCATGCCCATGGTGGCGGGGTCCAGCCCGCTGGTGCCAAAAGCGGCAATGCGCGCCAGCGGTTTGAGACCCAGCGCGGCGGCCTTCCTGGCCGTCATCACCACCACCGCGGCGGCACCGTCATTGAGGCCCGACGCGTTACCGGCCGTCACACTGCCCGCCTTGTCGAAAGCGGGGCGCAGGCCCGCCAGCGCCTCGGCGTTGGTCTTGCGGTTCAGGTACTCGTCGGTATTAAAGAGGATCGGATCGCCCTTCTTCTGCGGCAGGCTCACACCCACGATTTCATCCACAAACTTGCCTGCATCCTGGGCAGCGGCTGCCTTTTGCTGGCTGCCCAGCGCCAGGGCGTCCTGCATGTCACGGCTGATTCCGTACTGCTTGGCGACGTTTTCGGCGGTGATGCCCATGTGGTACTGGTTGTACACGTCCCACAGGCCATCGACGATCATGGAGTCGACCATCTTCCAGTCGCCCATGCGCTGACCGTCACGCGACCCATTGAGGACGTGAGGGGCCAGGCTCATGTTCTCCTGGCCACCGGCGATGACGATCTCGCTGTCGCCCCAGGCCACGGCCTGGGCTGCCAGCATCACCGCCTTCAGGCCCGAGCCGCACACGGCGTTGATGGTCAGGGCCGGGGTTTCCTTGGCAACACCCGCCTTCATGGATGCCTGGCGCGCCGGGTTCTGGCCGACGCCAGCGGTCAGCACCTGCCCCATGATGACTTCGCCCACTTGCGCGTCCGACAGGCCGGCGCGGGCAATGGCTTCGCGAATGACGACGGCACCCAGCTCCGTGGCCGGAACCTTGGCGAGCGCGCCGCCAAATTTACCCACTGCGGTGCGGGCTGCCGAAACGATGACGATGTCTTCCATGAGATGGTCCTTGTGGTTGGGAGGGGTTAACTGGTGTGATTTTCGCAGCGACGGATGTACGTGCGACTGCGTAATCGTGATGGATGCAACATCGAACTGTTCAGACACCGGACGCCCGGGTGGCTGGTCTCAGCGCTGGTCGGGCTTTGGAGGTGCCTCATGCCGGACGCCGCACCTCGGATCACCCCACCCCAGCGCCTGTTGCGTTTCAGGCCTTTTGCTTGACGTAGCGGCCCGGAGCCGGTTCGATGGCCTTGAACTTGGCCCCCTTGCCGTAGGCTTTGGGCGCGGCGATCTGCTTGCCCGCATGGCCCTTGAGCCAGTTTGACCAGTCGGTCCACCAGCTGCCGGGATGCTCGGTGGCACCGGCCAGCCAGGCGTCCAGCGTGGCCGGAAACTTGCCGTCGGCCCGGATCCAGTGGCTGCGCTTGCCCTTGGCGGGCGGGTTGATGACGCCAGCGATGTGGCCCGATGCGCCCATCACAAAACGCTTTCTGCCCGGCAGCACCTGGGTTGAGGCGTAGGCCGCCGCAGCGGGCACGATATGGTCCTCGCGCGAGCCATAGATGTACACGGGCAGGGTGAGCTGATGGAGGTCGAGCTTTTCGCCGCACACCGTGAGGGCGCCAGGCTGCACGAGCTTGTTTTCGAGGTAGAAATTGCGCAGGTACCACGCGTAAAAAGGGCCAGGCAGGTTGGTGCTGTCACTGTTCCAGTACAGCAGGTCGAACGGAGGCGGGGTCTCACCTTTGAGATAGTTACCCACCACGTAGTTCCACACCAGGTCGTTCGGGCGCAGAAAACTGAAGGTCGAGGCCAGGTCCTGACCCTTCATCAGCCCTCCCTGGCCCATCTGCATCTCGCGGAACTTGACGAAAGCCTCGTCGATGAACACATCCAGGATGCCCGTGTCGGTGAAGTCGATGAGCGTGGTGAGGAAGGTGGCACTGGCCACGGGTTCTTCGCCACGGGCGGCAAAGACTGCCAGTGCGTTGCTCAGGATGGTGCCGCCTACGCAAAAGCCCAAGGCGTTGATCTGCTCTGCGCCCGTGATCTTCTGCACCACATCCACCGCAGCCATCGCGCCGCCCTCGACGTAGTCGTCCCAGGTCTTGTGCGACAGCGAAGCATCCGGGTTGCGCCAGCTCACCACAAAGGTGCGCTGGCCCTGCTCCACGGCATAGCGGATCAGCGAATTCTCGGGCTGCAGGTCAAGGATGTAGTACTTGTTGATGCAAGGCGGCACGAGCAGAAATGGGCGCTCGTACACCTTGGCCGTGAGGGGTTTGTACTCCAGCAGCTGAAACAGTTCGTTTTCAAACACCACCGCGCCTTCGGTCGTGGCCACATTGCGGCCCACCTCAAAGAGGCTCTCGTCCGTCATGGACACGTGGCCCTGCTTGATATCGTGTAGCAGGTTCTGCATGCCCTTGGCAATGCTCTCACCCTTGGTTTCAATCGCCTTTTTCTGCGCCTCGACGTTGAAGGCCAGATAATTGCTGGGCGACATGGCCGCCATCCACTGCTCCACGCCAAAGCGTATGCGGGCACGGGTTTTTTCGTCTGCCTCAACCGCATCCGCCAGACCCATGAGAGCTTTGGCGTTGAGCAGGTAGGCCGCCGCTGAAAAAGCCGCTACCGGGTTGCTGGCCCAGCCTTCGCCGGCAAAGCGGCGATCCTTGACCTCGGCTTTGCCTTGAAGGCCCTGCGACCAAAGTTCCTGGGCTTCCTTGAGATACTGCTGCTGCAGTTCCTGGAGCCGTTCAGGGGCGAACTTGATGGCCGGGGTGGCCGGTACCGGTGCGCCGACATCGAGCTTTTGCAGTGATTGCAGTGTCTGTGCCCAGCCTTCCTCGAAAATTTTCTGGAACTGCTGGGCGCTTTCTGCCCACTGTGAGTCGGTCGTCATGCTCTTTCCTCGATGGTTGTTCACCCTGCTCGGCAGGCTGAATGGATTTTGCTCAATATTTGTGTCGATTGTTGCCCACGCCGTGGAACAACAACTTTTGATGGGGAAACAATGTACCTGATCGTCATTGCCTGGGCTTACGTCACTCTGATGATGGCGGTGGCCGAGGCCACGAGCACCACGGGCACCGTGCTGGGGGCCATCATCACGTTTGCGCTGTACGGCTTGCTGCCCATGGGTATTTTGGTCTACATCCTGGGCACACCCTCGCGCAAGCGCGCCATCAAGGCGCGCGAGGCGGCCGAACAGGCGGCTCACGACGCGGCGCAGGAGCAGGCGCGCGCGCACGCGGCCACCGCAGCGCCGGGGCCGGAGGGCGCATCACCCCTTCCAGATGCAGGCGGCGAACCGTCCGCTGCCCTCACCCCGGGCGCTGCCATGGCGGTGCGAAAAGAACCGTGAGGCGTTGGTCACCGTGCACCAGGGCGCGCTGCCATCGTTGCCATAGATGCGGGTGATGCCCAGCGACTGCAGTCGAAGGCGCGCCAGCCCCGCCAGATCGCACAGGAACTTGCCACGATGCCCCGCATGCGCGACAAAGCATGCGGCTGCGCCAGGGTTGGCGCCGCAGAAAGCCTCGCGCACCTCCACCCCCACCTCAAATGCCGTGGGGCCGATGCAGGGGCCCAGCCAGGCCAGGGTTTGATCAGCCACGGCGGCCCGGGCAGCGGCCGCCTGCGTGTGAGGGCCCGCAAGATTTTTCGAATTTGCTATTGAAATAGTAGCATCAAAGTGATTCACGTCGTGCGTAACCGCACAAAATTGTTCAAAAACCGCCTCCAGCACGCCGCGCCCGCCCTGCCCTGCCAGACCGCGCCAGCCTGCATGGGCGGCGGCCACCGCCAAGCCGCAGGCGTGGGCGAGCAGCACCGGCAGGCAGTCGGCCACCATGATGGTGCAGGCCACGGCGGTTTCGGTGGTGACGCTGGCGTCGGCCTCGGCACCATCGGCGGTTGCGGCGCTCAGTGACAGCACGCAATGGCCGTGCACCTGCCGCAGAAACACGGGCCTGGTGCCTGGCGTGACGGCTTGCAGCGCATCGGTCAGGCGGGCGCGGTTGGCGCGCACGGCGGCCGGGTTGTCGCCCACATGGTCGCCCAGGTTGCAACTGGCGTACGGCGCGGCACTGACGCCACCGCTGCGCGCGGTGCACAGTGCATGCACGCCAGCCGGAGCAGGCCAGTCCGGCACCAGCCAATCCGCAGGCAGCACTGGCGACGGCTCAGCGCGGGGCAGCATGCGGCGGCTCACGCCTCGTGGTCCGGGCAGGCCGACGGCTGGGCCTGCTGGAACGCGGGCAGCGCCATGCAGGCGTCAAAGGCGCCCAGCGTCAGCGGCAGGCCGCTCAGGTCCACATCGAAACGCCGGGCATTGAAGATCTGTGGCACCAGGCAGCAGTCGGCCAGCGTGGGGGCATCACCCCAGCACAGCACCGACGGCGGCAGGCCCTGCGCGCTGCGCTCGTGCGAAAGCAGCTGCAACTGCCGCTCAAAAGCCTCCAAACCGCTGCGAACCCAGTGGCGGTACCAGGCCGTCTTGGCGTCCTCAGTCACCTTCAGCTCGTTGACCAGGTACTTGAGCACCCGCAGGTTGTTGAGCGGATGAATTTCGCAGGCCACCATCTGCGCCAGGGCACGCACGCGCGCCCGCGCCATCGGTGTGGACGGCAGCAGGGGGGGCGTGGGGTGGCTCTCGTCCAGGTATTCGATGATGGCCATGGACTGCGACAGGGTCGCACCGCCATCGGTGACCAGCATGGGCACCAGCGCGTCGCCGACCCGCGCTACAAAGGCCGGGTCACGATGCTCGCCCTTGACCAGGTGAACCGGGATGTAGTCATAGTCCAGGCCCTTGATCTGCAGCGCGATACGCACGCGAAACGAGGCCGAGGAGCGAAAGTAGTTGTATAGCTGCATGGATGCTGGATCGTCAGGGCAAGGGGTGGAAAGCGGGTGCCGCAATGCCGCGCGGCGCGGGTGACCTGATCGTCGCCGGGCTGGGCCAGCCACTTGTGGAGGATTGTGAACTACGCAGGCGCCGCTTCATAACCGGCAGTGTCTTGCCTGGCACTGCGCCACGGTGCGCGGATGGGCGCGGGTGAATCGCCCAGCATCATGGGCTCCTAGGAGCCTGTCGGACTTGGAAATCGTCGGCTGCAAATCGACCGCAGCGGTCCATTTTTCACCGCCTATTTGCCCCATAGCTCGGCTATGGGGCTGCAAATTCGGCAAAAACTGTCCTCGCTGGGGCCGATTTTCGCTTTCGACGCTCCAAGTCCGACGGGCTCCTAGGTGCAAGCTTTGCTACACTTCGGCCCCATGTTCATTCACCACGTGTTCATCACAGGTTGCAGCGACCGGGGAGCCTGGCCCTGGCGGCCGCCTGTCGCTTTGAACGCCTGATGGCACCTGGGCGCGCCGGCGCCGCAGCGTGCCCCACCCGTGGCCTCCTCCCTTTCTGTTGCGGGGAGGCCGATTGAATGAACCGCAGTGCCACGCATTCTGTGCCCAGGGATGCTCGCTGCGACAGCTGGGAGCCCTCCCCGTGATCACAGAACTTGAATTCAAAAGCCTGGCCCGCGAAGGCTACAACCGAATTCCGCTCATGGCCGAAGCCTTTGCGGACCTGGAAACCCCGCTCTCGCTGTACCTGAAGTTGGCGCGCACCAAGGACGGCGGCAGACACAGTTTTCTGCTTGAATCTGTCGTGGGTGGCGAGCGCTTTGGTCGCTACAGCTTCATTGGCCTGCCCGCCCGCACGCTGCTGCGGGCCAGTGGCTTTGGCGCTGCGGCGCGCACCGAGGTGGTCAATGACGGTCAGGTGGTGGAGACTGCCGCAGGCAACCCGCTGGACTTCATTGCGGAGTACCAAAAGCGCTTCAAGGTGGCTTTGCGCCCCGGTCTGCCACGCTTTTGCGGCGGCCTGGCCGGCTACTTCGGCTACGACGCGGTGCGCTACATCGAAAAAAAGCTCGAGACCACCTGCCCGCCCGATACGCTGGGCTGCCCCGACATCCTGCTGCTGCAGTGCGAGGAACTGGCGGTCATCGACAACCTCTCGGGCAAGCTCTATCTCATCGTCTATGCCGACCCGGCCCAGCCCGAGGCGTATGCCCGGGCCAAGAAGCGGCTGCGTGACCTGAAGGACCAGCTCAAATATTCGGTGAGTGCCCCGGTGGTCAAAGCCACCGAAAGCCACCCCGCGCAGCGCGACTTTGCCAAGGCTGACTACCTGGCCGCGGTCGAGCGCGCCAAGGAGTTGATCGCTGCCGGCGACTTCATGCAGGTGCAGGTGGGCCAGCGCATCCACAAGCGCTACACCGAAAGCCCGCTCTCCCTGTACCGCGCGCTGCGCTCGCTGAACCCGTCGCCGTACATGTATTTCTACGACTTTGGCGACTTTCATGTGGTGGGCGCCAGCCCCGAAATTCTGGTGCGCCAGGAAAAGACGGACGAAGGCACCAAGGTCACCATCCGCCCGCTGGCCGGTACCCGCCCGCGCGGAGCCACGCCCGAAAAGGACAAGGCCGCCGAGGTGGAGCTCATCAACGACCCCAAGGAGCGTGCCGAGCATGTGATGCTGATCGACCTGGCGCGCAACGACATCGGGCGCATCGCCCGGACGGGTACTGTCAAGGTGACGGAGGCTTTTGTGGTGGAGCGCTACAGCCACGTGATGCATATCGTGAGCAACGTGGAAGGCATGCTCAACGATGGCATGACCAGCATGGATGTGCTCAAGGCCACCTTTCCGGCGGGCACGCTGACCGGCGCGCCCAAGGTCCATGCGATGGAACTGATTGACCAGCTGGAGCCCACCAAGCGCGGCCTGTACGGAGGCGCTTGCGGCTACCTGAGCTACGCGGGCGATATGGATGTGGCCATTGCCATCCGCACGGGCATCATCAAGGACGGAACGCTGTATGTGCAGGCAGCGGCTGGCGTGGTGGCCGATTCGGTGCCCGAGCTGGAATGGAACGAGACCGAGCACAAGGCCCGGGCCTTGCTGCGCGCTGCCGAGCTGGTGGAGGAGGGACTGGAATGACCGGCCCCGTCGCCAAAGCCATTGATCTGGTGCAGCCCTGCACCACCATGGACGATGTGCGCCGCCACATCGACGCGCTGGATGACATCCTCGTGCCGCTGCTGGTGCAGCGCACCGGCTACATGACGCAGGCTGCGCGCATCAAGCCCAGCG
The DNA here is from genome assembly GCF_046341535.1 of Acidovorax sp. Classification (GTDB taxonomy): domain Bacteria; phylum Pseudomonadota; class Gammaproteobacteria; order Burkholderiales; family Burkholderiaceae_C; genus Acidovorax. Next base: position 45,847 of record NZ_JBKDRI010000039.1, on the reverse strand, counting down.
CTTCGGTGGTGCGTGACGAGGCGCGCATCGAGGCCATCGTTCAGCGGGTGCGTGCCGCTGCCGCCCGCCATGGCGGCCAGCCTGATGTGGTCGAGGCCATGTACCGCAGCCTGATGGAGCATTCCATCGCCTATGAACACCGCGAGTTCGCGCGCTTGCGCGCAGGGCAGGCCGATGCCGCCCAGAACCCGCCAGCGGCCCGTGACGCCGCAGGGAGCGCCGCATGAAACTCTTGATGGTCGACAACTACGACAGCTTCACCTACAACATCGTCCAGTACTTCGGTGAGCTGGGCGCGGACGTGGAGGTGTTTCGCAACGACGAAATCACCGTGGCCGAGATCGAAGCGCGCCTCGCGGCCGGGCAGCTTGACCGCCTGGTGATTTCGCCCGGCCCATGTTCGCCCGCCGAGGCAGGCATCTCGGTGGCAGCCATCCAGCACTTTGCCGGCAAGCTGCCCATCCTGGGCGTGTGCCTGGGGCACCAGGCCATTGGTGCGGCGTTTGGCGGCCGCATCATCCGCGCGCAGCAGCTCATGCACGGCAAGACCAGCGTCATCACCACGGCGCAAAAGGGCGTGTTTGCGGGGCTGCCCGAGCAGTTCACCGTCAACCGCTATCACTCGCTGGCCATCGAGCGCGCCACCTGCCCCGATGTGCTGGAGGTGACGGCGTGGACCGATGACGGCGAGATCATGGGCGTGCGCCACCGGGCGCTGGCGATCGAGGGCGTGCAGTTCCATCCCGAAAGCGTCCTAACCGAACACGGCCACGCCATGCTCAAGAACTTTCTGGAGCAGCGCGCATGATCATCGACAGCCACCAGCTGGTGATGTTCATCGCCGCAGGCTGGCTGCTGAATCTGACGCCCGGGCCGGACGTGCTCTACATCCTGACCAATGCGCTGCGCTCGGGCACCCGTGCAGGCGTCGTGGCCGGGCTGGGCATTACCGCCGGTTGCTTCGTGCACATCTTTGCGGCCGCTGCGGGTGTGGGTGCCCTGCTGGCCACATCGGCCACCGCATTCACCGTGCTCAAGTGGCTGGGCGCGGCCTACCTTCTGTGGATGGGCGCGCGCATGCTGCTGTCCAGGCCCGCCGCCGATGACGGCAACACGGCTGCGCTGGTGGCTGCCAGGGCAGGCTCGGCGCAGCACACGAACCTTCGCAAGGTGTTCCTCGGCGGCTTTTGGACCAATGTGCTCAACCCCAAGGTTGCCATTTTCTTTCTGGCCTTTGTGCCGCAGTTCATTGCGCCGGGGGCTGACAACAAGGCGCTGGCCTTTGTGTTGCTGGGCGTGCTGTTCAATGTGAACGCCATCCCGGTCAATGTGGGCTGGGCGCTGGCGGCCTCGTGGATGGCGCGGCGTGCCACAGTCATCCGGCGGGGCATGCACTGGCTCGACCGCGTGGCGGGTGCCATGTTCATCGGCTTCGGACTCAAGCTGGCCTTTACTGATCAACCGGCGGCCTGAACGCCAACCCAGGAGACATAGACATGCCCATTACCCCCCAGGAAGCGCTGCAGCGCACCATAGAGCACCGCGAAATCTTCCACGACGAGATGCTGCACCTGATGCGCCTCATCATGCAGGGCGAGCTGTCGCCCGTGATGACGGCTGCCATCATCACCGGTCTGCGCGTGAAGAAGGAAACCATTGGCGAGATCACCGCCGCCGCACAGGTGATGCGCGAGTTCAGCACCAAGGTGCATGTGCCCGACAGCAAGCACCTGGTGGACATCGTGGGCACCGGTGGTGACGGTGCCAACACCTTCAACATCTCTACCTGCTCGATGTTCGTGGCCGCCGCTGCGGGCGCCAAGGTCAGCAAGCATGGCGGGCGCGGCGTGTCGAGCAAAAGCGGCAGCGCTGATGTGATGGAAGCCCTGGGCATCCACATCAATCTCCCGCCCGAGGCCATCGCACAGTGCATTGCCGAGGTGGGCATTGGCTTTATGTTCGCGCCCAACCACCACCCGGCCATGAAAAATGTGGCTCCGGTGCGCAAGGAACTGGGCGTGCGCACCATCTTCAACATCCTGGGCCCGCTGACCAACCCGGCAGGCGCGCCCAACATCCTGATGGGCGTGTTCCACCCCGACCTGGTGGGCATCCAGGTGCGCGCGCTGCAGCGCCTGGGCGCAGAGCACGCGCTGGTGGTGTATGGCCGCGACGGCATGGACGAAGTGAGCCTGGGCGCTGCCACGCTGATAGGCGAGCTGAAAAACGGCCAGATCACCGAATACGAAATCCACCCCGAAGATTTTGGCCTGGCCATGGCCAGCAACCGCGCCCTCAAGGTCGAAACGCCCGAGCAGTCGCGCGCGATGCTGCTAGGCGTGCTCAAAGGCGAGCCCGGCGCGGCGCACGACATTGTGTGCCTGAACGCTGGCGTGGCGCTGTATGCAGCCAATGTGGTTGATTCGGTGCCAGCAGGCCTTGAAAAAGCGCGTGCGGCCATTGCATCGGGCGCGGCGCGGGCCAAGCTGGAGCAACTGGTCACGCGCACGCATGCGCTGGCAGGCGCTGCCGCGTGATACCCACCAACCAGGTTTTTCCATGAGTGACATCCTCAACAAAATCGTCGCCGTCAAGCACGAAGAAGTGGCCGCTGCCCAAAAGCGCCTGTCGCTGCCCGCCATGCGCGCCGACGCCGAAAGCCGTGTGCTCACCCGCGACTTTGAAGGCGCGCTGCGCGCCAAGATTGCCAAGGGCCAGGCGGCGGTGATTGCCGAAATCAAAAAGGCCAGCCCCAGCAAGGGCGTGCTGCGCGCCGACTTTGAGCCCGCCGACATCGCCCAGAGCTACATGGAAGGCGACGGCAAGGTCAGTGCGGCGTGCCTGTCGGTGCTGACCGACCGGCAGTTCTTCCAGGGCCAGCCCGACTACCTCAAGCAGGCGCGCGCCAGCACCTCGCTGCCTGTGCTGCGCAAGGATTTCATGGTCGATGCGTACCAGATTTACGAGTCGCGCGCGATGGGGGCGGACGCCATCTTGCTGATCGCCGCCTGCCTGGATGATGCCGAGATGGCCGACTTTGAGGCCATCGCGCGCAGCCTGGACATGGCGGTGCTGGTGGAGGTGCACGACCGGCCGGAGCTGGAGCGGGCGCTCAAGCTCAAGACGCCGCTGGTGGGCATCAACAACCGCAACCTGCGCACGTTCGAGGTGACGCTGGACACCACGCTGGGCATGTTGAAAGACGTGCCGCCAGACCGCCTGCTGGTGACCGAGTCGGGCATCCTCAAGCCCCAGGATGTGAAGACCATGCGCGATGCCGGTGTGCACGCCTTCCTGGTGGGCGAGGCGTTCATGCGCGCGGACGACCCAGGGCTGGCGCTGGCCCAACTGTTCGCCTGATCTGGTATTGATATTGCTATTAAAATAATAGCTAAAAAATCAATCGCATCAAGCGTAAACGGGTATTTTGACTATGGTTTTCGCATCCGACGCTGCCACGCAGCTGGTCAGCGCTGACCCGGCCAGCTGGCCCGTGGCACCGGGCTGGCAGCCGCTGGTGGATGATTTCCTGGCGGGTACCCGGGGCCAGGCGCTGCTGGCGTTTCTGCAGGCGCGGCTGGATGCCGGGGCGGTGATTTTTCCGCCACGCCCGCTGCGGGCGCTGGAGCTCACACCACCCGATGCAGTGCGCGTGGTCATCCTGGGGCAAGACCCTTACCACGGCCGCGGTCAGGCCGAAGGGCTGGCGTTTTCGGTAGCGCCAGGGGTGCCGCTGCCGCCCTCGCTGCGCAACATCTTCAAAGAAATCCAGCGTGACCTGGGCACCCCGCCGCCGGCCTGGCCCGAGCCCGGCGGCAGCCTGGTGAAGTGGGCCAAAAACGGGATGCTGTTGCTCAACACCGGCCTCACGGTGGAAGAGGGCCAGCCCGCCAGCCATGCGGGCAAGGGTTGGGAGCAGCTCACCGACGCCGTCATCCGCCATGTGGCCGAAGGCCCGCGGCCGGTGGTGTTCATGCTGTGGGGTTCGCACGCCCAGTCCAAGCGCGTGCACATCCCGGCTGATCGCGGGCACCTGGTGCTGATGTCCAACCACCCCTCGCCGTTATCGGCGCTGCGGCCGCCCGTACCGTTCATGGGTAACGGGCATTTCGGCAAGGCGCGACAATTCCGGGAACAGCACGGTGATGGCGTGCCGCGCTGAGATGGTCACGCCCGACTTTGCGCTCCCGCTTCATGACGGCATGTTTGCGGGGTTGGCACTGCGCCAGCCCGGTTTCGCGGCGCGAGGCGGACTGATCCGCCCGGGCCTTTGGGGCCTTGCCAGCGTCCGCCATGGAGTCACACCGATATGAACACCAAAACGCTTGACTGGTCTGTTCCCTATGCCTCCCAGCGCAGCGCGGTGATGGGAAGCAACGTGGTGTCTGCCTCGCAGCCACTGGCTGCGCAGGCGGGGCTGCGCATGCTGCTGGCGGGGGGTAATGCGGTGGATGCGGCCATTGCCGCCGCGATGGCGCTCACCGTGCTCGAGCCCACGGGTTGCGGCATCGGCAGCGACGCGTTTGCCATCGTGTGGGATGGCCAGGAGTTGCATGGCCTGAACGCCTCGGGCCGCTCGCCTGCGGCGTGGACGCCGGAGTACTTCGAGGCGATCGGCGGCATCCCTGAGAGAGGCTGGAATACCGTCACGGTGCCGGGCGCTGTATCGGCCTGGGTGGCGCTTTCCAGGCGGCTGGGCCAACTGCCGTTGGCGCAACTGGCGCAGCCTGCCATCGACTACGCGCGCCATGGCTTTCCCGTCTCGCCCATCATTGCCCGGCAGTGGGCGCTGGGTGCTGCCAAGCTTGGCGCGCAGCCGGGCTTTGCCGAGTGCTTTATGCCGCGCGGGCGGGCTCCGCAGGCGGGCGAGATCTTCCGCAGCGAGGCGCACGCCCGCACGCTGGAGCGGATTGTCGAGACCGAGGGCGAGGCCTTCTACCGGGGCGATCTGGCCGAGCGCATGGTGGCCCATGCACAGGCCCATGGCGGTGCCATGACCCTTGCCGACCTGGCTGCGCACCGGGCCGACTGGGTGGGCACCATCCAGCAGCGCTTTGGCGATTCGATCATTCACGAGATTCCGCCCAACGGCCAGGGCATTGCCGCGCTGATGGCGCTGGGCATGCTGGACGCGCATGGCATTGGCGCGCACCCGGTAGACAGCGTGGAGACGGTGCATGCCAGCATCGAGGCCATGAAACTCGCCTTTGCCGATCTGCACCAGTACAACGCCGACATCGATGCCATGCGGGTGTCCCCGGCCGAGCTGCTCCACGCCGATTACCTGAAAAACCGCGCGGCGCTGATCGACCCCACGCGCGCTGGCGACCCCGGCCACGGCACGCCGCGCCCCGGCGGCACGGTGTACCTGGCGGCGGCAGATAGCCAAGGCATGATGGTTTCGTTCATCCAGTCCAACTACATGGGGTTTGGCTCAGGGGTGGTGGTGCCGGGTACCGGCATCAGCCTGCAGAACCGCGGCCACAACTTCAACCTGATCCCGGGTCACGCCAACCAGGTGGCGCCGGGCAAGCGCCCCTCGCACACCATCATCCCGGCGTTTGCCATGCATGCCGACGGCACGCCGCAGATGGCGTTTGGCGTGATGGGCGGCCCCATGCAAAGCCAGGGCCACACCCAGATGGCCCTGCGCTTGCTGCGCTATGGCCAGAATCCGCAAGCCGCGGTCGATGCCCCGCGCTGGCGCATCACCGGTGGCAAGGGCGTGGCGGTGGAGCCCGCGTTCGACCCGGCCGTGGTCGCTGCGCTGCGCGCCCGCGGACATGAGGTGACGGTGGAGCCGGGCGATGGCGTGTTTGCCTTTGGCGGCGCGCAGCTGGTGCTGCGCGAGGGCGGTCACTATGTGGCAGGCTCCGACCCCCGCAAGGACGGGCACGCGGTCGCTTTTTAAGTCGAATCAGCCTTCACCGCCCAGCCATCCATCACTGGTGGCGATGGATTGACTAGCGCTTGCACGCCCCAGCACCATCGCATCGCCATAGCTGAAAAACCGGTACTGCTGCGCAATCGCGTGGCGGTACAGGCCCATGATGTGGGCATAACCGGCAAAGGCGCTCACCAGCATCATCAGCGTGCTTTTGGGTAGGTGGAAGTTGGTGATGAGCAGATCGACCACCTTGAAGTCAAAGCCCGGAGTGATGAAGATGTTGGTATCGCCCGTGGCTTGCCCCGACTGGGCCCATGACTCCAGCGTGCGCACGGTGGTGGTGCCCACCGCCACCACACGGCCGCCGCGCTGGCGGCAGCGCTCCAGCGCGGCCAGTGTGGCCAGGGGCACTTCGTACCACTCGCTGTGCATCTGGTGCTCGGCGATGTTTTCGGTCTTGACGGGCTGGAAGGTGCCGGCGCCCACATGCAGCGTGACGCTGGCGCGCTCGATGCCGCGCGCGGCCAGCGTGGCCAGCACGCCCTCGTCAAAGTGCAGCGCGGCGGTGGGGGCGGCCACGGCACCGGGCTTGCTGGCAAACACGGTCTGGTAGCGCTCGCTGTCCTCGGCTTCGTCGGGGTCGTGGTCGCTGTTTTGCTGGCGCTCGATGTAGGGCGGCAGCGGCAGGTGGCCGTGGCGCTCCATCAGCTCCCACGGCGTTTCGCCCGCCGGGCCGTGCAGCGCAAAGCGGAACAGCGGGCCGTCCTCATGGGGCCAGCGCGAGAGCAGCGTGGCATCAAACCCGCCGGCATGGCGGCCCCCGGCCATGTGTACCGTGCTGCCGGGCAGGGGTTTTTTGCTGACCTTCATGTGCGCCACGACTTCGTTGGCGGGGTTGCCGGCCTCGGCGGGCAGCACGCGCTCGATCAGCAGCTCAAGCTTGCCGCCACTGGCCTTTTCGCCAAAGATGCGCGCTTTCACCACGCGGGCGTCGTTGAAGATCAGCAGGTCGCCTTCGCGCAGCAGACCGGGCAGGTCGCGGAAGATGCGGTCCATGGGCTGCATGGCGCGGCCGTCCAGCAGGCGCGACGCGCTGCGCTCTGCGGTGGGGTGCTGGGCAATGAGTTCGGGGGGCAGCGAGAAGTCGAAATCGCTGAGGGTGAAGGAGCGCGCGGCAGGGTGCGCCCGGTCGGCGTCCGGAGCGCCCGATGGGAGGAGGGTCATGGTGCTTGAGGGCCGAACAGGCCCGTGCCAAGGGGGTGAGTGGATGAAAAAGCGAGTTGATTGTCCCATGACCCGCGGTGCCCACCCTTCCCGGCCGCGTCGGTGGCCCACCGTGTGGCCGCAGTGGTGGGGTCAAAGTGAGGCCGGCGCGGGGACCTGTATCAGCAGTCGGCGCATATCGGCCGTGGCCGCCAGCGATGTGCCGGGCGACTGCAGGGCCGCCGCGCCTGCGGCAATGCCCCAGCGCAGGGCTTCGGGCGGTGCGTCGCCCCGGTCGAGCGACCACACCAGCGCTGCCAGAAAGCAGTCGCCCGCGCCGGTAGTGCCGTGCTCTGCAGTCGCTGGCAGCGCAGGGGCATGCCAGCTGCCTTCGCGCGTGGCCAGCAGCGCGCCCTGCTCGCCAAGCGACAGGGCCACCCTGTCGGCCTGCCCCTGGCGCACCAGGGCCCGTGCGGCCCGGTGCCAGTCGGCAGGCTCCGCCAGCGGCTCGTGCAGCAGTTCGCGCAGCTCGCGCAGGCTGGGCTTGACCAGTGCCACCCCGGCCTGCAGCGCGGCTGCCAGTGCCGGGCCGGAGGTGTCCAGTGCCAGGTGTACGCCGTGGCGGCGGGCGGCGTGGGCCAGGTCGGCATAGGTGGTGTCGGGCAGCCCCGGCGGCAGGCTGCCGCTGGCAACCCACCAGCGCGGGGCACCTGGATGGGCAGCGGCAGTGTATTCGAGCAGGGCCGTCCACAGCCGATGCCACTCGGCCGGGTCCACCTGCGGCCCGGGCAGCACAAAGCGGAATTCCCGCCCGGTGGAGGTCTCCACCACCGACAGGTTTTCGCGGGTGTCGCCCGCAATGGGGTGCATGCGCGTGGCCACGCCCTCCGCTGCCAGCAGGGCAGCGATTTGCGCACCGGCGGCACCGCCTGCCAGGGCCCATGCCTGCACATCGGCCCCAAGCCGTTGCAGTACACGTGCGACGTTGATCCCCCCGCCACCCGGAAACCGCTGCACCGGCCCGCAGCGCAGTTTGTGGGTGGGGGCGACCTGCGCCGTGGTGGTGGCCAGGTCCAGCGCGGGGTTGGGGGTGAGGGTGACGATGCCCGCGGGGTGCATCGCCGTCGCCACCGGGTTCACCATTGCCGTTCGCTGAAGCCTGACCAGAGTTCGTTGAGGTCCGGAAACCGCCATTGGTCGGGGTTCTCGCGGGCCACGATCTTGTCATGGCAGTCGGGTGCGGACAGGTTGATGACCTCGGGCCCGATGCGCAGCCCCGATTTGGTGGAGAAAAACACCTTGACGATGGGGGTGGTCAGCGCCGCGGGCGATTGCTCGATCACCACACCCACATGCCCGGACGCCAGCCGCACCAGGGAACCCACGGGATAGATGCCAATGCTCTTGACGAACGCATGAAACAGCCGGGAGTCGAAGTGATCCTTGGTCCATTCAGCCATGCGTTGCAGCGAGCCGGCCGGATCCCAGCCCCGTTTGTAGGGCCGGTCGGAGGTAACGGCGTCGTACACGTCACAAATTGCCGCCATGCGCGCAATCTCGCTGATGGCGTCGCCACTGAGCTTGTCGGGGTAGCCCGATCCATCGATTTTTTCGTGGTGGTGCAGGCAGGCATCGAGCACCGCCTCGGGAAGGTTGCCACCCTCTCGCAGCATGTGGTAGCCCTCGACCGGGTGCGAGCGAATGACCTCGAATTCGTGGTCGGTCAGCTTGCCGGGCTTGTTGAGGATGGCAAGCGGAATGGCCGCCTTGCCCATGTCGTGCAGCAGCCCGGCCATGCCTGCCAGTCGGGTTTGCTCATCATCGAGATTGAGTTGCCGCGCCAGCGCCACCATGAGCGCGCACACCGCCACCGAATGCATGAAGGTGTAGTCGTCTGCTGTTTTCAGACGCGCCAGGCTGATCAGTGCGCCAGGGTTGCGGGTGACGGAATCGGAGATTTCGGCCACCAGGTTTTGCGCCCCGTCGGCATCCACTGCGCGACCCATGCGGGCCTCGCTGAACATGGAGACCACGGCGTCCTTGGACTTGTTGCAGATGGCTGCGGCCTGGCGCAGTTCGGTGTGCATGTCCGTTGGGGCCAGGTTGCGCGCCGATGGGGGAGGCGGTCGGGGCGCAATCGTGACGTTGGCGATGGACAGATTTTCCGGCTGACCGAAATCGGTGTCGATCTGAGGAACGAATTGCTCTTGGGATATCGGCGCGGTTCCGACTGCAACATCCAGGCCCTTGGACGTGTCGATCCAGCACTCGCGGATGGCCGTCGCGTGGATGCGCGCAAGGTCAGCCGGGTCTTTCAGCAGGAACTTGACCCGCCAGAACGGATGATCCATCCACGAACCACAGAATTCGTGGAGGTACATCCCCAGAGTCAGGTCTTTGGTATCGATACGCTTGAGCATGGTGTAAGACGCCGTCTGCCGAATGACCCACGCAGATCGCAAAGACAGTTAGCAATGGTAACCATGGTAGCCTTTTTGGACGCGGTTCGCTTGTGGGCGCCGCCTAAATTTCTCATCGCCGCATGCCCCCCGCCTCGAACTCGCCGCGTTCTCCCCTGGTCGCCCCTGTCGGCGCGCGCAAGCGCGCAGCGTCTGCGGCCGCACCTGGCCCCGGCACGGTGGCGCAGCAGGCCCTGCGCAAACTGGGGTTGCGGCGCGATATCGACCTGGCGCTGCACTTGCCGCTGCGCTACGAGGACGAAACCCGCATCACGCCGCTGGCCAGCGCGCGCGATGGGCAGATCGTGCAGATTGAAGCCACCGTGACCGCCTGCGAGGTGCAGCTGCGCCCGCGCCGCCAGCTGCTGGTGCAGGTGGATGACGGCAGCGGAACCTGTGAGCTGCGGTTTTTCAGCTTTTACCCTTCGCACCAGAAAACGCTGGGGGTAGGCAGCCGCCTGCGCATCCGGGGCGAAGTCAAGGGCGGCTTCTGGGGGCGGCAGATGCTGCATCCGGCCTTTCGTGTCGCGGGCGGCGAGCTGCCCGTTGCGCTCACCCCGGTCTACCCGACCACGGCAGGGTTGCCGCAGGCCTACCTGCGGCGTGCAGTGGTGGGCGCGCTCAGCCGGGCGGACCTGTCGGACACGCTGCCCCCTGGGGTCGAGCCACCGCTGAAAATTTTGTATCAAAACAGTGCCCTGCGCTTGTTCAGCCTGCGTGAGGCGCTCACTTTTTTGCACCATCCAACGCCTGATGTCGCGCTCTCGACCCTGGAGGACCACAGTCACCCCGCCTGGCAGCGTCTGAAGGCCGAGGAGCTGCTGGCCCAGCAGTTGTCGCAGCAACAGTCGCGTCGCGAGCGCGACAGGCTGCGGGCGCCGGTGCTGGCCCCGCCAAGGCCTGCCGATGGGACGTTGCCGCTGCACGAGCAGCTCCTGGCGGCGCTTCCATTTGACCTGACCGCCGCGCAACGCCGGGTGGGCCAGGAAATCGCTGACGATCTGGCCCGCCCGGTGCCCATGCACCGCCTGCTGCAGGGCGATGTGGGTTCGGGCAAGACGGTGGTGTCGGCCCTGGCGGCCTGCCTGGCCATGGATGCGGGCTGGCAGTGCGCGCTGATGGCGCCCACCGAAATCCTGGCCGAGCAGCACTTTGCCAAGATGATCGGCTGGCTGGAGCCCCTGCTGGCGCAGCGGGGCCGCAAGGTGGCGTGGCTGGTGGGCGGGCAAAAGAAGAAAGACCGCGCCGCCATGCTGGCGCTGGTGGCCAGCGGCGAGGCGGCGCTGGTGGTGGGCACCCATGCCGTCATCCAGGAGCAGGTGCAGTTCAAGAACCTGGCGCTGGCCATCATCGACGAGCAGCACCGCTTTGGCGTGGCGCAGCGGCTGGCATTGCGCAAGAAGCTGGCCCCCATGGAACCGCACATGCTGATGATGAGCGCCACGCCCATCCCGCGCACGCTGGCCATGAGCTACTACGCGGACCTGGATGTGTCGGTCATCGACGAGCTGCCCCCCGGCCGCACGCCCATCGTCACCAAGCTGATTGCCGACAGCCGCAAGGATGCGGTGATCGAGCGCATCGGGGCCCAGGTGGCCGCCGGGCGGCAGGTGTACTGGGTGTGCCCGCTGATCGAGGAGAGCGAGGCGCTGGACCTGAGCAATGCCACGGCCACCCATGCCGAGCTGAGCGAGGCCTTGCCCGGCGTGATGGTGGGCCTGCTGCATTCGCGCATGCCCAGCGCCGAGAAGAAGGCGGTGATGGCGCTGTTCACCAGCGGGCAGATGGGCGTGCTGGTCAGCACCACCGTGATTGAGGTGGGCGTGGATGTGCCCAATGCCTCGCTCATGGTCATCGAGCATGCCGAGCGCTTTGGCCTTTCGCAGTTGCACCAGCTGCGCGGCCGGGTGGGGCGGGGCGCTGCGGCATCGGCCTGCGTGCTGCTGTACGCCACCAACGACAGCGGCCGCGTGGGCGAAACCGCCAAGGAGCGCCTGCGCGCCATGGCCGAAACCACCGATGGCTTTGAGATCGCCCGGCGCGACCTGGAGATTCGTGGGCCTGGCGAATTTCTGGGCGCGCGGCAGTCGGGCGATGCGCTGCTGCGCTTTGCCGACCTGGCCACCGACACCCACCTGCTGGAATGGGCACGCGCGCTGGCTCCGGTGATGCTGGAGCAGCACCCGGGGCTGGCCGAGCAGCATGTGGCCCGATGGCTGGGGGGAAAATCAGACTTTCTCAAGGCCTGAACATGACCCTGACTGAACTCAAGTACATCGTCGCAGTCGCCCGCGAAAAGCACTTCGGCCGTGCGGCCGACGCCTGCTATGTGTCGCAGCCCACGCTGTCGGTGGCCATCAAAAAGCTGGAAGAAGAGCTGGACGTGAAGCTTTTTGAGCGCAGCGCGGGTGAGGTGACCGTGACGCCCCTGGGCGAGGAAATCGTGCGCCAGGCGCAAAGCGTGCTCGAGCAGGCCGCTGCCATCAAGGAAATCGCCAAGCGCGGCAAAGATCCGCTGGCCGGTCCGGTCACCCTGGGCGTGATCTACACCATCGGCCCCTACCTGCTGCCCGAGCTGGTGCGGCACTCCATTGCGCACAACCCGCAAATGCTGCTGATGCTGCAAGAGAACTTCACGGTCAAGCTGCTGGAGATGCTGCGCACCGGCGAAATCGATTGCGCCATCCTGGCCGAGCCCTTTCCAGACACGGGGCTGGCCATCGCCCCGCTCTATGACGAGCCGTTCATGGCCGCGGTGCCCAGCACGCACCCGCTGGCGGCGCGCGAATCGGTCACGGCGGCCGACCTCAAGAGCGAGACCATGCTGCTGCTGGGCGCGGGGCACTGCTTTCGCGACCATGTGCTGGAGGTTTGCCCTGAGTTCGCGCGCTTTTCCAGCAATGCCGAAGGCATCCGCAAGTCCTTTGAAGGCTCGTCGCTGGAAACCATCAAGCACATGGTGGCGGCAGGCATGGGGGTCACGCTGGTGCCCCGGCTCTCGGTGCCGCGCGATGCGCTCCAAAAAGGGGTGCGCCGCCGCAAAAGCGACGAATCCCACATCCGCTATCTGCCGGTGGAGGAAGCCGATGGCAGCGCGCCGCCCACGCGCCGCGTGGTGCTGGCGTGGCGGCGCAGCTTCACGCGGTACGAGGCGATTGCAGCCTTGCGCAACGCTGTCTATGCGTGCGAGTTGCCGGGCGTGACGCGGCTTTCGTGAGCCTTGCTGCGCTCTTGCGGGGCCCTTTGGCGGCGCTGCTGGCGCGTCGTGGCCTGCCGTGGTCGCAGGGCAGAAACGCACGCGGGGCTTGCGCTACAGTGACCCCACGCCCGAGCGCGCCAGACACCCCCGGCGTCGCCGCGGATTGAACCTGTCGTTTGAATGAAGGATTTTCTGCATGGCCAAAGCCTCCAAAACCCCGTCCGCACCTGTCATCAACATCGGCATCGGCGACAAGGACCGTGCCGCCATCGCCCAGGGCCTCTCGCGCCTGCTGGCCGACACCTACACGCTGTACCTGACCACGCACAACTTTCACTGGAACGTCACCGGCCCGATGTTCAACACGCTGCACACCATGTTCATGGCGCAGTACACCGAGCTGTGGAACGCGGTGGACCCGATTGCCGAGCGCATCCGATCGCTGGGCCATGTGGCGCCCGGCTCGTATGCCGAGTTTGGCAAGCTGGCCACGGTGCCCGACGCCCCGTCCAGGCCCCCCAAGGCGCTGGAGATGGTGCGGGTGCTGGTTCAGGGGCATGAGGCCGTGGCGCGCACGGCCCGCAGCCTGTTCCCCCTGGCCGACAAGGCCCATGACGAGCCGACGGCCGACCTGCTCACGCAACGCCTGACCGTCCATGAGCAGACGGCATGGATGCTGCGGTCCTTGCTCGAGGAGTAGGCAGTTTCGCTGGACTGGTCGTCCCCGACGGCGATCCGCCCAGTGGCCCGCGCCGTCATCACCCTTTCTGCCTCCCACCGCCCGCATGCAGACCGCCCCGCCACGCAGCGCTCTGGCGCTGTACCTTGACCTCATCCGCTGGGACCGTCCCGCCGGTTGGCTGGTGTGCCTGTGGCCCACCCTGAGCGCGCTGTGGATCGCGGCCGACGGGTTCCCGGGCTGGCACCTGCTGATGGTGTTTGTGCTGGGCACCATTTTCATGCGCAGCGCCGGTTGCTGTGTGAATGACGTGGCCGACCGCGACTTCGACAAGCACGTCAAGCGCACCGCGCAGCGCCCGGTCACCACCGGGGCCGTACGCGTGAAAGCGGCCCTGGCCCTGGGGGCGGTGCTGGCGCTGGTGTCGTTTGGCCTGGTGCTCACCACCAACGCCGCCGCCGTGGCGTGGTCGGTGCCTGCCGTGCTGGTGGCCATTGCCTATCCGTTCACCAAGCGGGTCCTCGCGATGCCGCAGGCAGTGCTGGGCATTGCGTTCAACTTTGGCATCGTGATTGCCTTTGCGGCCGTGCAGGGCAGCGTGCCTGCCGTGGCATGGTGGATGTGGCTGGGCAACCTGTTCTGGGTGCTGGCCTACGACACCGAATACGCCATGGTGGACCGCGATGACGACCTCAAGATCGGCATCAAGACCTCCGCCATCACCCTGGGGCGGTTCGATGTCGCCGGTATCGTGCTGTTCTATCTGCTTTTCTTGGGAATATGGGCGGTCGCGCTTGATGCGTATGCCCTGAACGCTATTTTTTATATAGCAATTGCCGCCGCCCTGGCCCAGGCGGTGTGGCACTACACGCTGATCCGCACCCGCACGCGCGAGGGGTGCTTCAAGGCTTTTCGCGTCAACCACTGGCTGGGTGCCACGGTGTTTGCGGGCATTGCCGGTAGCTATGGTGTGCGAGACTTGCTACTAAAGTAATAGCTAACAATGCCCGTGCGGCGTGCGCGATGGGGTAATTTAACCCTCAAACCGGCAGGGCGCGCTCCTCGCGCAGCGTGCGGCCGGTCTGGTCGGTCCAGGTAAAGACGGCGGGGCCTGCCGCAGAGGGGTGCTGCAGCAGGAATCGCAGGTACGGGTTTTCAGAGGTGCCCGTCTGAAAGCGTGCCGTGAGTACCGGGCGTTCGCCCAGGCGGAGGGTGAAGTCGCGCACCAGGTTCTGCGCCAGCAGCTTGCCGTCGGTGCCGGGGCGCAGGCCGGTTTCCATGGGGTGCTGTACCAGGGCTTTCACCTCGATGGGGCCGCCCGCCTTGGTCGGGCGTGCCAGCGCGATGCGGGGCGCGCGCAGGCCCTCGTTTGGCGCTGCCTCCCCGCCGCCCAGGCAGCCGCTGACGGTGACCTGCACCTTGCGCTGCGCAACCCAGGCGCTGTTCTTGCTGCCCAGCGCTATGGCGATCACGGTCTGGCTCTCGGCCAGGCGCACGCGGGTTGCAAAGTCGGGCAGCACCCGGTCCCCGGGCAGCTCGAAGCTCAGCAGGCCGGGGTTGGGGTTGCGCGTGGCCAGCAGGTGGATGGCCACCACGGTCTCGCCCGCAGGCGGCGCGCCGCGAAAAGCCACGGCCAGCGGCACGGCCCCGCCGTTTTCTGACAGCGCCGGAACATCCAGCTCCAGCCCCGCCGCCTGCACCGTGCGGCCACGCAGCAGCTGCTGGGCGGGTGCAAAGGTGGTGGCGGTGGCGTCTTGCGCGCTGGCGGTGCCGGTGGCCAGCAGTGCGCCCAGGGTCCAGAGGCAGTTTCTTCGTTGCATCGCGTCATTGTCCTTGATGGGGGCCAGAGCGTCCGGCAAGCCATGCACCCGCCACGATGCCCGCCAGCGCGGGGTAGGTGCTCAGGGCCAGGGTTGACCACCCGGTCAATCCCTGCCCGATGGTGCAGCCCAGGGCCAGCACGCCGCCCACGCCCATGAGCAGGCCGCCCGCCATCGAGCGGCCCGTCTGCGCGGCACTGGTGAAGCCCTGCCATTGAAACTCGCGGCGCAGCAGCGCGCTGGCCCATGCACCCACCAGCACACCAGCGCACAGCAGTACCCCGTGACCGAGCGCGATGCCGGTGGACAACTGCAGGTATTGCAGGCTTTGTGCCACCGGGGCCACAAAGGTCAGTGAGCCCAGCGGCACCGGCTCGAAATCATCGGCCCCCAGGCGACCGGTGATCCACCAGCCCAGGGGCACCAGCAGACCGATCAGCACCCCCGGCAGCAGCGCGCGCCATTGGGGGCGGCGCGCTGATGCAGGCTCGGCCACCGTGGGTTGGCGCGTGAACGCCCAGGTCAGCAAGACCGCCACCAGCGCCACCACGCAGGCCCACCGGGCGGCTGCGCCGGACAGGGGGGTCAGCAGGGCGATCACATCAGGCACGGTGGTGGCCGTCAGCGAGGTCTGGGTGGCTTCGGTCACGCGAATGCGCAGCGGGGCCAGCACGCCAGACAGCGTGGCAGACGCCCCCACCGCCAGGCACAGCAGCGTCACCAGCGATCGCAGGTTGCCGCTGCCCAGCAGCACCAGGCTGCGCGCCCCGCAGGCATTGGCCAGCGTCATGCCGTAGCCAAACAGCAGCCCGCCCAGCACCACCAGCACCGGCGACAGCCGGCTTTGCGCGTACAGCGACTGCCGCAAGTCCACGTCGGCGGCCACAGACAACCACTGGCTGCCCACCAGCGCGGTGGCCATGGCCACGGCAAACAGGCGCAGCGGGGCCATCGACGTGCGCGCAAGCACAGCCTGCACCGCACGCAGAAAACACAAACGGCTGCCTTGCGCCAGCACGCCGTAGGCCAGGCCCAGCGCGGCGGTGGCCCCCAGCACCCAGGTTTCGCGCTGCTCTCCCGAGAGTGCGTTCCAGTCGATCATGACGGCATCACGCCGGTCGAGGTGTGCCCCAGGTGTCCTGGCTGATCGCCTGGTACCAGCCGTGTGCATACGCGGCTTCGGTGCGGCGGATGCTGTCGTCGGCATTGGCGCTGCTCAGACCGCCGGAATTGGGCACGCTGATGATCTTGTCGTTCTCGACCCGGAAGACGCCTGCCACCGTGACGCCATAGTCGGGCGAGGCCAGGCTGTAGCAGGTGTTGACCCAGATGGCCTGCGCGGGTGTGCTGCCATCCAGCGACGCCACGATGGCGGCCGCAGCCACCTTGGCCTGGGTGTTGGCCGTGAAGCCTGACTTGGGCATGGGCGCAGCGACGGTGGCATCGCCCACCACATAGATGTTCTTTTGCAGGCGCGACTCGAACGTGTTGGGGTGGACCGGCACCCAGCCCGAGGCGTCGGTCACGCCAGCACGATCGGCGATAAAACCGGCTTTTTGGGGTGGCACCACGTTCAGCACGGCTGCCTTGTGCAGCGTGCCGAATTCCGTCTGCACTTCGCGCCGCGCAGCGTCCGCGCGCACCACGCGGCCATCCTTGGACAGCCCGACCCATTCAACGCGGTTGCCATAAAGTTTCTTCCATGCCGCCTGAAACAGCCCCTGCTTGGAAAAATTGTCCTTGGCGTCGAGGATCAGCACCTTGGAGCGGGGCTTGTGGCGGCTGAAGTAATGGGCGATCAGGCTGGCCCGCTCGTAGGGGCCGGGCGGGCAGCGGAACGGGTCTGCGGGCACGCTCAGCACAAACACCCCGCCGTCCTCCATGCTTTCGAGCTGGCGGCGCAGCAACGTGGTCTGTGCCCCGGCACGCCAGGCATGGGGTGCCAGTTCGGAGGCGCGCTCGTCGTACCCCTCGATGGCGTTCCAGCGGAAGTCGATGCCGGGCGACAGCAGCAGGCGGTCATATTCCAGCACCGCGCCCGTGGACAGGCGCACCGTGCGTGCGGTCGCGTTCACGTCTTCCGCCCGGGCATGCACCACGCGCACGCCGTAGGTGCCTTGCAGTTCGTCATAGCCGTGCGAGATGGAGTCCAGCGTGCGCTCGCCCGCCAGGACAAGGTTGGACATGGGGCAGGTGTGAAACCGCTTGTTGGGCTCGACCAGCACGACATCCACCGCAGGATTGGCGCGTTTGATGTACTTGGCCGCCGTGGCACCGCCAAAGCCGCCACCCACCACGACCACACGGCCTGCAGAGGCGCGACCGATGGTTGGGGCAGAGCAGGCGGCCAGCACCGGCAGCATGGACGCCGCGCCCAGGCCGTGCAGGAACCGGCGGCGCGAGGAAGCGGTGGGCGTGCTGATGTTGGCCATGACCGTTTTGTTCTTGTGCATGTTGACTCCCTTCACTTGCGGATCGATGAGAAGTGCGAGGCCAGAGCGCGCAGTTCCTCGTCGGTATAGCCCTTGGCAAGGCGGTCCATCACCGTGGTCCCGGCGGGGGCGCGGTGCTTGAAGTTGAGCAACTGCGTGGACAGCACATCCGCCGGACGCCCCGCAATGGCGGGAATGGGGCCCACAAAGCTACCGTCCGTGCCATGACAGCTGGCGCAGGCCGCTGCCAGCAGTTTGACCTGCTGCTGGGACAACGGGGCGGGAGTCTGGGCCAGTGCCATGCCGACGCCCAGCAGCGCCACTGCGCCACACACAGCGCGGCGCAGGCCGGACGGCTGCCAACGCGGGGCCAAAGAAGAGAGTTTGTTCAGGTTCATGTGGATGCCTTGGGACCAATGAGCGGGAGTGACGAGTGCACAGAGATCACCCAGCCAGGGCAGGCCACCTGTGCGGCGCGCCATGGCGGTTTCGGATCGCAGGACAAACGGTAAAGACAGGCGGCCTTCGTCCGGGAAGATCTCCTAAAAGCCTGTCGGACTTGGAGCGTCGAAAGCGAAAATCGGCCCCAGCGAGGACAGTTTTTGCCTGATGTGCAGCCCCTTCGCCGAGCTATGGGGCAAAAAGGCGGAAAAAATGGACCGCTGCAGTCGATTTGCAGCCGACGACTTCCAAGTCCGACAGACTACCGGACGAGTTTAGAGAGATCTCGGTTGAGGTGTAACCACGAAGACGTGATATGCATATAAGCAAAAGCGCGCAAGCAGCGCGCGGTGGGGGAGCTGTGCTATCAAAATTAATAGCAACAAAACGTTTTCTGCCGGGCGGCGGTGCCTAAAATCAGGCCCCAAACTCGTCACCCAGCTCCTGGGCCCGATGTTCGGCCGCCTGCATCGCCCGCACAAAGGCCTCGCCCACCGCGTCGCGCTCGAGCGACGTCAGTGCCGCATACGTGGTGCCGCCTTTGGAGGTGACCCGCTGGCGCAGCACAGCGGGCGGCTCATCCGAGCGCCGTGCCAGTTCGGATGCGCCCACAAACGTACCCACTGCCAACTGGTGCGCCTGCTGCTCGCTCAGGCCCATGCCCACACCGGCGCGGGTCATGGCTTCGAGGAAATAGAACACGTAGGCGGGGCCCGAACCCGACAGCGCCGTCACGGCATCGAGCTGCTTTTCCGCATCGACCCACAGAAACTCCCCGGTGGACGCCATGATGGCTTGCACGCTCTGGCGTTCGGCGGCGCTGACGGCCGTGCGGGCATACAGCGCGGTCATGCCCTTGCCCACCAGCGCAGGCGTGTTGGGCATGGAGCGCACGATGCGCTCGCTGCCCAGCCACTTTGCAATGCTGTCCGAGCGAATGCCCGCCGCCACGCTCAGGTGCAGCGCGCCCTCCGTGTGGGCGCGGGTGGCGGCAGCGGCGTCCTTGAAGGTCTGGGGCTTGACCGCCCACACCACGATCTGCGCGCGCTGCAGCGCGGCCGTGGGCGATTCCTGGGCCGCGATGCCATAGCTGTGCAGCAGCCCCGCGCGCGTGGGCTCATACGGCTCCACCACTTCGATGTTGCTGGCCGCATGCCCCTGCCGGATCAGCCCCCCCATGATGACGCTGGCCATATTGCCGCCGCCAATGAACGCAATGGTCGGAAGGCTGGGCGAGGACGTGGTCTGGCTCATGGTGCAGGCAATCAGTGGAGGGTGGTCAATGCAGGAATGCGATGGTATCCGCGTTGGTTCGCCAGTGGGGACAGGTGCTCAGGCCAGGGTGCGAGATCAGGTTTGGCCTGGCCCCGCCTTGAGGGCGGGTCGGTGAGCCCACGCACCCGAAACCGTTCGCATCGTCACGACGGCGGCCACTGGCGCGGCGCAAGGCCAGAGCGGCCGAGCAAGGGCCGCCCCGCAGCGAGGGCTGCGTCCCCCTTCCCGAGTCGCGTCAGCGATTCGAGAGAAGGGGGAAGGCGCGCAGCGCCTCAGGGGGTTGGCCGCTATGCGGCGACCGTTTGCCGCACCGCATGCTCCCAGTTCGCCATCAGCGCCTGTGCGCGGTCGCGGCCCAGGGCGGGCTCAAAGCGGCGGTCTGCCCGCCACAGCCGGGACAGCTCGTCGGTGCTGCGGTACACGCCGCTGGACAGCCCTGCCAGATAGGCCGCGCCCAGGGCGGTGGTTTCGATCACGGCGGGGCGCACCACCGCAATGCCCAGCAGGTCGGCCTGGAACTGCATGAGCAAATCATTGACACACGCACCGCCGTCCACGCGCAGCTCGCGCACCGGGGCGCCTGCAGCGGCCACGGCGTCGCGGCTCATGGCCAGCAGCAGGGCGGCGCTCTGGAAGGCGATACTCTCCAGCGCAGCGCGGGCAATGTGGCCCAGCGTGGTGCCGCGCGTCAGGCCCGTGATGGTGCCGCGCGCGTCGGGCTTCCAGTACGGTGCGCCCAGGCCCGTGAAGGCAGGCACCATCATCACGCCGCCGGAGTCAGGCACGCTTTGCGCCAGGGACTCGACCTCGCCGCTGGTGGAGATGGCGCGCAGGCCGTCGCGCAGCCACTGCACCACCGCGCCACCCACAAAAACACTGCCTTCCATGGCGAACTCGGGCGTGGCAGAGGCCTGCGCTGCGCTGGTGGTAAGCAGGCCGTTCTGACTGGTCTGGAACGTGCCGCCCGTGTGCATCAGCATGAAGCAGCCCGTGCCATAGGTGTTCTTGGCCATGCCTGCCGTAAAGCACGCCTGGCCAAACAGCGCGCTCTGCTGGTCACCGGCCGCGCCCCCAATGCGAATGGCATGGCCCAGCAGGTCGGCCGCCGTGTCGCCAAAGTGGGCGGCCGATGGCAGCACCTCGGGCATCAGCGCGCGCGGTATGCGCAACAGCGCCAGCAGTTCGTCGTCCCACTGGTTGGTGTGCACATTGAACAGCATGGTGCGCGAGGCGTTGCTCACATCGGTCGCATGCACCTGGCCGTGGGTGAGTTTCCACATCAGCCAGCTGTCCACGGTGCCAAAGGCCAGCTCGCCGCGTTCGGCGGCTTCGCGCGCGCCGGGAACCTGGTCCAGCAGCCACTGCAGCTTGGTGGCCGAAAAATAGGCATCCACCAGCAAGCCCGTCTTGGCCTGGATGGTGGCGGCGTGGCCCTCACTTCGCAGCCGGGCGCAGGCCGGCTCGGCGCGGCGGTCTTGCCACACGATGGCATGGTGCACGGGCTGGCCAGTCTTGCGGCTCCACAGCACCGTGGTTTCGCGCTGGTTGGTGATGCCCGCGGCGCGCACGCTGCTCGCGCTCAGGCCAGCCTTGGCCAGCGCATCGCGCGCAGTGGCCAGCTGGGTGCGCCAGATCTCCTGCGGGTCATGCTCCACCCATCCGGGCTGGGGGTACATCTGCGGCAGTTCCAGCTGCGCCTGCGCCACGATGTGGCCGTGCTCATCGAACACGATGCTGCGCGAGCTGGAAGTGCCTTGGTCGAGTGCGAGCAGGTAGGTCATAAAAAGAATGATGAGGGCCTGTTCACACGATTTTTGTCCGTGCGAACGAGGCGAAAACCGCGCCCCAGCTACATTTGGCGTCTGGCCCTTTTGAATCGCAAGTCATCTTACAAAAATAGTGTGAACAGGCCCAATGAAGCAGGCCTGTGAGGGTCGGCCTGCATGAAGGCAACAGGCCGGTGCGCGCCCGCTGCATGCATCGCCGGGGCACACGGACCACGGTCCTTCACAGGCGACGTTCAGACGCAGCCGCAACCACGATCAGCCCATGACGACTGACACGCCTTCCCCCCTTCCCACCCGCCGGGCCGACTTGCTGAGCCGCCTTGCGCAGCCGGTTCAGTACGATCTGGCGGTGATCGGGGGCGGGGCCACCGGCCTCGGCGTGGCGGTGGATGCGGCGGCACGTGGCTTTTCGGTGGTTCTGGTGGACTCCCACGATTTCGCCAAGGGCACGTCGTCGCGCGCCACCAAGCTCGTGCATGGCGGCGTGCGGTATCTGGCGCAGGGGAACATTGCCCTGGTGCGCGAGGCGCTGCACGAGCGCGCCACGCTGCTGCACAACGCGCCCCATCTGGCGCAGCCGTTGCCATTTGTCATGCCGTCCTACCGGTTCTGGGAAACCCCGTTCTACGGCATGGGGCTCACGTTGTACGACGCCCTGGCCGGCAAGGCTGGGCTGGGTTCAACCGAGTTTTTGGGCAAGGACAGCACACTCCGATGCCTTCCCACGCTCCAGCCTGCCGGTCTCAGGGGCGGCGTGAAGTACTGGGACGGCCAGTTCGACGACGCCCGCCTGGCACTGGCCCTGGCGCGCACGGCGGCCAGCCTGGGCGCCCTTGTGGTGAACTATTGCCCTGCCACCGCCCTGGTGCATGACCAGGGCAAGGTCGCCGGTTTCGTCTGCCGCGACGCGATGCAAGGCCAGGAATTCACCGTACGCGCCCGCGCCGTGGTCAATGCCACGGGCGTCTGGGCAGATGGTTTGCGCCAGATGGACGGCCAGGCCATTGGCCGACCGGTCAAGCCCATGGTGGCGCCCAGCCAGGGCGTGCACATCGTGATCGACAGGGACTTTCTCCCGTCCGACCACGCCCTGATGGTGCCCAGGACGGCGGACGGCCGCGTGTTGTTTGTGGTGCCATGGCTGGGTAAGCTCATTGTGGGCACCACCGACAGCCCGCGCCACGACGTCGTGCGCGAGCCGCTTGCATTTGCCAAGGAGGTGCGCTTCATCCTGGAGGAATCGGCGCGCTACCTCACCCGGGCGCCGGGCGTGCAGGATATCCGAAGCATCTGGGTCGGACTGCGCCCGCTGGTCAAGCCGCAGGACGACGATGGTGACCATACCAAAGGCCTGAGCCGCGAGCACACGGTGCTGGCAAGCCGCAGCGGGCTGGTCACCGTCACCGGCGGAAAATGGACCACCTACCGCGCCATGGCCGAAGATGTGTTGCAAAAATGCTTCACTCGCGGCCTGCTGCCCGAAAAAGACGCTGGCGTCACCCATTCACTGCTCCTCGTCGGCGCGCCCAAAGGGGTGGCCACCACGCACCGCATCAGCGACGCGCGGGGCTTGCACTCGTATGGCAGCGATGCTCCGCACGTGCAGGCCCTTGCAGGTGCAAACCGGCAGCTGGGGGGCGGACTGACCGAAGCCATGGTGCGCTTTGCGGCCCGCCACGAGTACGCCTGCACCGTGGAAGACGTGCTCGCCCGCAGGTCCAGAATGCTCTTTCTGGATGTCCGCCAGGCCATCGATGTCGCCCCAGCGGTGGCCGACATCCTGCTTGACGAGCTGGGTACATCCCCCGCGCTGCAAGACTTTCTGGCGCTGGCGCCCCAGTACCTGCACTCTCCAATCTGATCCTGGGTTGACAGGGCAAACGCGTTTTGCAATAATCGAGGGCTTCGCGCTTCAAGCGTGAGGTTTCTGCCCAACGGGAAGTGCTGCAAATGGTTTGCAGCGCGGACGACGGGCCCAAGACTGACTGGCTGATGTGCGGCCCCCGAGAGCTTCTCTGGGGCAGCGGTCTTCTGGTGCAAGTTGGGAATATTGAAATGATCCAGACAGAATCTCGGTTAGAGGTTGCCGACAATACCGGCGCCAAGTCCGTCCTTTGCATCAAAGTGCTGGGTGGCTCAAAGCGTCGCTATGCAAGCGTTGGCGACATCATCAAGGTGAGCATCAAAGAAGCCGCTCCGCGTGGCCGCGTCAAAAAAGGCGAGGTCTACAGCGCAGTGGTCGTTCGTACCGCCAAGGGCATCCGCCGCGGTGATGGCTCGCTCGTCAAATTCGATGGCAACGCGGCAGTGTTGCTCAATGCAAAGCTGGAGCCTATCGGCACCCGCATCTTCGGACCCGTGACGCGTGAACTGCGTACCGAAAAGTTCATGAAGATCGTGTCCCTGGCTCCTGAAGTTCTCTAAGGACGCGCCATGAACAAGATTCGCAAGGGCGACGAAGTCATCGTGCTGACCGGCCGTGACAAGGGCAAGCGCGGCACGGTGTCGCTGCGCAAGGATGACTCCTACATCGTCATCGACGGCATCAACCTGGTCAAAAAGCACACCAAGCCAAATCCCATGAAGGGTACGACCGGCGGCATCGTGGAAAAGTCCATGCCGATCCACCAGTCCAACGTGGCCATCTTCAACGCGGCCACCGGCAAGGCTGACCGTGTGGGCATCAAGGTGCAGGCAGACGGCACACGCGTTCGCGTGTTCAAGTCCAGCGGCGCTGAAATCAAGGCGGCCTAAGGGGTAAACATGGCACGACTTCAAGAAGTATTCCGCGACAAGATCGCTCCCGAACTCACCAAGCAGTTCGGTTACACCTCGCCGATGCAGGTTCCTCGTCTGACCAAGATCACGCTCAACATGGGTGTGAGCGAGGCAGTCTCGGACAAGAAGGTGATGGACAACGCCGTGGCCGACCTGACCAAGATCGCTGGTCAAAAGCCCGTGGTGACCAAGGCCAAGAAGGCGATCGCCGGTTTCAAGATCCGCGAAGGCCAGGCCATTGGTTGCATGGTCACCCTGCGCGGTGTGCAGATGTACGAGTTCCTGGACCGTTTCGTGACCGTGGCCCTGCCGCGCGTGCGCGACTTCCGTGGTATCTCTGGCCGGGCCTTCGATGGCCGCGGCAACTACAACATCGGTGTCAAGGAACAGATCATTTTCCCTGAGATCGAGTACGACAAGGTTGACGCACTGCGCGGCCTGAATATCAGCATCACCACAACGGCCAAGACCGACGAAGAAGCCAAGGCGCTTCTGGCAGGTTTCCGTTTCCCGTTCAAGAACTGAGGCGAAGCATGGCTAAAGTAGCTTTGATCCAGCGCGAACTGAAGCGCGAAAAACTGGCAGCCAAGTACGCAACCAAGTATGCGGAACTGAAGGCCATTGCTGGCGATGCCAAGCGCAGCGACGAAGAGCGTGATGCAGCCCGTCTGGGCCTGCAAAAGCTCCCCCGCAACGCCAACCCCACGCGCCAGCGCAACCGCTGCGAAATCACCGGTCGCCCACGTGGAACCTTCCGTCAATTCGGTCTGGCTCGCGCCAAGATCCGCGAACTGGCTTTTGCAGGCGACATCCCCGGTGTCACCAAAGCCAGCTGGTAAGCAGGCAGGAGAGATTAAACATGAGCATGAGTGATCCCATCGCTGACTTGCTGACCCGCATCCGTAATGCGCAGATGGTCTCCAAGGCCACGGTTCTGGTGCCTTCATCCAAAGTGAAGGTCGCCATCGCCCAGGTGCTGAAGGACGAAGGTTACATCGACGGCTTCCAGGTCAAGACCGAAGCCGGCAAGTCCGAACTCGAAATTGCCCTGAAGTACTACGCAGGCCGCCCCGTGATTGAGCGCATCGAGCGCGTCAGCCGCCCTGGCCTGCGTGTCTACAAAGGCCGTGATTCCATTCCACAGGTCATGAACGGTTTGGGCGTGGCAATTGTCACGACGCCCAAGGGTGTCATGACGGATCGCAAGGCGCGCGCTACCGGTGTTGGTGGTGAAGTGCTGTGCTACGTGGCCTAACCCGCGGCATTGAGGAGAAACTGAAATGTCCCGAGTAGGAAAAATGCCCGTGACCATCCCCGCTGGCGTGGATGTGTCCGTGAAAGAAGACCAGATCTCCGTCAAGGGTTCTGGCGGCACGTTGTCGCTCGCGCAAAACGCGCTGGTGAAAGTGACCTCGAACAACGGCAAGCTCAGCTTTGAGCCCGCCAACGATTCCCGCGAAGCAAACGCTATGAGCGGCACACTTCGCCAGTTGGTCAACAACATGGTGGTCGGTGTGAGCAAGGGCTTTGAAAAGAAGCTCAGCCTGGTGGGCGTGGGTTACAAGGCGGCAGCGTCTGGCTCCAAGCTGAACCTGGCGGTTGGCTATTCGCACCCGGTCAACATCGAAATGCCCGCCGGCATCACGGTCGCAACGCCCACACCCACCGAAGTGGTGGTCAAGGGTGCTGACCGTCAGCGCGTCGGCCAGATCGCCGCTGAGATCCGTGCTGTTCGTCCTCCTGAGCCCTACAAGGGCAAGGGCATCCGTTATGCGGACGAAAAGATCACGATCAAAGAGACCAAGAAGAAATAAGGAGCTGCAACATGTTGACCAAGAAAGAGCAGCGTCTTCGTCGTTCGCGTCAGACCCGTATCCGCATTGCACAGCAAGGCGTGGCGCGTCTCACGGTGAACCGTACGAACCTCCATATCTACGCCAGTGTCATCTCCGGCGACGGCAGCAAGGTGCTGGCCTCTGCGTCCACGGCAGAAGCCGACGTGCGCAAATCGCTGGGCGGTTCGGGCAAGGGTGGCAACGCCGCTGCAGCCCAGATCATCGGCAAGCGTATCGCTGAAAAAGCGAAGGCGGCCGGCATCGAAAAGGTTGCATTTGATCGCGCAGGTTTCGCCTACCACGGTCGCGTCAAGGCACTGGCCGACGCAGCCCGTGAAGCCGGCCTGCAGTTCTAAGCGGAGCGGAATACAAAATGGCTAAATTTCAACCCAAAGTGCAGAGCGAAGGCCAAGACGACGGTCTGCGCGAAAAAATGATCGCGGTGAACCGCGTGACCAAAGTCGTGAAGGGTGGCCGTATCCTCGGCTTTGCCGCGCTCACGGTGGTTGGTGATGGTGATGGCCGCGTCGGCATGGGCAAAGGCAAGTCCAAGGAAGTGCCTGCTGCCGTGCAAAAGGCCATGGAAGAAGCCCGTCGTAACATGGTCAAGGTGTCGCTCAAGAACGGCACGATCTTCCATAACGTCACGGGCCACCACGGTGCCGCGGTCGTCATGATGGCTCCCGCTCCCAAGGGTACCGGCATCATCGCAGGCGGCCCCATGCGCGCTGTCTTCGAAGTGCTGGGCGTGACCGACATCGTGGCCAAAAGCCATGGTTCGTCCAATCCCTACAACATGGTTCGTGCCACTTTCGACGCCCTGGTCAATTCGACCACGCCTTCGAGCGTTGCGGCCAAGCGCGGCAAGACGGTCGAAGACATCTTCGCCTGAACCGGAGCCTGAAAATGACAACGCAACAAACCGTCAAGATTCAACTGGTGCGCAGCCCGATTGGCACCAAGGAATCGCACCGCGCCACCGTACGCGGCCTGGGTCTGCGCAAGCTCAACAGCGTGAGCGAACTGCAGGACTCGCCCGAAGTGCGCGGCATGATTAACAAGATCAGCTATCTGGTCAAAGTCCTCTGAGAGATCGATCATGGAACTCAATAGCATCAAGCCCGCAGACGGCGCCAAGCATGCCAAGCGCCGCGTAGGCCGTGGTATCGGCTCCGGCCTGGGCAAGACCGCTGGCCGTGGTCACAAGGGTCAAAAGTCGCGTGCCGGTGGTTACCACAAGGTAGGCTTTGAGGGTGGCCAAATGCCCCTGCAACGTCGCCTGCCCAAGCGTGGCTTCAAGTCGCACCTGCTCAAGTTCAATGCCGAAGTAACGCTTTCGGCGCTGGAGCAGCTCGGTCTGGCCGAAGTGGACGTGCTCGCGC
The DNA here is from genome assembly GCF_046341535.1 of Acidovorax sp. Taxonomy (GTDB): domain Bacteria; phylum Pseudomonadota; class Gammaproteobacteria; order Burkholderiales; family Burkholderiaceae_C; genus Acidovorax. The sequence continues at coordinate 18,670 of NZ_JBKDRI010000039.1, read as the reverse complement.
TCAAGCAGGCGGGCCTCGTTGGCGAGTTGGCCAAGGTGGTCAAGGTCATCAAGAGCGGGTCGCTCACCAAAGCGGTCAAGTTGACCGGTGTGGGTGCGACGGCCGGTGCCAAGGCTGCGATCGAAGCCGCTGGCGGCAGCGTCGCCTGAGTGTGGGTCTGAAGGAATATCTCTGTGGCTACTAGCGCGGCTCAAATTGCAAAAACCGGCAAGTTCGGCGACCTGCGTCGTCGGCTGGTGTTTTTGCTGCTTGCGCTGGTCGTGTATCGCATCGGGGCGCATATCCCGGTTCCTGGTATCGATCCAGCCCAGCTGCAACAGTTGTTCAATGGCCAGCAAGGCGGCATCCTGAACCTGTTCAACATGTTCTCGGGTGGTGCGCTTTCGCGCTTCACGGTCTTCGCTCTGGGGATCATGCCGTACATCTCGGCATCGATCATCATGCAGTTGATGACCTACGTGGTACCCACGTTCGAGCAGTTGAAAAAGGAAGGCGAAGCGGGCCGCAGGAAAATCACGCAGTACACGCGCTACGGTACGCTGGGGCTGGCCATCTTCCAGTCGCTCGGGATCGCCGTGGCTCTGGAAAGCTCTGCAGGCCTGGTTCTCAGCCCTGGTTTTGGTTTCCGCATGACTGCGGTGGTGAGCCTGACTGCCGGCACCATGTTCCTGATGTGGTTGGGTGAGCAGATTACCGAACGCGGTCTTGGCAACGGCATCTCGATCCTGATCTTTGCGGGTATCGCGGCGGGTCTGCCCAGCTCGATTGGTGGATTGCTGGAGTTGGTGCGTACGGGTGCGATGAGCATTCTGGCGGCCATCTTCATCGTGCTGGTGGTTGGTCTCGTGACCTACTTCGTGGTGTACGTGGAGCGTGGTCAGCGCAAGATTCTGGTGAACTATGCTCGGCGGCAGGTCGGCAACAAGGTGTATGGCGGCCAGTCGTCGCACCTGCCCCTGAAGCTCAACATGGCCGGGGTCATTCCGCCGATCTTCGCGTCGTCGATCATCCTGCTGCCGGCAACGGTGGTGAACTGGTTCAGCGCCGGAGAGTCGATGCGCTGGCTGAAGGACATCTCTGGTGCACTGACCCCCGGTCAGCCCATCTATGTGATGTTCTATGCCGCCGCGATCATCTTCTTTTGCTTTTTCTACACGGCGCTGGTGTTTAACAGCCGTGAGACGGCGGACAACTTGAAGAAAAGCGGCGCATTCATTCCCGGGATTCGTCCTGGTGAGCAGACGGCACGCTACATCGACAAGATCCTGGTTCGTCTGACGCTGGCCGGTGCGGTATACATCACATTCGTGTGCCTGTTGCCCGAGTTCCTGATCTTGAAGTACAACGTTCCGTTTTACTTTGGCGGCACATCGCTGCTGATCATCGTGGTGGTGACCATGGACTTCATGGCCCAGGTTCAAAACTACATGATGTCGCAGCAGTATGAGTCGTTGCTCAAGAAGGCAAGTTTCAAAGGCAGCGCGGGCGGTTGATGTGATCCAGAGTGGCTGTTCAGCGAACACTGGCTGGCCTCCCATATGGAATCGCGGTTAGTTGGCGCGCATTGGCGTGGCGGTTAAAGATTGTGTTCCGAGCCAAACAGCCGGGACAGATGGAAAAGTTTTAGGAGAATGCAATGAGAGTTTCGGCTTCGGTCAAAAAAATCTGCCGCAACTGCAAGATCATCCGCCGCAAGGGTGTGGTGCGCGTGATCTGCACGGACCTGCGTCACAAGCAGCGCCAAGGTTGATTGGAAAGTATTAGAGGACGCATATGGCACGTATCGCTGGCATCAACATCCCGCCGCACAAGCATGCGGAAATAGGCCTGACCGCCATTTTTGGCATCGGTCGCACCCGCGCTCGCAAGATTTGCGAAGCAACTGGCATCGCCTACAGCAAGAAGATCAAAGATCTGACGGACGGCGATCTGGAAAAAATTCGCGAGCAAATCGAAAAGTTCACCATCGAGGGTGACCTGCGCCGTGAGACCACGATGAACATCAAGCGCCTGATGGACATCGGTTGCTATCGCGGTTTCCGCCACCGTCGCGGTCTGCCGTTGCGTGGTCAGCGTACGCGTACCAATGCTCGCACCCGCAAGGGCCCGCGCAAGGGTGCGGCTGCACTGAAGAAATAACGAGATTGAAAGATCAACATGGCTAAGTCTCCTGCCAATAACGCAGCTCAGCGCGTTCGCAAGAAGGTCCGCAAGAACGTTTCGGACGGCATTGCCCACGTGCACGCTTCGTTCAACAACACCATCATCACGATCACCGATCGCCAGGGCAACGCCCTGTCATGGGCTTCGTCGGGTGGCCAGGGCTTCAAGGGCTCGCGCAAGTCCACACCGTTCGCCGCCCAGGTGGCGTCTGAAGTGGCTGGCCGCGCTGCTATCGACCAAGGCATCAAAAACCTGGACGTTGAGATCAAGGGTCCCGGCCCAGGTCGTGAGTCGTCGGTGCGCGCTCTGGGCGCACTGGGCATCCGCATCACGTCGATCTCCGATGTGACGCCGGTACCCCACAATGGCTGCCGCCCTCAAAAGCGCCGCCGCATCTAATTTTCTATAAGCCCACCGCCGTCTGTGCACGCGCAAGCGCCTCAGACGGCTCCCGCAATGGTTTGCGGCAGATGACACAAAGGAAGCTCAAGTGGCACGTTACCTCGGCCCCAAGGCCAAACTATCCCGCCGTGAAGGCACCGACCTGTTCCTCAAGAGCGCTCGTCGCTCGATTGCGGACAAGTCGAAATTCGACTCCAAGCCCGGCCAGCATGGCCGCACTTCGGGTGCCCGTACCTCCGACTACGGCCTGCAATTGCGCGAAAAGCAAAAGGTCAAGCGCATGTACGGCGTGCTCGAAAAGCAGTTCCGCCGCTATTTCGAAGCCGCTGATGGCAAGAAGGGCAACACCGGCGCCAACCTGCTGTTCCTGCTGGAATCGCGTCTGGACAACGTCGTCTACCGCATGGGCTTTGGCTCCACGCGCGCAGAAGCCCGCCAGCTTGTCTCGCACAAGGCGATCACCGTCAATGGCAAGTCCGTCAACATCGCTTCGTACCTCGTGAAGGCCGGCGACGTGGTGGCTGTTCGCGAAAAGTCCAAGAAGCAGGGTCGCGTGGTCGAAGCCCTTCAACTGGCCGCTCAGGTGGGTATGCCAGCGTGGGTCGAAGTGAATGCCGACAAGGCCGAAGGCGTCTTCAAGAAGGTGCCTGACCGCGACGAGTTTGGCGCAGACATCAACGAATCGCTGATCGTTGAGTTGTACTCGCGTTAATCGGCTGCATATTTTTCGAGAAATCCGTCCCTGTACCGCGAGGCATCGCGGTGCAGGCGCTTCACCAGCCTTACCGGTGTAACGAGCTGGGGGTATTGAGAGGAAGTCTGAATGCAAACCAATTTGCTGAAACCCAAGGCGATCAATGTTGAGCAGCTTGGCCATAACCGTGCCAAGGTTGCACTGGAGCCGTTCGAGCGTGGTTACGGTCACACGCTGGGCAATGCCGTCCGGCGCGTTTTGCTCTCGTCCATGGTGGGTTACGCAGCGACGGAAGTCACGATTGCAGGCGTGCTGCATGAATACTCCTCCATCGATGGCGTTCAAGAGGACGTGGTCGACATTTTGTTGAACCTCAAGGGCGTGGTGTTCAAACTTCACAACCGCGACGAGGTCACCCTGAGCCTGCGCAAGGATGGAGAAGGCGTGGTCACTGCCCGTGACATCCAGACTCCGCACGATGTCGAGATCGTCAACCCGGATCACGTGATTGCTCACCTGTCCGCCGGTGGCAAGCTAGACATGCAGATCAAGGTCGAAAAGGGACGCGGCTACGTGCCCGGCAATCTTCGCCGCTACGCAGACGAGCCCACCAAGTCGATCGGCCGCATTGTGCTGGACGCATCGTTCTCCCCCGTCAAGCGCGTGAGCTATACGGTTGAGAGCGCTCGGGTTGAGCAGCGGACCGATCTGGACAAGCTGGTCGTCGAAATTGAAACCAACGGGGCCATCACTGCAGAAGATGCGGTGCGTGCCTCCGCGAAGATCCTGGTGGAGCAACTGGCCGTCTTTGCTCAGCTCGAGGGTGGCGAACTGGCTGCGTTTGACGCGCCAGCAGGCCCGCGCGGTGGTGCAACGTTTGATCCGATCCTACTGCGTCCTGTGGATGAGCTTGAGCTGACCGTGCGATCCGCTAACTGCCTGAAGGCCGAGAACATCTACTACATCGGTGACCTGATTCAGCGCACCGAAAACGAGCTGCTCAAGACGCCTAACCTGGGTCGCAAGTCGCTCAACGAGATCAAGGAAGTCCTCGCATCGCGTGGGTTGACCCTTGGCATGAAGCTAGAGAACTGGCCACCAGCCGGCCTCGACAAGCGTTAAGTTATAATTTTCGGTTCTCCATGCGGGAACAGTGCCTCGGGCAGTACCTGATACGGCTGCCTGATTTAATAAGACCGACAGCAGAAAGAAAGCACCATGCGCCACGGACACGGCCTTCGTAAACTCAACCGCACCAGCTCGCACCGCCTTGCGATGCTGCAAAACATGATGAACTCGCTCATCGAGCATGAGGCCATCAAGACCACGGTTCCTAAGGCAAAAGAACTCCGCCGGGTGATTGAGCCCATGATCACCCTGGCCAAGGAAGACTCGGTCGCCAATCGGCGTCTGGCTTTCAACCGTCTGCGTGACCGTGACAGCGTCACCAAGCTCTTCAACGATCTTGGTCCCCGTTTCAAGGTTCGGCCCGGCGGCTACACCCGCATCCTGAAAATGGGTTTCCGCGTGGGCGACAACGCCCCGATGGCACTGGTCGAATTGGTGGACCGTGCCGCAGAAACCGAAAATAATTCGGCCGCCGCTGAATAATAGGGTACAATTTAAAGCTTACCGCGCGATGGAGCAGTCTGGTAGCTCGTTGGGCTCATAACCCAAAGGTCGGAGGTTCAAATCCTTCTCGCGCAACCAACATCAGCAGCAATGCTCAAGAAAAGCCCACTTTCAGTGGGCTTTTTTGTTGCCTTTCGTGGTAGGCTGATTTGGAGGCCCGGGCCTGTTGCGTGCAGTGGCGGTGCTTTGGATGTGGCCAGGGCGCGTCGCTGCAACCCGCAACGCGTTCATCCTCTTAGTCTTATTGGTATTTGCCAAACAGGTCAGCCTTGGCTGTCCGAGTCATGGCTGCGACACACGGATGCGTGATCCGTCGCTCGACGGAGATGGCAAAAAACTCCTCGACCAATTCGGTGGACCGCCCGATGACTTCCACGCCGTATTGCGACGTGGTTTCCGCATCGAGCACGGTGGGCGAGGTGAAAACGCCCCGACCCTTCCGCCCAAAGGCATTCATCAAGGCGCTGTCATCGAACTCGCCCACCAGTCTGGGGCGCAACTGGTGCTTGTTGAGCCAGTGGTCCAGCTGTTGGCGCACCGAGGACATGGGGCCCTGAATGAGCATCGGTGCCCCCTGCAGGCAGCCCGGGAAATCGCCCTTGAGTTGTGAGCGCAGCGCAGGTGAGCACAGAAAGCTCATGCCGCTGACGCCGAGCTGGTGATTGAATGCCTTGACGCCAATCTTCTTGGACACGGGCTCGTCGGCCAGGACGAGATCAAGCCGGTTCAGACTCAGCTGGGCTATCAGCTCGGGAAACTTTCCCTCGTGACAGAGCATGTGAACCGGGCGACCTAAATCGGGGGCAAGCGCTGGTTCCAGGAGGTGGTAGGCCACCGACTTGGCCACCGAATCTGCCACGCCAACCCGAAACTCCAGGGGGCGTGCCTGGTTGCGCGCGAGCTTGACCGACTGCTCCAACTCATCACCCAGCGCGAATATCTGCTCTGCGTATCCGAGCGCAACGCGGCCCTCACTGGTCAACTCCAGCCCGCGGCCGCGTTTGCGAAACAGGTCGTGGCCAAGCCATTCTTCGAGTAGCCGGATCTGCCCTGAGAGCGTCTGGGGGGTGGTGTGCAGTTGCTCGCCCGCGCGCACTACGCCGCCTGCTTTGGCGACTGTCCAAAAATAGCGAAGATGTTTGAAGTTCACGTGGATGCGGTTGCAAATAATTCGAAAAACCCGATGTGTTTATAGCAAATTATCGAATTTACGCGAAGTATTCGATGCCCTACATTGAGCCACTGAACCCGCACGATCCAATGGGGTTCATCCACTTAACAAGGAGTAGCAACGATGCGAATTACCACACGAGGTCAGCTGGCGGTGTCGGCAGTCACCGATCTGGCGGTGCGCCAGAAGTTGCGGCCCATTGCGCTGTCAACCATCAGCGCGCGGCTGGGTATTTCTTTGTCGTACCTGGAGCAATTGTTCAGCGCCCTGCGTCGAGCGGGTCTGGTCGAGAGCACCCGCGGGCCCGGCGGCGGCTATACGCTGGCGCGCCATCCGCGTGACATCTCTGTCGCGGACATCATCCTTGCGGTGGACACGTTATCCGATGACGCCGGGACCGGCGCCAACCCGGGGCAGGTTGAACGAGCAAAGTCGATGACCGGCGAACTGTGGTCCGCCTTCAACGCACGGGTGATGGAATACCTGCAGTCCGTATCGTTGCAGGATCTTGTCGAGCAGCAGCGCGCCAAGGGCGTGCCGGCGGATGATGCTGAACCTGCCGCTGTCGTGCGCAAGCTCGCTCCCAAGCCCCGGCCAATGATGGCGAAGGTTGGCGTGCCCAACTCGGTGTTTGCGCTGGGCGCGATGCCGATCTTGCGCCGCCGCTGACGCTCTGCGCCTGCCGCTGGCGCCGGGGACGGCCCGGGGACCCCCACCGGGTGTGGGTCAAGCGTGCCAGCGCAAGCCATGAGCCACTGCGGCACCACCGCGCAGTGCCCCCCCGCGCCGCGCATCAGGCCAGGGATGGGTCTGCCGCCATCTTGTCGAACTTCTTGAAGTACTGGCGCGCCATCGCCACCAGTTGCGCGTCGCTGGGGTGATCTGCCGCGACGGAGTCCACCACCACCTGGGCCACTGCAGGGCAATGCTTTTCGCACCAGTCGCGAAACTGGTTCCGGGCCAGTCCCGGGCCTGCCAAAAGCACTTCACGTGTCTCGGCAAGGGCCTTGGCAATACTGCCGAAAAACGCGCTGGTGTCCTCAGTCTTGCCCTGGTGCTTGTGGTGGCTGCGCGAACGGATGCGCTGCGCCTGGGCATGTTCGCGGTCGAACATCACCACATGGGCTTCAGAATGGTCCATCCATACAACGGCGTGATACGTGCTCATGGTTTGATTTCCAGAAAAGTCGGTTGAGGGAAGCAGGGAGCGTCAGCATGTGCGCGGAGCAGGGTTGGCTGTGGCGCACGCTGCCAAGACGCGTTGTCAGCCATGGTGTTCGTGGTGCTCGGCGCTGTCCTGGCAGGTCAGGCAACGGGACGCTTCTGGCGCGACTTCCAGGCGGTTGGTAGCGATGTCGGTCCCGCAGTCGGTGCATTGGCCATAGCTGCCGCTGGCGATGCGCGTCAGCGCCGCGTCGATGGCGCTCAGGTGCGAAGTCTCGTGCTCATCCAGGGCGAACTCGAGCTCGCGTTCGGTGGCCAACTGGGCGCGCGAGTCTTCGGGGTGCCCGAAGTGCGCCGCGGCGGCCTCGGCCCGCCCCATGACGCCGCCGCGCTGATCGGCGATCTGCGCGAGCAGCGTACGCTGCTGCGCCAGCAGTCTGTCGCGAAAGTGGGCTGTCTGGGTGGCGTCCATGGGGGTCTCCGGATCCTGGTTGATGGCTTTGATGATGCGCTCGATGGGCGCTGTATGCCTTGAGCCATGTCAACATCTGCCTGCCTGCCTGCCTGCGGCCTGGCCAGCCGTGGCCTGGACGGCCAGCGATGCGCCCAGTGCGAATCACCGACCGGCCGGGGCCAGAGGGACCACGTGGCATGGGCCCACCCGCGAGCCTGTTTGCTGGCCACTGCGCGCCCCGCCTTGGGCCCACGGTGGCGCTAACGCAGGTGCCTGCGCGTCGGCTCGGCGGGCGCCGCTTACAATCCCAGGCCATGCCGACCCGTCCCATGCACACCAACCGCCAGCTGCGCTGGCTGGCGCGCCTGGTGCTCGCCTGGCTGGTGTTGTCGATGGGCGTGGCCGTGGCGTCGCCGCTGGTCCATCCGCAGGCCATGGAGCTGATTTGCTCCGGCTCTGGCGCGATCAAGGCGGTGGTCAAGACCGACGACGGTGCCCAGGAGCTTTCCAGTCACACGCTGGACTGCCCGCTGTGCGCGCAGGTCGGCGCCCCGCCTCCTGCATCACAGGCGCGGCTGCCTGTGGCGCACCCCCTGGCGCATGCCCTGCGCCCCATCCCTGCGGCGCACATTGCTGCGCGCACTGCCGCGCCGCTGCCGCCGCGCGGACCGCCCGCCTTCTCCTGAAGTTGCTATTGATTTGGTAGCTGATAGCGCTTGCGTGGCAAGCGTGGTCGGGCTATTTGGTTTGATATTCAGGAGTTCTCATGCGCAAACGCCGCATGGCGCTGGCCGTGGCCAGTGCCTTTCCCGTCGCCCTCACATTCACGTTCGCTGGGGCCGTCCCCGCATTCGCACAGGCCGCTGATAGCGCCAGCGTCAACGCCCCCATCAAGGAACTGGGCGTGGTCACCATCAGCGCAGGCCAGCCTACCTCGCTGCCCACGCAGATTCCCACCACCATCGAGGGTGTGACCCGCGAGCAGATCGAGCATTCGATCAACGCCACCGATAGCGAAGACGCCCTGAAGTACCTGCCCAGCCTCCTGGTGCGCAAGCGCTACATCGGCGACTACAACCACGCTGTGCTGTCCACCCGCGCCTCGGGCACGGGCAATCCGGCGCGGTCGATGGTGTTTGCCGACGGCATTTTGCTCAGCAACTACCTGGGCAACGGCCCCACCAACGCGCCCCGCTGGATGCTGGTCACGCCCGAGGAGATCGAGCGTGTGGATGTGCTCTACGGGCCGTTCTCTGCCGCGTATGCGGGCAATTCGGTGGGTGCGGTGGTGGACTACGTCACGCGCATGCCCACCCAGTTTGAAGCGCATGGCAAGGTCAGCGTTCAGCACCAGCCGTTTGACCTCTACAACACCCAGGCCACCTACGGCGGCCACCAGATCAGCACCTCGGTGGGCAACCGTTCGGGCGACTGGTCGTGGTTCCTCAACTTCCAGAAGACCGACAGCGAAGGCCAGCCGATGGTGTTTCCGACCCGCCTGGTCTCGGCGGGTACGCCGGGCAGCGCGGGCACGCCTGTCACGGGCGCGGTGCTGCAGCCCAACCGCAACAACCAGCCCTGGATCTTGCTGGGCACGGCCACCCAGTACCACACGCAGCAAGACCACATCAAGGCCAAGATCGCCTACGACTTCTCGCCCACCGTGCGGGCCGCCTACACCCTGGGCTGGTGGCGCAACGAATCCGAAGGCCGACCCACCAGCTACCTGCGCGATGCGAATGGCAACGCCGTCTACAGCGGCACCGTGAACATCAACGGCCGCTCGTTCACGCTCGCGCCCACCGACTTCAATGTCTTGAGCGAGGACCTCACGCACGTCATGCATGGGCTCTCGGTCAAGAGCAACACCAAAGGCGTGTTCGACTGGGAAGTGGCCGCCAGCCAGTATGGCTACCGAAGCGACACCCTGCGTGCCGCCACCGTGGCGCTGCCCGCCGCCTTGAACGGCGGCGCAGGCCGCATCGTCAACAGCAAGGGCACAGGCTGGAACACCCTGGCGGCCAAAGGCACCTGGCGGCCCGATGGTGTGCAGGGCGCGCACATTGTGGACTTTGGCCTGCAGCGCGACAGCTACCAGCTGCGCACCATCGAGAACGCCACAATGAACTGGATCAACGGCGCTGCGGGCGCCCGCAACCAGGCCTTTAGCGGCGATACGCAACTGCTGGGCCTGTGGGCGCAAGACACCTGGAAGATCGCGCCGCGCTGGAAGGCCGTTCTGGGCGCCCGCGCCGAGCGCTGGAGCGCCAGCAACGGCCAGACGGGCAACGCCACCACCACGGTGAGCCACGCCGAGCGCAACGAGACGTACATCTCGCCCAAGGCTGCGCTGGCCTATCAGGTCAATGATCGGTGGGTGCTCAAGGCCTCCACCGGCCGCGCGGTGCGCATGCCCACCGTGGCCGAGCTGTACCAGGGTGGCATCAGCGGCAGCGGCACGCTCATCAACAACGACCCCAACCTGAGACCCGAAAAGAGCTGGACCACCGAGCTGACTGCCGAGCGCGACATGGCTGGTTGGGGTGGCGAAGGCCTGCTGCGCCTGACGGCTTTTTTTGAGCGCACCAGGGACGCGCTGTACTCACAGACCAACGTGCTTGTGAGGCCCAACGTGACCAACGTGCAGAACGTGGACGCCATCCGCACCCAGGGCATTGATCTGTCCTACCAGGCCACCAACGTGTTTGTGCGCGGGCTGGAGCTGGGCAGCAGCCTGACCTGGACGGACTCCAAGATCACGAAGAACGACAAGTTCCCCGCCAGCGTCGGCAAATGGCAGCCGCGCATCCCCAACTGGCGTGCCACTGCGGTGGCCACCTACCGGCCTGACGCCACGTGGTCATACACCCTGGGCGCGCGCTACAGCGGCAAGCAATACAGCACGCTGGACAACACCGACGTGAACGGCTTTGCCTACCAGGGTGCAAGCCGCTACTTCACCACCGATGTGCGCGTGCGCTACCAGATCACCAAGCAGGTGAGTGCCGCCGTGGGCATCGACAACCTGAACAACTACCAGTTCTGGAACTTCCACCCCTACCCGCAGCGCACCTACATGGCCGAGCTGAAGGTGAGTTTGTGAGTCCCCCCTGAGCGGCTTCGCCGCACCCCCCGGGGGGGACGCCCCCAGCACGGCGGGGCGGCCCTTGCGCGGGGGCGCTGGCGGGGTGGGGCGCCAGTTTTGAAGGACATGAATCGTTGAAACGTAAAGGTGAAAAAATGAAAAACAACGCTATTAAAAACATAGCTGCTTACGCTTGCCTGGTAAGCGTAACAGCCTTTTTTGGTACTGCATTTGCCCATGTGGTGCTCGAATACCAGGTCGCCCCGGCAGGCGCCAGCTATAAGGCCACCTTCAAGGTCGGGCACGGTTGCGGCGCATCGCCCACGCGGCAGATCGCGGTGGACATACCGGCGGGTATGCGCGGCGCACGCCCCATGCCCAAGCCGGGCTGGACGCTGGAGGTGCAGCGCGACACGCTCGCCCAGCCCTACACCAGCCATGGCCGTACCATCACCGACGACGTGGTGCGCGTGACCTGGACGGCCAAGACCGCCGACGACATGCTGCCCCATGCCCACTACGACGAGTTTGTGCTGGTGGCCACCACGCCCGCGCAGGCGGGCATGGTGTACTGGCCGGTACGCCAGGCCTGCGCCGACGGCCGCAACGACTGGATCGAAGTGCCGAAGCCCGGACAAAAGCTGTCAGACCTGAAGTCCCCTGCCGCTGCGCTGGAAATCCTGCCCGCCGCTGGCGCGGGGGCCCACCATCACTGACTTGGGGCAGCACTGCGCGCCCACCCTGTTTTCAACCTAAGCACCCAACCACTGCCATGATCCAACTGCTCTACACCACCGCCCTGGCCGCCATGCTGGCAGCCGCATGCGCCAGCGCCCCCGCCTGGGCCCAAAGCGCCGCCGTCAAGGTCGATGGGGCCTGGGCACGCGCCAGCGTGCAGGGCCAAAAGGCCACGGGCGCCTTCATGCGCCTGACGGCCCAGGACGCCACCCGCCTGGTGCGCGCCGAGTCGCCCGCAGCAGGCGTGACCGAAGTGCATGAGATGAAGATGGAAGGCGACGTGATGAAGATGCGCGCCGTCCCGGCGCTGGAGCTGCCCGCTGGCAAGACGGTGGAGCTCAAGCCCGGCGGCTACCACGTCATGCTGATGGACCTGAAGGCCCCCCTGGCCAAGGACACGGCCGTGCCCCTGACGCTGGTGTTCCAGGATGCCAAGGGCGCTGAGAGCAGGCTCACCATCAGCGTGCCCGTGGCCACCACACCCCCGGGCGGCCCTGCCGGGATGGCAGGCCACGGTCACAGGCACTGACTGCTTTCCGGGCAGAAATCCGCCACATCCCGGCAGCGACGCATTGGAGTAAGCTGTGGACCCACCACAGACCCCCTGGGAGGCTGTCGGACTTGGAGCGTCGATTGCAGCCCCATAGCCCAGCTATGGGGCCAAAAGACGGTGAAAAATGGACCGCTGCGGTCAACTTGCAGCCGACGATTTCCAAGTCCGACAGGCTCCTGGACCCACCTCTTGCGGAGCGGCCATGAGCGACACATCCAACAGCTTCGGTTTCGGCAAATTTGTCCCCGGTTTTGATTTTCTGCAAAGTCTTGCCAAGGGCGCGAGCAGCAGCATCCCGCAGCTGCCCAGCCTGTCCAACTGGGTAGCGCCCACCATCAACGTGGAAGAGCTGGAAAAGCGCATCGAGGAGCTCAAGGCGGTGCAGTTCTGGCTGGAGCAAAACTCGCGCGCCCTGTCGGCCACCATCCAGGCGCTGGAAGTGCAGAAGATGACGCTGGCCACGCTCAAGGGCATGAACTTCAGCATGGGTGATGTGGCCAATGCCTTCAAGCTCAAGACCGCCGACACCGTGATGGACGGCGTGCAAAAGGCGGCCGAAGCCGCCGGGGGCGCGGCCGACGCCGTGGCCAGCGCTGCGGTGCGCATGGCTGCGCGTCCCCCCGCCGAAGACGAACCGCAGCCCGAGGCAGCGCCGCAGGCATCCCGCGCGGAAAAGCCCAAGTCCAAAGGCACCAAGGCCGCCGCCGCCGAAACCCCCGTGGTGGACCCGATGCAATGGTGGGGCGCGCTCACCAGCCAGTTCCAGCAGCTCGCAGCCACGGCCATGAAGGACGCTGCCAAGCAAACCGCCATCGACACCACCAAGAACATGGCCACCGGCCTGGCCAAAGAGGCCATCAAGACAGCCACCGGCATGGCCAGCCAGTTGACCGCGCAGGGCATGCAGACCATGCGCGGTGGCGCAGCGGCTGCCAAGAAGCGCCTGCCCGCCGCGACCCCCGCCCCCCAGGCGGCCGCGGCCAAGAAGACGCCTGCCCGCAAGCGCCCCGCCGCCAAATCCCCCGCCGCCCGCAGCGCACCGCGCAAGACCTCGCGCTGACGAGCTGGGCTGCGCGAGGGTGACATCGCACGGACGCGCTCAGCCCGCAGCCCCACCGCTCTGAACCCTATGAAACTCTTTCCCTCCGGCCACGCGACCCACCCCCAGTGGCGCATGGCGGCGGCGCTGGTCGTCGCACAGCTACGCGCCCAGATGGCCTTGCCCGACCACGCCGCAGCCCCCACGCTCGGCCTGGTCTATATCACCGACCATTACGCCAACGACGCGCCTGCTCTGCTCGCATACCTGCGCAGCGAACTGCCCGCCGTGACCGACTGGAGCGGCACGGTGGGTGTGGGCGTGTCGGCCAACAATGCCGAGTACTTTGACGAGCCCGCGCTGTCGGTGATGTTGCTGGATGTGCCGTCCGACCAGTACCGCGTGTTCTCGGGCGTGGCCCCGCTGCCCACGCACCCCGATGCCAGCCCCAGCGGCTTTGCCGCGCACACGGCGCTGGTGCATGCCGATGGGCGCATGCCCGAACTGGCCGAGCTGCTGGCCGAGATGTCCAGGCGCACCGCCACGGGCTACCTGTTTGGCGGCCTCTCGGCCAGCCGCAGCGCCAGTGTGCAGTTTGCGGTGGGTAGCCAAGGCACGGTGGCCGGGCAGGATGCGGCCAGCGGCGTATTTGATGCGGGCCTGTCCGGCGTGGCCTTCGCCGCCGGGGTGGGGATGGTCTCGCGCGTCACGCAGGGCTGCCAGCCGGTGGGCGCGCTGCACACCATCACGGCAGCGCAGGACAACGTGGTGCTTGAGCTCGACGGCGAGCAGGCGCTGGATGTGCTGCTGGACACGCTGGAAGTCACGCTCAACGGCGACCCGCAACCCGCGCTGCGCAAGGTGCGCGCCACGATGGCCGGGCTGGTCAGCGCGGGCGCGCAGCCCCAGGGCCTGCGCCGCACAGGCCACTTTGGTACCGACACGCGCGTGCGCCACATCGTGGGCCTGGACGGCGCGCGGCGCGGTGTGGCGCTGGCCGACTATGTTGAGCCAGGCATGCACCTTGCGTTTTGCCAGCGCAATGCGGTGGCGGCGCGGGCGGACTTGATGCGTATCTGTGCCGAGATCCGGGAAGAGCTGACACCCGACGAGCTTGAGCCGCTGGCGCTGGCGCCCCTGTTCGGTCGTGCGGGCAGCACGGGCGACACCGCCGCGGGGCCAGCCGCGTCGCCGCAGGGCGGACCCCAGACGCACCGGCGCATCTGCGGCGCCATTTACGTGAGCTGCTCAGGCCGTGGTGGCCCCCACTTTGGCGGGCCCAGCGCCGAGCTGCAGATCGTGCGCCATGCGCTGGGCGACGTGCCGCTGGCCGGGTTTTTTGCAGGCGGCGAGATCGCGCACCACCACCTGTACGGCTACACCGGCGTGCTCACGGTGTTTGTGGCGGGCGACTGAACCCGCAGGCTCTTGCGTACTGGAAGGCTCGCCCGATCAGGCTTTGTGAGGGTTGCATCGGGCACTGGCAGGGGCCCTCAAAACGGGGTTTTGTGCGTGGCAAGGCTGGCCGCATGGAGCCTGAGATACCCGCTCGGGCTGAGCCTGTCGAAGCCTTGCGCAGCGCTTGGACAGGCCCCGCGTGACCGGCTTCGTCGGGTTGGTGTGCAAGCCGCAGACCGGCGCCTGGCGCTCAGCCCGTGGCGTCGTCGTCCGACTCGGCTTTTTCTTCGGGCGTGAGCCGACGCGCCAGGATCTTGTCGATGGTCTTTCCATCCATGTCCACCACCTCGAGCTTCCAGTCTTCCCACCGCACGGTATCGGTCACCTTGGGCAGGCGGCCGGTTAGCAGCATGATCATGCCGCTGAGCGTGTGGTAGCGGCCGCGCTCTTCCTCGGGCACGGTGTTCAGGTTCAGGCGGTCTTTGAGCTCGGGCACGGGGATGTGGCCGTCCAGCAGCCAGCTGCCATCGTCGCGCTGCAGCGCCCATGATGTTTCAGGATCGCGTGGCTGGAACTCGCCGGTGATCGCCTCGATCAGGTCCTGCAGCGTGACGATGCCCTGCACCTCGCCGTACTCGTCGATGACAAACGCCATGTGCACATCAGACTGGCGGAAGTTGTCCAGCAATTCCATGCCGGTGATGGTCTCAGGCACATACAGCGACGTCTGCAGCGGCTGCTCGGCCAGCGTGCACGAGCGGTCGCGAATCGCGCGCGACAGCCACTGGCGCGCATTGACCACGCCCAAGATTTTGTCCATGCCGCCCTGCACCACCGGAAAGCGAGCGTGGTTCGATTCTTCGATGCAGCGCAGGTGCTCTTCGAACGGCGCATCCACATCCAGACACACCACGCTGCCGCGCGGCACCATGAGCGAGCCAATCTGCCGGTCGTCCAGACGAAACACGTTGCGCACCATGGTGTGCTCGTGCGACTCGATCACCCCCGCCGTGGTGCCTTCGACCAGCATGGCGTGGATCTCTTCCTCCGTGACCGGGCTGCCGCTGGTTTCCTTGACGCCCAACAGGCGCAGCAGCGTGCGGGTGGAGGTGGACAGCAGCAGCACAAACGGCTTGGTTGCCAGCGCCAGCAAGTGGATGGGCCGCGCCACCAGGCGCGCGAAGGTCTCGGGGTACGACTGGCCAATGCGTTTGGGCACCAGTTCGCCCACCACGATGGAGAAATACGTGATCACCACCACCACCAGCGCGGTGGCCGCGTAGCCGCCATAGGGCTGGGGCACGCCCAGTAACCCCAGCCAGTGCCCCAGAGGCTCTGCCAGCGCGGCCTCGCCCACGATACCGTTGAGCACGCCGATGGACGTGATGCCAATTTGAATGGTGGAGAGAAAGCGCGTGGGGTCTTCGCCCAGCTTCACAGCGGCAGCCGCGCCGCTATCGCCCTCATCGATCAGCTTTTGCAACCGGGCCTTGCGCGCCGTGACCAGCGCGATCTCGGACATGGCAAACACCCCATTCAAGATGATGAGGGCGAACAGTATTGCGATTTCCATACGAAGGGCGCCCGCTGCGCCCTTGGGTGTTGATCAGCAGAGCATTGTAAGAACCTGTGGCGACGGGGCTTTTGGCCCGACCACCCGGTACCGTGGTGACTGCGCTGCGGGCGCTGTCGTGTTTACCTGCACCTGCGCCCAGGCGGTGCACATGAGACCGCCCAACGGCACGGACGCAGGCGGGTGCATCTGTAATCGAATGAGCCTGTAGCGCCTGTCTGATGGAGTGACGCAGCTATGTGAATAAGAGCAAACGAATCAGCGCACGCCCTGGGCTCTGAGGATGGCAGGTGCTGCCGGGCGGGCCATGCCGGTGAAGGCGAAGTCCAGCTCGGGAGCCAGGCCGCTCACGATGCGGGCGATCGACTTGCCCGAGCCGCAGGCGTGCGTCCAGCCCAGCGTGCCGTGGCCGGTGTTGAGGAACAGGTTGGGCAGCTTCGAGCGGCCGATGATGGGCACGTTGCTCGGCGTGGCCGGACGCAGGCCGGTCCAGAACTGCGCCTGCGCGGTGTCGCCGGCGCCGGGGAACAGCTGCTCCACGCGCTTGACGATGGCCTCGCAGCGCACGCGGTTCAGGTCGCGGTCGTAGCCGTTGAGCTCGGCCGTGCCGGCGATGCGCAGCCGGTTGCCCAGGCGCGAGAACACCAGCTTGTACTCGTCGTCGGTCAGCGACACCTGGTGCGCCAGCGCCTCGTCCTTCACCGGCATGGTCACCGAGTAGCCCTTGGCCGGGTAGATCGGCAGCCTGATGCCCAGCGGCGCCGCCAGCATCGGGCTCAGGCTGCCCATGGCCAGCACGTAGGCGTCGGCGCGCAGGCGCTGGAAGCGGCCCTCGCTGTCGGTGGCCTCGACGTGGTCGATGGCGCCGCCGGCCGTGCGCAGCGCCGTCACGGTGTGGCTCATGCGGAACTGCACGCCGTCGTCGATGCAGCGCTGCACCAGCTCGCGGGCGAAGCGGTTGGCGTCGCCCGATTCGTCCTCGGCCGTGTAGGTGGCGCCGGCCAGTTGCGGGCGGATGTGGCGCAGCGCCGGCTCCAGCGCCACGGCCTCGTCGGCGCTGATGACGCGGCGGTCGCAACCCAGCGCGCGCATCTGCGCCGCGGGGGCCTCGGCGGCCGCGAACTCCTTGGGGTTCGTGTAGAAGTGCAGGATGCCCTGCGTGCGCTGGTCGTAGGCCAGGCCGCGCTCGGCGCGCAGGGCCTGCAGCATGCTGCGGCTGTAGGTGCCCAGGCGCACGATCTGCTCGATGTTGTGGCGCGTGCGGCCCGGCGTGCACTCGCGCAGGAACTGCAGGCCCCACAGCCACTGCCGCATGTCGGCGCGCAGGCGGAACAGCAGCGGCGCGTCCTCGCGGCCCAGCCACTGCAGCAGCTTCAGCGGCGCGCCCGGGTTGGCCCAGGGCTCGGCGTGGCTCACCGAGATCTGCCCGCCGTTGGCGAAGCTGGTCTCGGCCGCGGGCGTGGCCTGGCGGTCGACCACGGTCACGTCGTGACCGAGCTGCCGCAGGTAGTAGGCCGAGGTGACGCCGAGCAGGCCGGCGCCGAGGATGGTCACGTTCATGCCGGTTCTCCCGTGGGGTTCAGGAAGCGTTGCGCCAGCCGCACCCAGAAGGCGCTGCCGACGGCGATGTTGTCGTCGTTGAAGTCGAACCCGGGGTTGTGCACCATGCACGAGCCCGGGCCGTCGCCGTTGCCGATGAGCAGGTACGAGCCCGGTCGCTGCTCGAGCATGAAGGCGAAGTCCTCGCTGCCGGTCAGCGGCGGGCCCTGCAGCGTCACGCGGTCGGGGCCGAGAAGCTCCAGCGCCACGTCGCGCGCGAAGTCGGTCTCGGCGGCGCTGTTGACGAGCACCGCGTAGCCGGGCCGCCAGGCCACCTCGGCGCGCACGCCGAAGCTCGCGGCCTGCTGCTCCGCCAGCGCGCGGATGCGCTGCTCCAGCAGCGCGCGCACGCCGCGGTCCAGGGCGCGCACGCTCAGCTCCAGCGTGGCCGTGGCCGGGATCACGTTGTTGGCCTGCCCCGCGTGCAGCGCGCCCACCGTCACCACCGCGGCCTGCAGCGGATCGACGTTGCGCGACACCACCGTCTGCAGCGCCATCACCAGGCTGGCCGCGGCCACGATGGGGTCGGCCGCCAGGTGCGGCATGGCGCCGTGGCCGCCGGTGCCGGTTAGCGTGATGGTGGCGTAGTCCGACGAGGCCATGGCCGCGCCGTCGCGCAGCACGAGGTGGCCCTGCGGCACGCCGGGCATGTTGTGCATGGCGAACACGGCGTCGCAGGGGAAGCGCTCGAACAGCCCGTCGGCCATCATGCGCAGCGCGCCGCCGCCACCTTCCTCGGCCGGCTGGAAGATCAGTTGCAGCGTGCCGTCGAAGGAAACGTCCTCGGCCAGGCGGCGCGCGGCGGCCAGCAGCATCGCGGTGTGGCCGTCGTGGCCGCAGGCGTGCATCAGGCCCGGGCGCTGGCTGGCCCAGGGGCGGCCGCTGGCCTCAGGGATAGGCAGCGCGTCCATGTCGGCGCGCAGGCCCAGGCGGCGCGGGCCGGTACCGCGCACCAGCGTGCCGACGACGCCAGTGCCGCCCACGCCACGGGTGACCTCGTAGCCC
>NZ_JBKDRI010000038.1:0-1115 GCF_046341535.1 Acidovorax sp. | reverse complement strand
ATCCGCCTGGCCTTGCCCCGGTGCACGATGTGCACATCCGGGTTGTCCCCATCCACACCCCGGTAGCCCAGATCGACGAACGCCGTCGCGGGCTTTGCATGGCTGTCTTGCATCAGGATGCTCGCTTGCTCCAGTTGCTCGTTCAAGGTATGGCCGTCATACGGGTTGCCGTGAAAGGCCCTTGCGCCCACGATCAGGTTGCCGTTGAGCGTGCTGGCAATGCCCACCTTCACCCCGAACTCGTAGGGCTGTTTGGCTTTGCCCTTGCTGATGCAGTCCACCTCGCTCGCATGCCAGGCGTAGAGCTTGCGCTGGCCATCGACCGCCCTGCTCTGGCCGCTTTGGGCCCAGATGCGATGGGCTTTGTGCAAGGTCTCGCCCAGTGCCTCGCGCACAGCGGCTGCGATGGCCAAGCCCTTCGCGCTCGCTTTGCGATCGATCTCACGCTGCAGCCGACCGACAATGGTGCGCTGGCGTTTGATGGCCCGCCGCATGCGCTTGAACTGGCGGGCGTGGGCATAGCGCCCGGCCTTGTGGCCAAGCGCCTTGCCTTCCTTGGCAAAGGTCTGCTTCAGGTCGATTCCAGCATCTTTGGCCGCCTGGACCAGCTTGTCCCGGGCCACTTGGAGCAGGCGGCTGTCGGTGGGGTGGGCAATCGCCTTGTGCTGCACTGTGCTGTCCACGATCACGCGGGTGAGTTCCTGCGCCTTGATCAGCTTGAGCTTGACGGCCACGTTGATGGTCTGCGCCAGCAGTTCTTCCACGCCTTCTTCGCCCAGCAACTGGCGGAATTTGACCAACGTGGTGGCGTCACAGGGGTGGCGGTGTTCAAAGTACGCCTGCCCTGAGAAGAACTGCCAAGTCGGTGTCTCGCCCCAGCGCTGGACGACGCCCTCATCGGATTCGTTGAAGGCGTGTTTGAGGTACAGCAACGCAATCATGATGCGCAGCGGCACGCGGGGCCGTCCGGCGTTGCTGGCCACCGGCGCACGTTGCACCTGCTCGCCAAAGAGATCCAGATCGGGCATGGCCAGGCCAGATCGGCCTTTGCGGCAAAAGACCTGGGCCACCTGCGCCTCAATCTCCTGCCAGGGCATGCGCGAGGCCAGTACGGC
>NZ_JBKDRI010000037.1:0-5281 GCF_046341535.1 Acidovorax sp. | reverse complement strand
GCTATGCACTTGCCAGCACCGCTTTTGGAGCGCCATGCGGTGTTGCTCCTCCTTGCAGGCACGAGCCTGCCGCGTCGTCGCGCCTTGCCTGGCACCCCAACAGCAGCGCTGGCAAATGCATCCAACTGCCGTTTTTAGGCTGATCCGGTCGGGCCCGGCCGCCTGCTGCGGTGTCCGCCAGAAAACACGTTGCGGTGTTGCAGTGATCCCCGCCGCAGGAGGCTGAACCATGTCTGAAGTCCCGATGTTCACATCCCGCCCCCTGCACGCCAGGCCCCCAGCGCTGGCCGTGTTCGTGGCGGCAGTGGCCGGCCTCCTGGCCGGCTGCGCATCGCTGCCATCGCCATCGCCCGTCGCTCGCCCGTCACCGGCCACTGCGACGGCCCCAGCGGTACCGGCCCAGGCGGCACCGGCGGCGTCCCCCTGCCCGGGCGCGGTGGCGGCCATCGCGCGATGCCTGTCGGGCCAGGACAGTGCGGGCGCCTTCTATCTGATCGCCGTGCCCCACGGCTGGAATGGGCACCTGGTGCTGCATGCCCACGGTGGCCCAACGCTGGGCGCGCCCAAGGTTGAGCGTGCGGTGGAGGACCTCGAGCGCTGGCAGATCATGGTGCGCGCCGGTTATGCCTGGGCGGGCAGCACCTTCCGCCAGGGCGGCGTGGAGGTGCGCGCCGCGGCCGAGGACACCGAACGCCTGCGCCAGATCTTCGAGCAGCATGTGGCCAGGCCGCAGCGCACCATCCTGCACGGCCAGTCGTGGGGCGCTGGCGTGGCCGCCAAGGGTGCCGAGATGTTTCGGCGCACCGCCGACGGCAAGCGCCCTTACGACGCCGTCTTGCTTACCAGCGGCGTGCTGGCGGGCGGCACGCGTTCGTACGACTTCCGCACCGACCTGCGCGTGGTCTACCAGCATCTATGCCACAACCACCCCCGGCCCGCCGAGGTGCAGTACCCGCTCCACATCGGCCTGCCCGCGGATGCCGCCATGACGCAGGCCGACCTGACCGCCCGCGTGAACGAGTGCCTGGGCCTGGACAAGCCCGCGTCTGAGCGCACGCCCGAGCAGCAGCGCAAGGTGCAGACCATCGTCAATGTGGTCCGCATCCCGGCCAGTTCCATCCAGGGCCACATGAACTGGGCCACCTTCCACTTTCGGGATGTGGTGCAGTACCGCACAGGGGGCGCGAGCCCGTTTGGCAATCAGGGCGTCGTCTACCAGGGCTCGGCAGACGATGCGGCGCTCAACGCGGCCGTGCTGCGCTACCGGGCCGACCCGCAGGCCGTGGCGCGCTTCGCGCACGACACCGACCCCACGGGCAGCATTCCCGTGCCGGTGCTCACCGTCAAGGGGGTGGATGACCCGACGGCCTTTGTCGAGCTGGATGCACAGTTCAAGGCGACCATGGAGCAGGGCGGAAGCGGCAACCGCCTGGTGCAGACCTTCACGCGGCACGGCACGCACAGCTACCTGAGTGACCCGACCTACCCCACGCTCATCAACGCCCTGCTGCGCTGGGTGGACGAGGGCACCAAGCCCACGCCCCAGGGCATCGCGAGCGACTGCGTGGCGTTGGAAGCCAGGTACGGCAAGGGGTGCGCGTTTATGCCGGGCTATGTGCCCGCCGCCCTGAGCACGCGCGTGCCAGACCGCGACCGGCCCTGACGACCGTGAGGGCTGGCGGGCGATGTCCCGGCAACGCCCCGCGAGACCGCCAACAGGCGCTGGGAGCGACCCCCAACCAGAGGCCCAAACCGCACCAAACGCACAAAGGCCCCGCTGAAGTGCAGGGCCTCTGGAAACAAGAGCGCTACTGATTTAATAGCTGCTCGCCTTAGAACCACGCGCGTAAGTGCCCTGAATAATGCCTGCTGGTCACTGGCGCGCAGCGGCTTGGCTACTTCACCGAGGCCAGCGCCTTGTTCAGCGTGGCGCTGGGGCGCATCACGGCATCGAGTTTGGCCACGTCAGGCAGGTAGTAGCCACCAATGTCGGCGGGCTGGCCCTGCACGGCGGCCAGCTCGGCCACGATGGTTTGCTCGTTGGCCGTCAGTTGCTTGGCCAGCGGCGCAAACTGGGCTGCCAGCGCGGCGTCGTCGGTCTGCGCGGCCAGTTCCTGCGCCCAGTACAGCGCCAGGTAGAACTGGCTGCCACGGTTGTCGAGTTGGCCGGTCTTGGGGCTGGGGTTCTTGTTGTTGTCCAGCAGCTTGCCCGTGGCGGCATCCAGCGTCTTGGCCAGCAGCTTGGCTTTGGCGTTACCTGTCTTGAGCCCCAGGTCTTCCAGCGACACGGCCAGCGCCAGGAACTCGCCCAGCGAATCCCAGCGCAGGTGGTTTTCTTCCACCAGTTGCTGCACATGCTTGGGGGCCGAGCCACCCGCGCCGGTTTCGTACATGCCGCCACCGGCCATCAGGGGCACGATGGACAGCATCTTGGCCGAGGTGCCCAGCTCCATGATGGGGAACAGGTCGGTCAGGTAGTCGCGCAGAATGTTGCCCGTGGCGCTGATGGTGTCCAGGCCGCGGATCACGCGTTCCAGCGTGTAGCGCATGGCCCGCACCTGGCTCATGATCTGGATGTCCAGGCCCACGGTGTTGTGCTCGTGCAGGTACATCTTGACCTTGGTGATCAGCTGCGCCTCATGCGGGCGGAACTGGTCGAGCCAGAACACCACGGGCATGCCGGAATTGCGGGCGCGGTTGACGGCCAGCTTGACCCAGTCGCGGATCGCGGCGTCCTTGACCTGGCACATGCGCCAGATGTCGCCAGCTTCCACGTTCTGGCTGAGCAGCACCTCGCCGGTGGCCAGGTCGGTGATGTTGGCCACGCCGTCTTCGGTGATCTCGAAAGTCTTGTCGTGGCTGCCGTATTCCTCGGCCTGCTGGGCCATCAGGCCCACGTTGGGCACCGTGCCCATGGTCCTGGGGTCGAACGCGCCGTGCCATTTGCAGAAGTTGATCATCTCCTGGTAGATGCGGGCAAAGGTCGATTCGGGCATCACGGCTTTGACGTCCTTGAGGCGGCCATCGGCGCCCCACATCTTGCCGCCGTTACGAATCATGGCGGGCATGGAGGCGTCCACGATGATGTCGTTGGGCGAGTGGAAGTTGGTGATGCCCTTGGCCGAGTCCACCATGGCCAGCTCGGGGCGGTGCTCGTGGCAGGCGTGCAGGTCACGCTTGATTTCATCGCGCAGGCTTTGCGGCAGGTTCTCGATCTTGGAATACAGGTCCACCATGCCGTTGTTCACGTTCACGCCCAGTTCCTCAAAGGTCTTGGCGTGCTTGGCGAATGCGTCCTTGTAGAAGATCTTCACGCAGTGGCCGAACACGATGGGGTGCGAGACCTTCATCATGGTGGCCTTGACGTGCAGCGAGAACATCACGCCGGTCTTGCGCGCGTCTTCGATTTCCCGTTCATAAAAATCGAGCAGGGCCTTCTTGCTCATGAACATGCTGTCGATCACTTCGCGGTCGAGCAGGCTGACCTTGGGCTTCAAGATGATGGTTTTGCCGCTCTTGGTGATCAGCTCCATCTTCACGTCGCGGGCCTTGTCCAGCGTCATGGACTTTTCGCCGTGGTAGAAATCGCCGGCGTGCATGTGCGAGACATGCGAGCGTGATGCCTGGCTCCACTCGGCCATGCTGTGCGGGTTCTTGCGGGCGTATTCCTTGACGGCCTTGGGAGCGCGGCGGTCCGAGTTGCCCTCGCGCAGCACGGGGTTCACGGCCGAGCCGATGCACTTGCCGTAGCGGGCCTTGATGTCTTTTTCCTGGTCGTCCTTGGGCTGGTCCGGGTAGCTGGGCAGCGCATAGCCCTTGGCCTGCAGCTCGGCAATCGCTGCCTTGAGCTGGGCGACGGACGCAGAGATGTTGGGCAGCTTGATGATGTTGGCGTCGCGCTCCAGCGTCTTCTTGCCCAGCTCGGCCAGGGTGTTGGGAGCGCGCTGTTCTTCGGTGAGGTAGTCCGGAAACTCTCCCAGCACCCGCGCTGCCACGGAGATGTCACTTTCGGTCACGTGGATGCCGGCGGGCGCTGCAAACGTGCGAATGATGGGCAGGAACGAAGCCGTGGCCAGGCGAGGCGCCTCGTCGGTCAGTGTGTAGATGATGGTGGGTTGCTGGGTCGTCATGGCTTGTCTCACGAACAGAGTTTGTAAAGGCCCCGAACGGGTCGCAGCGGGGCTTGGGAGCCTCT
Organism: Acidovorax sp.; assembly: GCF_046341535.1. GTDB lineage: Bacteria > Pseudomonadota > Gammaproteobacteria > Burkholderiales > Burkholderiaceae_C > Acidovorax. The sequence continues at coordinate 1,086 of NZ_JBKDRI010000037.1, read as the reverse complement.
GCACGAATCAAGCGGTTCGTGTGCGCTGATGCGTGCAGCGGTTCCCCGGGCAAATGCTCCACGATTCTGCTTGCTCGGGGCTGTCTTGGCACGGCGTTTTCGCAATCGAATCTCGCAATGCAAAATTTGCCGTGCTGCGGGATCAAAATTTTTCGCTTCCGGGCCTCTGCCCCAACCCCCAGCGGCCCTGCGGCGCGGGCATCCTCACGCCGGGGGCAGCCCCTGCACGCGGTCGCCCGCCACGGCAAAACACAGGGTATCCGGTGCGGGCGGCAGGCCCGATGCGCCGGTGAACGCCCCAAACGCTGGCAGCACCAACAGGCCAGGGCTCCAGGCAAAGCAGGGCAGTCGCAGCCGGTCGCGGGCCAGGCCGCGCAGCGTCACGGTGGGGTGCAGGTGGCCCGCCAGCACGGTGGCGCCATCGGTGGTTTGCGGGTGATGGCAGGCCCGCAGCGCTGCGCCTGGCACGGGGGCCCAGGGCTCGTTGACCAGGGCGATGCCCAGCGCGGCGGGCGGGTCGCCCGCGTGCGCGTCGTGGTTGCCGCGCACCAGCGTCATGTGCACGGCGGCATGTCGATTGCGCCAGGGCACAAGTTGTTGCCACAGCGCTTCGGCGGCACCGCTGCGGGCGTGCAAAAAGTCGCCCAGAAAGACCAGGTGCCGCGCCCCGGTGACCTGCAGCAGTGCATCCAGCCGCGCCAGGTTGTCGCCCGTGGTGCCATGCGGCACGGGCTGGCCCGCGCGGCGGAACGTGGCCGCCTTGCCAAAGTGCACATCGGCCACCAGCACCATGCATTGAGCCGGCCACCACACGGCGCGCTGGGGCAGCAGCCACAAGGCGGTGCCGCAGGGCAGCGCGATCGGCTGCGCGCCCGGCACGGGCGGTGCTGCGGCGGCAGGCGCACCGCAGGGTGGGAGGTCAGGCAGGGCGGCTGTCGTCACGGGTTGCATCATCCTAAAAACGGCAGTTGACCGCTTGTCATCTTGCCGCACACCGCGTGAACGCGGGCCTTGCGTGTTTTCGCATCCTCACCTTGGGGGTGACAGCGCTATGCACTTGCCAGCACCGCTTTTGGAGCGCCATGC
>NZ_JBKDRI010000036.1:0-4713 GCF_046341535.1 Acidovorax sp. | reverse complement strand
AAAAACGGCAGTTGACCGCTTGTCATCTTGCCGCACACCGCGTGGACTCGAGCCTTGGGTTGTTTTTGCAGCCTCACCTTTGGGGTGACAGCGCTATGCACTTGCCAGCGCCGCTTTTGGAGCGCCATGCGGTGTTGCTCCTCCTTGCAGGCACGAGCCTGCCGCGTCGTCGCGCCTTGCCTGGCACCCCAACAGCAGCGCTGGCAAATGCATCCATCTGCCGTTTTTAGGCTGAGCGGGCTGCACGCCGTGCCGCCCGCTGCGCTCCCCGGCCTGTGGGTGGCCTGCAGCGGTGCGCGCCCTTGCCTTGGCCTGAAGCGCGGCATCGCTTGCGCCACCCGATCTTTGCGCGGCGCTCCCCTCTGATCGGCCGCTTCCGCACCCCATGACGGAGCTTTACATCGGCCTCATGTCCGGCACCTCGCTGGACGGCGTGGACGGCGTGTTGGCGGACTTTGCTGGCGCGCGCATGGCGGTCCAGGCACACGCGTCGGCCGGGTTTGACCCGGCGCTGCGCGCCGAACTGCTGGCGCTGAACACGCCGGGGCACGACGAGCTGCACCGGGCTGCGCTGGCTGGCGCTGCCGTTGCGCGGGTGTACGCCCAGGTGGTGGCCGCGCTGCTGCGGCAGGCCGGCCATCCACCCGCCGCCATCCGTGCCATCGGCGCGCATGGACAGACGGTCCGGCACCGCCCCGGCGAATTTGACGGCACCGGCTACACCCTGCAGTTGGGCAACCACGCGCTGCTGGCGGAACTCACGGGCATCACCGTGGTGGCTGACTTCCGCAGCCGCGACGTGGCCGCTGGTGGCCAGGGAGCGCCGCTCGTGCCCGCGTTCCACCAGGGCGTGTTTGGCCGCCCAGGCCAGACGGTGCTGGTCCTCAACATCGGCGGCATCTCCAACCTCAGCGTGCTGGGGAGCGACGGCAGCGTTGTGGGGTTTGACTGCGGCCCCGGCAACGCCCTGATGGACCACTGGTGTCAGCAGCACATCGGGACGCCCTACGACGCAGGCGGACAGTGGGCTGCCGGGGGCCGGGTTCTGCCGCAGTTGCTGGAGGCCCTTCTGAACGAGCCTTTTATCCACAAGGCACCGCCCAAGAGCACGGGCCGCGACCTGTTCAACCCACGCTGGCTGGCCCACTTCCTGACCAGGCACCCAGGCGCCGCCCCGCAGGACGTGCAGGCCACCTTGGCGGAGTTCACCGCCAGCGCCTGCGCCATCAGCGTCCATCGATACGGCACCGGGGGCACCTTGCTGGCCGTGTGCGGGGGTGGCGCGTTGAACACCTACCTGATGGAGCGGCTGCGCGCCCACTGCCCGGGCATCGACGTGACAGCGACCGACCCCCTCGGTCTGCCCGCGCTGCAGGTGGAAGCCGCCGCCTTCGCATGGCTGGCCAGGCAGCGGATCGAGGGCCTGCCCGGCAATCTGCCCGCCGTCACCGGAGCGGCCGGGCCCAGGCCTCTGGGGGCCATCTATCCCGGCTGACGACAGGGCGCAATCAGTGGCGGAAGTGGCGCACGCCGCTGAACACCATGGCCACACCCCGCTCGTCGGCGGCGGCAATCACCTCGTTGTCGCGCATGGAGCCACCGGGCTGGATCACGCAGGTGGCGCCCGCATCGACCACCACATCCAGGCCGTCGCGGAAGGGAAAGAACGCATCGCTGGCCACCACCGTGCCCTGCAGCGACAGCTTGGCATGGCTGGCCTTGATGCTGGCAATGCGGGCCGAATCCAGGCGGCTCATCTGGCCCGCGCCCACGCCCATGGTCATGCCGCCCTTGCAGAACACGATGGCGTTGCTCTTGACGTACTTGGCCACCTTCCAGGCGAACAGCAGGTCGTCCATTTCCTCTGGCGTGGGCTGCTTTTGGGTCACGACCCGAAGATCGCTGAGCAACAGCTCATGGTTGTCGGCCGTCTGCAGCAACAGGCCCGAGCCAATGCGCTTGCTGTCCATCGCGTTGCGGCCACGCTGCCAGTGCGTGTCCCCGCCATGCGCGGGCAGGGCAATTTTCAGCAGGCGCACATTGGCCTTGGCTTTGAAGATCTCCAGCGCCTCGGGCGTGAAGTCGGGGGCCATCAGCACTTCCACAAATTGCTTGCTGACCTGGGCGGCCGCCGCTTCATCCACCCGGCAGTTGAAGGCGATGATGCCGCCAAACGCGCTGGTGGGGTCGGTCTGGAAGGCCTTGGTGTACGCGTCCAGCGCGCCCAGGCCCACGGCCACGCCGCAGGGGTTGGCATGCTTGACGATGACGCAGGCGGCAGCGTCAAAGCTCTTGACGCATTCCCACGCAGCGTCGGCGTCGGCGATGTTGTTGTACGAAAGCTCTTTGCCCTGGAGCTGCACGCCGGTCACCAGCGAGCCGGGCGCCGGGTGCAGGTCGCGGTACAGCGCGGCCTGCTGGTGGCTGTTTTCGCCGTAGCGCAGGTCCTGCAGCTTGATGAAGGCAGCGTTGCTCTGGCCGGGGAACTGGCTGCGCTCGGGCACATAGCTTTCCGACAGCTTGTCGGCGTCGAACGTGACGGAAGACAGGTAATCACTGATGGCACCGTCGTACTGGGCGATGCGGTTGAACGCAGCCACTGCCAGCGCAAAACGCAGCTTGTCCGACAACGTGCCGCTCGCCTTGAGCTCGGTCAGCACGGCCTCGTACTGGTCGGCGGCGGTGATCACGCCCACGTCTTTCCAGTTCTTGGCAGCGCTGCGCACCATGGCGGGGCCGCCGATGTCGATGTTCTCAATCGCGTCGGCCAGCGTGCAGCCCGCCTTGGCCACGGTGGCTTCAAAGGGGTAGAGGTTGACCACCAGCAGATCGATGGTGTCGATGCCATGCTCTTTGAGTGCCGCCATGTGGGCTGGCAGATCGCGGCGGGCCAGCAGGCCGCCGTGCACCTTGGGGTGCAGCGTCTTCACGCGGCCGTCCAGCATCTCGGGGAACCGGGTGACCTCGGCCACCTCGGTCACGGGCAGCCCCTCCCTGGCCAGCAACTGGGCAGTGCCACCGGTGGACAGCAGCTTGATGCCCAGGGTATGCAGGGCTTTGGCAAAGTCAACGATGCCCGTCTTGTCGGATACGGATAGGAGTGCGTTCATGGTGGTTAGTTTTTTCTAGAGAAATACGGCGGTAGCGCCTGATTTTATGAGTCAAGCAGCTATCAAAAAAATAGCAATAGACAGGTGGTGCCCGGTCAGAGCAGCTTGTGCTCCACGAGCTTTTTGCGCAGGGTGTTGCGGTTCAGGCCCAGCCATTGCGCAGCGCGCGACTGGTTGTTGTCGGCGTGGCTCATCACCACTTCCAGCAGCGGCTTTTCGACCACGCGCACCAGCATGTCGTACAAGCCGTCGGGCGTCTCGCCTCCCAGGTCGCGAAAGTAGCTTTGCAGGCTATCGCGCACGCACTCTTCGATGTGTTTCTTGGTCATGCAACCAGTCTTTCTTGTTCTTGTGTGTCCGTATCCTGGCCATGGGCAGCAGGCAGCCGGTCCATCTGCGCGCCCAGGGCATCCAGATGGTCGGCCACCGCCTGCCATTGCGCGGCGGCGTCATCGATGGTGTTGATGCGTTGCCGGAAGTCCTCGCCACCAGGCAGTGCGCGCAGGTACCACGCAATGTGCTTGCGAGCGCTGCGCACGCCGGTCTGCTCGCCGTGCAGGCTGTAGTGGTCGTTCAAATGGTCGAGCAGCAGGCGGCGAACCTCGGCAACCAGCGGCGGCGCCAGGTGCTCGCCCGTGGCCAGAAAGTGACCGATCTCCCGAAAAATCCACGGCCTGCCTTGCGCCGCGCGGCCGATCATGATGGCGTCAGCGCCCGTGGCCGCCAGCACATCGCGGGCCTTTTCGGGTGATGTGATGTCGCCGTTGGCCACCACGGGCACCCTCACCGACGCCTTCACGGCAGCGATGGTGTCGTACTCGGCCTGCCCCTGATAGCGTTGCTCGCGCGTGCGGCCGTGGACCGTCAGCATCTGGATGCCCACCGATTCGAACTGCCGCGCCAGTTGCACCGCGTTGCGGTGCTGCTGGCACCAGCCGGTGCGCATTTTCAGTGTGACCGGCACGCCCAAGGGCTCGCACGCCTGGACGACCGCCGCTGCAATTTCCACCGCCAGCGCCTCGTTTTGCATCAGCGCCGAGCCCGCCCACTTGTTGCAGACCTTCTTGGCCGGGCAGCCCATGTTGATGTCGATGATCTGCGCGCCGCGCTCCACGTTGTAGATTGCGGCTTCCGCCATCATCTGCGCCTCGGTGCCCGCAATCTGCACGGCGATCGGCCCTGGCTCACCCTCATGGTTGGCGCGCCGCGAGGTCTTGAGGCTGTCCCACAGGTCTTTGCGTGAGGTGACCATCTCGCTCACGGCGTAGCCCGCACCTAAAGCCTTGCACAGCTGGCGGAAAGGACGGTCCGTCACGCCCGCCATCGGGGCGACGAACAGCCGGTTTGCCAGAGGAATAGGGCCGATGTGCATGGGTGCAAGGGTGCAGAAGACGTCAGCCGTTGCTGAAAAAGGAGGCAGGATTGTACCTGCTCAAAATTTCAGCAAACAAAATCCAGGGCGGTGTAGGACTGTAGGACTGCGAGCGCCTGGGGCGCAGCCAGCCCTCTACACTTGGGCGATGGAAACCTGGATGCACCAGTTGCTGTCGTGGCTTGCGCTGCCTGAAGTTGGGCTCAGCACGGTGTTCGTGGTCGCGTTCGT
>NZ_JBKDRI010000035.1:0-26013 GCF_046341535.1 Acidovorax sp. | reverse complement strand
GCTATGCACTTGCCAGCACCGCTTTTGGAGCGCCATGCGGTGTTGCTCCTCCTTGCAGGCACGAGCCTGCCGCGTCGTCGCGCCTTGCCTGGCACCCCAACAGCAGCGCTGGCAAATGCATCCAACTGCCGTTTTTAGGCTTACACCTTCTTCATTTCCGGATGGTATGGAGAGAACATATGGAAACGCCAGCGAAGACGACAACAATGCAGCAGCCCGAAAAGCCCTTGCGGCAACCATCGCCCGAAGTAATCAAGATCGCAGCGGGGCTTCTACTGAGACTGCACCACCGTGGTGCTGGGTGGCGCCGGGCAGGTGATGTTCGGCATGGTGGCAGCCACCGGCATCCGGATCCTGGGCGGGGTGGACTTCAAGAACAACCGGTTCAACGCGATGATCGTGGCCGTCTCGATCGGGGTGGGGATGGTGCCGCTGATCGCGCCCAACTTCCGCAGTGGATGCCCTATGCCATTCATCCACTGATCGAATCCGGCATCCTGCTGGCCTCGATCACGGCAGTGGCACTGAACGTATTCTTCAACGGAGCCAGCCGCGACACCGCCGACGCTGTGAATGCCGCACGACAGTGCCGACGCCCATTAGGGCCTGCTGACACTGTGATTGCCAGATGCAAAACACGGTCACCAGGCCCTCACGCCCCGCCTGACCGCTGCCAGCCAACCCGCCTGCGGCTGCAGGCGCGCCAAACCCTCTTGCAGGCCCTACTTCAGGAGGGTTTTGGCGTCATGCGACATACGCATCATCCAGCATGCCGGTCGGCTCTGCCATGGGGTACCCTTGTTTTTTTGCCGACGACTCTAGGATTTCCGAATGACGAAGACACTTTCTTCCGCCGAAGAAGCACTGCGCGATGCTGCGCGCGAATACCACCGCAGCCCCACCCGGGGCAAAATTTCCGTTACGCCCACCAAGCCGCTGTCCAACCAGCGCGACCTGTCGCTGGCCTATTCACCCGGCGTGGCCTACCCATGCCTCGATATCCAGGCTGATCCGCTCAAGGCGTTTGACTACACCTCGCGCGGCAACCTGGTCGGCGTGATCACCAATGGCACCGCCGTGCTGGGCCTGGGCGATATCGGACCGCTGGCCGGCAAGCCGGTGATGGAAGGCAAGGGCTGCCTGTTCAAAAAATTCGCCGGCGTGGACGTGTTCGACATCGAGCTGGCCGAGCGCGACCCGGACAAGCTGGTGGAGATCATTGCGGCGCTGGAGCCTACGCTGGGCGGTATCAACCTGGAGGACATCAAGGCGCCCGAGTGCTTCTACATCGAAAAGCAGCTCTCCGACCGCCTGAACATCCCGGTCTTCCACGATGACCAGCACGGCACGGCCATCATCAGCAGCGCAGCACTGCTCAACGGCCTGGAGCTGGTGGGCAAGGACATTGGCAGCGTGAAGCTGGCAGTATCCGGCGCGGGCGCTGCGGCCATTGCCTGCCTGGACGTGATGGTGGGCCTGGGCGTCAAGCGCGAGAACATCTTTGTGGTGGACTCCAAAGGCGTCATCCACGAAGGCCGCGCCGGCGGGCTGGATGCCTCCAAGCAGCGCTATGCCCAAAAGACCGAAGCCCGCACACTGGCCGATGTGGTCAATGGCGCCGATGTGTTCCTGGGCTGCTCTGCCCCGGGGGTGCTCACCGCAGACATGGTCAAGACCATGGGCCCCAGGCCCATCATCCTGGCGCTGGCCAACCCCGAGCCGGAAATCCGTCCCGAGCTGGCCAAGGCCATCCGCCCGGACTGCATCATTGCCACGGGCCGCTCGGACTACCCGAACCAGGTCAATAACGTCCTGTGCTTCCCGTACATTTTCCGCGGCGCGCTCGACTGCGGCGCCACCAAGATCACCGAAGCCATGAAGCTGGCCTGCGTGCGCCAGATTGCCGATCTGGCCAAAGCCGACATCAGCGAAGAAGTGGCCAACGCCTACGCCGGCAAGGAGCTCACCTTCGGCCCCGACTACCTGATCCCCACACCTTTCGATTCACGTCTGATTCTCAAGATCGCGCCCGCTGTGGCGCAGGCCGCGCTGGAGTCGGGCGTGGCCACCCGTCCCATCACGGACATGGAGGCCTACAAAGAATCGCTGTCGCGCTTTGTGTACCAGACCGGCATGCTGATGCGGCCGGTGATCAACGCCGCCAAGGCGCTGCCCGAATCGCAAAAGCGTGTGGCCTACGCCGATGGTGAAGACGAGCGCGCGCTGCGCGCCGCGCAAATGGCCATCGATGACAAGATCGCTGTGCCTATCCTGATTGGTCGCCCGGCCGTGATTGCAGCCCGCATCGAAAAGGCCGGCCTGCGCATGCGCCTGGGCCACGACGTGCAAGTGTGCAACCCTGAGGGCGACCCGCGCTTTCGCCAGTACTGGGAGCACTACCACCAGCTGATGAAGCGCGATGGCGCCACGCTGGAGGTGGCCAAGGCTGCCGTGCGTCGCTCCAACACCATCATCGCTTCGCTGATGGTCAAGCTGGGCGACGCCGACGCCATGATCTGCGGCCTGGTGGGCACGTATGAAACGCACCTGGAACGCATCCACAGCATCATCGGCCGCCAGGCAGATGCCCGAGACTATGCGGCGCTGAACGCGCTGATGACCAACCGGGGCACGCTGTTCATCGCCGATACCTATGTGAACGACAACCCCACGGCACAGCAGTTGGCCGACATTGCCTGGATGTCGGTGCAGGAAGTGCAGCGCTTTGGCCTGCCCGCCAAGGTGGCGTTTCTGTCGCACTCGAGCTACGGCTCGTCCAGGAAGCCTTCGGCGCGCAAGATGCGCGAGGCACGCGATCTGTTTGTGGCAGCCCACCCCGAGATTGAATGCGATGGCGAACTGCACGGAGACGCCGCGCTGGAGCCCGGTATCCGCAAGACCTACCTGGCCGAGGCCGACACCACGCTGAGCGATGCGGCCAATCTCCTGATCTGCCCCAATCTGGACGCGGCCAACATCCTCTATAACGTGCTCAAGACGACCACCAGCGGTGGCGTCACGGTGGGGCCCATCCTCATGGGCGCGGCGGCCACCGCCTACATCCTGACTCCGGCGGCCACTGTGCGCCGGGTGTTCAACATGACGGCCCTTGCGGTGGCCAGCGCGGCGGCTCGGCCCCGCTGAATACGTCAGGCGGAGGCGGCCGGCAGGGCATGGGGCCCCGCCGGAGTCATCACTTTACGGGCACGTCCACAAAGCTCTCCACCGGGGGCAGGTGCTCGGCCAGCCAGCCGGAATCAAGCTGCAATGCCTGCTTAAGCTCGGCTGGCAGACTGGCGATGGCGTCTGCCGCAGGCATGGGTTCTTCAAGGCCGATCTCCGCCAGCAGCATGGCCACATGCACGATACCGCCCTGCCGACAAAAAGGCGTGTGGGACAGCGGGTCTTCGGCGGTTTCCAAGGCCCGCACCAGGCTGTCGGGGAAATGCCAGCGCCGTGCCAATTCCGCAGTCACCTGCGCTTCCGAGAAACCCAGCAAGGATCGTTCGCGCTCCCAACGTCCGCCAGCGTGGTGCGGCAGATGCTCGATGGCCTCGATCTGCTCGGGCGCCTTCTGAGCAATGATCAATTCGCCCAGCCGCACCAGAAAACCGGCAAGCCATGACTGCTGAGCATCCGCACCGAGGGTGCGGGCCAGCCACTGCGCGTAGCCTCCTGTGGCCATGCTTTCCTTCCAGAAGGCCTGGGCATCCAAGCCCGGCGCATCTTTAAACACACCGGACATACAAGCCGCCAGCGCCAATGTACGCACCTGATTGAGCCCCACCATGATGATGGCATCGTCCAGCGAGGCCACCTGGCGTGGCAACCCAAAGCGCGCACTGTTGGCCAAACGGATCAGCTTGGCCGTGAGCGCCGGGTCCTTGAAGATAGCGCTGCGCACTTTCTCGAACGGGATCTCATCATCGCGCATGGTGGCGATCAGCTCCCGCGCCACATCGGGCATGGTGGGCAATTGCACGCTCTCGAAAAATTCTGACACCTTGGGCATGACGCGACTCCCTTTCTGATTATGTTGACGGCCGACACGGCATATTTGTACCACCCGGGTTGCCTGCCTGAACGTTTTTTCTGATGTGACGCCGCACTGCAACGGTGCGCGCACCATTTCGGGAAACCCAGCATGGCCTTCGGCACCGATGCGGTGAACAATGCATCGGCTTGGGGTGTACTTCGTCCCAAAGCGGGCACCAATTTTGCTCACCTCCTCCCGGTACGCCAACAGCAGTCGCCCGCTGGAGATCCCAGCCCCCAACCCCGTTCGACGCCTGACAGGAGCCCCACCATGAACAAGAGAGCCTTCATCCGGACCGCCGCCGTGCTTGCCCTTGCCAGCGCCGCCCAGCTGGCCCAGGCACAGCAGCCCACGCCCATCAAGTTCCAGCTGGACTGGCGCTTTGAAGGCCCGGCGGCTCTGTTTCTTCAGCCGGTGGCCAAGGGCTACTTCAAGGCGGCAGGGCTGGATGTGACGGTGGACGCGGGCAACGGCTCGGGGGGCGCGGTGCAGCGCGTGGCCTCGGGCACCTATGACATGGGCTTTGCCGACCTGGCGGCGGTGATGGAGTTCCACGCCAACAACCCCGACGCGCAAAACAAGCCCGTGGCCGTGATGATGGTCTACAACAACACGCCGGCATCGGTGATGGCGCTCAAAAAGAGCGGCATCGCCAAGCCCGCCGACCTGGCTGGCAAAAAGCTGGGGGCCCCGGTTTTCGACGCAGGCCGACGCGCCTTCCCCATCTTCCAGAAAGCCAACGGCATTGGCAACGTGACCTGGACCGCCATGGACCCACCACTGCGCGAGACCATGTTGGTGCGCGGCGACGTGGATGCCATCACCGGCTTTACCTTCACGTCGCTGCTGAACCTGGAAGCGCGGGGCGCCAAGGCTTCTGACGTGGTGGTCATGCCTTACGCAGATTTCGGCGTCAAGCTGTATGGCAACGTGATCATTGCCAGCCCCAAGCTGATCAAGGAGAACCCCGCCGCGATCAAGGCATTCCTGTCGGCCTTTGCCAAGGGCGCCAAGGAAGTCATTGCCAACCCGGCTGCAGCCATCGAACACGTGAAAGCGCGTGATGGCATCGTCAACGTCCCGCTGGAAACGCGCCGCCTGCAGCTGGCCATCGACACGGTGATCAACAGCCCCGACGCCCGCGCCGAGGGCTTTGGCCGCCTGGTGCCCGGGCGCCTGTCGCTGATGGCCTCGCAGGTCTCGGACGCATTCAACACCAAGACCCGCGTGAACCCCGATGACGTCTGGAACCCGGGCTTCCTGCCCAGCGCGGCGGAGCTGAATGTGCTTCCCAAGAAGTAAGCCAGCTCACTTGCTACAACATGAATAGCTTCCTGCGCTTACGTATCAAGCGCTGGAGGCTTTTTTTACATCCATATATCCATGCAGGCTGCCGACTCCTATTTCGTGGACTTCCGTGATGTCTGGCTCGCCTACAACGAGGAGCTGCGCGCGCAGAAGCACTTTGCGGTCGAGGCGATCGACCTGCAGGTCAAGCGCGGCGAATTCATCGCCATCGTTGGCCCCTCCGGCTGCGGCAAGTCCACCTTCATGAAGCTGGCCACCGGGCTGAAGATGCCGTCGCTGGGCAAGATCCTCATCGACGGGCAGCCGGTGACCGGGCCGCTGAAGATCTCGGGCATGGCCTTCCAGGCGCCCTCCCTGCTGCCCTGGCGCAGCACGGTTGACAACGTGCTGCTGCCGCTGGAAATCGTCGAGCCCTACCGCAGCCACTTCAAGCAAAAGCGCACCGAGTACGAAGAGCGCGCCCGCAAGCTGCTCCAGAAGGTGGGCCTGGCCGGGTACGAAGACAAGTTTCCATGGCAGCTTTCGGGGGGCATGCAACAGCGCGCCAGCATTTGCCGCGCGCTCATCCACGAGCCCAAGATGCTGCTGCTGGACGAGCCGTTTGGCGCTCTCGATGCCTTCACGCGCGAAGAGCTGTGGTGCATTCTGCGCGACCTGTGGACCGAGCAGCAGTTCAACGTGATCCTGGTCACGCATGACCTGCGCGAGTCGGTCTTTCTGGCCGACACCGTGTACGTGATGAGCAAGAGCCCCGGTCGCTTTGTGGTGCGCAAGGAGATCGAACTGCCCCGCCCGCGCGAGCTGGAGATCACCTACACCAAGGAGTTCACCGACGTCGTGCACGAACTGCGGGGACACATCGGCGCCCTGCGCAAGGCGGGCGCTCCCATCCAGCAATAGGCTCCGGCCCACCCACCGTACCCACCATGCACAAGAAAACCCTGGAACGCTGGTCGCCCTGGATCCTGCTGGCCACCATCATCGTGCTGTGGCAGGTCATCTGCTCAGCCTTCAACGTGTCGGAATTCATTTTTCCCAGCCCCTGGGCCATTGGCGCGCAGCTGGTGGAGTTCAGCGGGGTGATTGCCGGGCATGCCTGGCGCACTTTCTGGGTCACCATGGCGGGGTTTGGCATTGCCATTGTGGTCGGGGTGCTGCTGGGCTTTGTGATTGGCAGTTCGCGCCTGGCCTACGCCGCCGTGTATCCGCTGATGACAGCCTTCAACGCGCTGCCGAAAGCGGCCTTCGTGCCCATCCTGGTGGTGTGGTTCGGCATCGGCGTGGGTCCGGCCATCCTCACGGCCTTCCTCATCAGCTTTTTTCCCATCATGGTCAATATCGCCACGGGCCTGGCCACGCTGGAGCCCGAGCTGGAGGATGTCTTGCGCGTGCTGGGCGCCAAACGCTGGGACGTGTTGACCAAGGTGGGCCTGCCCCGCTCCATGCCGTACTTCTACGGCTCGCTCAAGGTGGCCATCACCCTGGCGTTCGTGGGCACCACTGTGAGCGAGATGACGGCCGCTAACGAAGGCATCGGCTACCTGCTGATCAGCGCAGGTTCGTCCATGCAGATGGGCCTGGCCTTTGCGGGCCTGATGGTGGTGGGAGCCATGGCCATGGTGATGTATGAATTGTTCAGCGCACTGGAAAAGCACACAACCGCCTGGGCGCACAGGGGTTCACAAGGCGAGTGAGTGCCGCCCAAAGCCACTCCCGGGGCTGCCTCCTTGAGCGCGGCGGCACGTGCGGTTGCTGGCGTCGCCCGGCGAGCCGATCCCTGAACCGCCCGAAATCGAGCGCGCCGGATTTCGCTCCATAAAGCACTAGAAAACCCTCTTACGCTTATCCATTCTTGCTTAAATGCTATCTTAAAAATAGCATCAAAGCCCATATGTCTTGGCACGCCCGCCTTCAACTGGACTACACCGCAGAAGACGCCCGCACGGTGGCGCGATACAGCCACCATGGCCCGCTGCGCATCCTGCAAAGCCTGTACCCCGAAGGTGATGCGATTTGCCACAACGTGCTGGTGCATCCGCCCGGTGGCCTGGTCGGCGGCGACACGCTGGAGATCAAGGCTACGGTGGGCCCTGGCGCTCATGGTCTGGTGACCACGCCCGGTGCCACCCGCTTTTACCGATCCACGGGTCCCCTGGCCTTGCAGCGCAGCCACCTGAGCCTGGCGGCCAACGCCCGTCTGGAGTGGCTGCCCCTGGAAGCGCTGTGCTACGACGCCTGCCACGCAGAGAACCACCTCACGCTGACGCTGGCGCCTGGCGCTGAATGCATCGCCTGGGACGTCTCGGCCCTGGGTCTGCCGCATGCCGGGCAGCCTTTTGAACAGGGCCGCTTCACCCAACACCTGCAAGTGCCCGGCCTGTGGCTGGAGCGCGGCGTGATCGATGCGGCCGACAAACGCCTGCTGGGTAGCCCGCTGGGCCTGGCGGGCCACCATTGCATGGCCAGTATGTGGTTGGCCACAGGCACCCCGCTAGACCGCGCCCGCCGGGACGCTGCGCTGGAGACCGCCCGCGCCGTGATCGACGCACACCACCGGATGAAACCTACCGCGGGCGCTACCAACCCCAACGACCGGATGGTGGTGGTGCGCGCACTGGCACCCCAGGTTGAGCCCGCGATGAAGCTTCTCAAGGCCGTGCGGGTGGCTTGGCGCAAGGAGCTGTGGGGGTTGGAGGGGGAGACGCCTCGGATTTGGGCGACGTAGGGGGCAGCGGGCCAGGTTGCGAATTGACCGCGGGGCTTGCTTGGAGCCCCGCCCCTGCAGACAGCCGACTCAGCGCTTGCCCACCAGCAGTTGCACAAACATCTGAACCTTGGCACTGCACTCAGGGCTGATGGTGGTGAATTCAATGCCAGCCATCCATTCAGCTCCATCTTGCTTGACGTTGACGACGCGGGCATAGACGTCTGAGGCGCGGTAGTCGACCAGGGCCAGCTCAAACTCCAGGCGCACCTCGGCATGAAGCGGCAGTGGCTCGTCGGTCACCAACAGCAGACCGTGGTAGCCCAGGTCCCGCACTGAGCTTGACACCACATTCGGGGTGACGATGCCGTCCTGCACGTGCTGGCATTGGCAGGGGATGCGCACATTCACGCGGTGGCTGCGGCGAAACTCCTGCCTGGGCACCTTCAGCCTGCGCGACGGCACAGCGATCAGTTCGTGCAGGCTCTCGGGTCGCGACCGTCCTTTGATGTAGACCTGCATCGGGGCGCTTGCCGAGGCCATTCCCCAGCAGCGCTGATAGACAGCGTCACTGATGAGTACCTGCCCGCGCAGGCTGAAAGCCTGAATGCCCGTGGCCAGGTCCACATCTTCACCCATCACGGTAAATCCTGACCACAAAGGCAAGCCCAAATGACCCGCCACGATCATTCCCGAGTGCACGCCCACCCCCAGAAACATCGGCAGCAGGTGCTCATCCAGATGCAGCTGGTTCAGATCGCGCATGACCACCTGCATCTCAATGGCGCACAGCAAGGCGCGCTCTACATCGTCCTCGCGCGCAGCTGGAATGCCAAACAGCACCATGAGCGAGTCATGCATGAAATGATCGATCGTCCCACCATGCCGAAGCGCCACTTCACCCAGCCGCACCAGGCAGCGGTTGATGACGGATACGGCTTTCGAGTGCGGCTGTGATGCGAGCAGATCGGGCAAACCGCGCAAGCCTGCCACCAGCAGCGTCATCTCCCGCGGCCCCGCAGCATCGACAAGGTTGCGTGTTTCCTCGGCATCCTGGCCTGCGCCCTGCAGCAACGAGAGCATTTCGGCCTGGGCTGCGCCATCCAGCCGGGAGCCGGTCGCGCGCGCAATCAGGCTCTGGAGCGCTTCGATAGTGTCTGAGCTGGGAAAGGTAGACATGAAACCTGCAAACAAAAAGCCGCCGGACCACGATGGCATGGGCATAAGCCATTCTCCCACCGCACTGTCATAAGCATTTGGACTGGCGCGCTCGGGTGAATGCAGTCACGAGACCTCCAGCCTTTGAGCCTGATGGAATACGCTGCTGTGGCGGTGATGTTACCAGCGCGTGGCATGCCGCGCTGTGTCAGATATCCAGATGCCCGAGACCGTGGCGGCCAGCAAGATCTGCCGACCATGGGCAGGCTGCGTCAAATCGCCACCAGGCTGCGAATGCGCTTGGCCTCCATGTCACTGCCTGGCCCGCGGGCGATGACTTCGCCGCGCTCCATCACCAGGTATTCGTCGGCCAGCTCCTGTGCAAAGTCGTAGTACTGCTCGCACAACAGGATCGCCATCTCGCCGGTATCGGCCAGCATGCGAATGACGCGGGCAATATCATTGATGATGCTCGGCTGGATGCCCTCGGTGGGTTCATCGAGGATCAGCAGCCGCGGCCCGGGTGCCAGCGCGCGGGCGATGGCAAGCTGCTGCTGCTGCCCACCCGAGAGGTCCCCGCCCCGGCGCTTGAGCATCTGCTTGAGCACGGGAAAAAGTTCGTACAGATGGGGGGGTACCGGCGTGGATCCATTCCGGTAGGCCAGCCCCATGCGCAGGTTTTCCTCCACCGTCAGGCGGCCAAATATTTCACGACCCTGCGGAACAAAGCCAATGCCAGCCCGGGCGCGGTCGTACGGTGCGGCCTTGTCGATGCTTTTGCCATCAAAAATGATGCTGCCGCTCTTGATGGGTACCAGGCCCATGAGGCATTTGAGCAACGTGGTCTTGCCCACGCCATTGCGCCCCAGCAGCACGGTGACCTTGCCGGGCTGGGCCGTCAAGCTCACGTCGCGCAGGATGTGGGAGCCGCCGTAGTACTGGTTGACGTTTTGCACAGAGAGCATAAGACTTGGGACTTTTCAGGGCACTTACGCCTGATACAAAAGGATCTATTGCTATTATTTAAATAGCACTCACATCATCGGCCGAGGTACACCTCAATCACGCGCTCGTCGGCCTGCACCTGGTCAAGCGTGCCTTCAGCCAGCACCGATCCATCGCACAGCACAGTGACTTTTTCGGAGATGCTGCGGATGAAACCCATGTCGTGCTCCACCACCATCAGGGAGTGCTTGCCCTTGAGACTCAGGAACAGCTCGGCCGTGCGCGCCGTTTCCTCGTCCGTCATGCCCGCCACGGGCTCATCGAGCAGTAGCAGCTTGGGGTCCTGCATGAGCAGCATGCCGATCTCCAGCCACTGCTTTTGTCCGTGGCTCAGGTTGCCCGACTGGCGCGAGACGCTGTCGGCCAGGTCAATGGTGTGCAGTACCTCGACCAGGCGGTCAGACTGCGCCGAATCGAGCTTGAAGAACATGCTGGACGCCACACCCTTGTGCGTCTTGAGCGCCAGCTCCAGGTTTTCCCACACGCTCAGCTGCTCGAACACCGTGGGTTTCTGGAACTTGCGCCCAATACCCAGGCTTGCAATTTCAGGCTCGGTGTGACGAAGCAGGTCAATCGTCGATCCAAAAAACACCGTGCCCTTGTCGGGCCGGGTCTTGCCAGTGATGATGTCCATCAGCGTTGTCTTGCCCGCGCCATTGGGTCCGATGATGCAGCGCAGCTCGCCCGGGGCGATGTCGAGGCTCATGCCGTTGATGGCCTTGAAGCCGTCAAAGCTCACATGCACGTCTTCGAGGTACAGAATCCGGCCATGGGTCACATCCACCTCGCCCGGCGTGGCGATGCGCGAAAAGCCTGCGGCCCGCCCTCCTGACTCGGTTTGTCCCACGGCAGCGGGGGTCAGCCTGGACTGGATGCGCCTCGCGCCGTCTTCCAACAGATCGGGCGTCATTGCGCAGCCCTCTGTCTGGTTGTCAGCTTCTTGACGAGCCCGACCACCCCCTGGGGCAGAAAAAGCGTCACAGCGATGAACAGCGCACCCAGAAAATACAGCCAGAACTCTGGCGCCGTTACCGTGAGCCAGCTTTTGGCACCATTGACGATGAACGCTCCAACCACCGGCCCGATCAGGGTGGCACGGCCGCCCACTGCGGCCCACACCGCGATTTCGATCGAGTTGGCAGCACTCATCTCGCCCGGATTGATGATGCCCACCTGCGGCACATACAGCGCCCCCGCCACACCGCACATCATGGCGCTGATGGTCCAGATGGTGAGCTTGTAGGGCAGCGGCGAGTAGCCCGAGAACATCACGCGCATCTCGGCATCACGCACAGCCTGCAGCACGCGGCCAAATTTGCTGCGCACCAGCCAGCGCGCCAGCAGGAAGAACCCCAGCAGAGCCAGACCCGTCAGCACAAACAGCACCATGCGCATGTTTTGCGTGGCCAGCGGCATGCCCAGGATGCGTTTGAAATCGGTAAAGCCGTTGTTGCCACCAAAGCCGGTTTCATTGCGAAAGAACAGCAGCATGGCCGCGTACGTCAGGGCCTGCGTGATGATGGAGAAATACACCCCCTTGATGCGCGAGCGAAAAGCAAAGTAGCCAAACACAAAGGCGATGACGCCCGGCACCGCCACGATCAGGATCAACGTCGCCGCGAAGCTGTCAGACAGCGCCCAGTGCCAGGGCAGCTCCTTCCAGTCCAGAAACACCATGAAGTCGGGCAGGTCGCTTTTGTAGTTGCCGTCGCGGCCAATCTGGCGCATGAGGTACATGCCCATGACGTAGCCGCCGAGCGCGAAGAACAGGCCATGCCCCAGGCTCAGGATACCGGTGTAGCCCCAGATGAGGTCCATGGCCAGCGCGCAAATGGCGTAGCACATGATCTTGCCCAGCAGCGCCACGGCATAGTCGCTGAAATGGAACATGCTGCCTGCGGGCACCCACAGGTTGAGCATGGGCGCCACGGCGCACACCACGATGAGCGCAACGACGAAAGCCGACCAGCCACCGCGCGTGAGCAGCGGCTCCGGTGCGGGCAGTTGAACGTGGGGAGAGGTTGGCGTAGTCATGTCTGTCGTCCTGGGTGGCGTCAGTCGGCCGCACGCCCTTTGACCGCGAAGATGCCCTGGGGCCGCTTTTGAATGAAGACGATGATCAGCACCAGCACGGCAATTTTGGCCAGCACCGCGCCCGCCCAGCCTTCCAGAAACTTGTTCAGAATGCCGAGCCCCAAGGCGGCATACACGGCACCGGCCAGCTGGCCCACACCGCCCAGCACCACCACCATGAAGGCATCGACGATGTAGCTCTGTCCCAGGTCGGGCCCTACATTGCCAACCTGGCTCAGCGCGCAACCGGCCAAGCCAGCAATGCCCGAACCCAGCGCGAAGGCCACCGTATCAATGCGCGCCGTGTTCACACCCATGCACGATGCAATGGGGCGGTTTTGCGTCACGCCGCGCACAAAGAGGCCCAGGCGCGTGCGGCCGATGAGATACGCCATACCCAGCAGCACGGCAATCGCAAAGCCGATGATGACCAGGCGGTTGTAGGGCAGCGTGAGGTTGGAGAGCACCTGCACGCCGCCGCTCATCCACGCAGGGTTTTCCACACCTACGTTTTGCGCGCCAAAGATCGAACGCACCAGTTGCATCAGCACCAGGCTGATGCCCCAGGTGGCCAACAGGGTCTCGAGAGGGCGGCCATACAAAAAACGCAACACCCCGCGCTCGAGCACCGCGCCTACCAGGGCCGACGCAATGAACGCCAGGGGCACCGCCGCCACGAGGTACCAGTCGAACGCTCCGGGAAAGAACTTCTGGAACGCCCCCTGTACGACATAAGTGGCATAGGCGCCGACCATCATCAACTCGCCGTGAGCCATGTTGATCACGCCCATCAAACCATAGGTGATAGCCAGCCCCAGCGCCACCAGCAGCAGGATAGAGCCAAGACTGATGCCCGAAAACACCACGCCAAGGCGTTCGCCCCAGGCCAGTTGGCTGTCGATGGCGCGCAGGGCAGCCTGCAGCGCTGACTTGACCCTGGCGTCCTCTTCCACCGATGCGCGCTCGTTGAGCAACAGGCGCGTGTCGGGCGTGGCGCTGGCCGATAGCGCCTGTGCTGCGGCGATGCGCTGAGCGGCGTCTTCGCTGCCCAGCAGCGTCGCAGCGCGGGCCAACTGCAGCTGAACCTTGATTTTCTCGCTGCTTTCCTGCGCCAGCGCCTTTTCCAGCAAAGGCAGGCGAGCCGCATCCGGCTCCTTGGTCAGTGCTTTGGCGGCAGCCAGCCGCTGGGCTTCGTCTTTGCCAAACAAGGCCAGCCCCGCCAGGGCCGTGTCGATCTCGCCGCGCATGCGGTTGTTGTTGATGATGTCTTCGGCATCCGCGGGCACGGGCACCTCGTCGCCCGTCACAGGGTCCTGGCCCTTGTCGTCACGCACAATCAGCGCTTTACCACCGGCGATCTTTACCGCGTCATCGGCCAGCGCCTGCAAAAACGCTGCGGTGCGCTCGCCGGACTCCGCCACGGCCTGCTGCACGGCAGCGACCCGGTCATCAGTCTCGCCAGCAGCCATGGCCATGGCCTGCTCGGCGGTCAACGCATGCGCATGCACTGTGGCGCACAGCAAGAGGCAGGCGAGCAGGCGAGAAAAAAAGGAGGGATTCATGACGGAGGCTATTGGAAGTCGCAGTGGCCCGCAGCACGAGCGCGGTGCGAAGGCGAGAGCCACCGTGCAAGGGCCGCCCCGCCGCACTGGCGGCGTCCCCCCTCCCACGCGCAGCGTGCGAGAGGGGGTGAAGGCGCGTCAGGGTGTCACTTCTTCTCTGGCTCGTCCTTCTTCTTGTCGTTGCCTTCGATGTAGGGGCTCCACGGCTTGGCCTTGACCGGGCCGGGGGTCTTCCACACCACGTTGAATTGGCCGTCGGCCTTGATCTCGCCGATGAACACGCTCTTGTGCAGGTGATGATTCTTCTCGTCCATCTTGCTCACGATGCCCGAGGGCGCCTTAAAGGTCTGGCCCGACATGGCGGCGATCACCTTGTCCACATCGGTGCTCTTGGCCTTCTCTACCGCCTGCTTCCACATATTGATGCCGATGTAGGTGGCCTCCATCGGGTCGTTGGTCAGCGGCTTGTCCTTATGACCTGCAATGCCCTTGGCTTTGGCGTAGTCGCTCCACTTCTTGATGAACGCGGAGTTCTCTGGGTTCTTGATGGACTGGAAGTAGTTCCAGGCGGCCAGGTGGCCCACCAGTGGCTTGGTGTCCACGCCGCGCAGCTCTTCCTCGCCTACAGAGAACGCCACCACGGGCACGTCCTTGGCCTTCAGACCCGCATTACCCAGTTCCTTGTAGAAGGGAACGTTGGAGTCACCATTGATGGTGGAAACCACCGCCGTCTTGCCGCCCTGGCTGAACTTCTTGATGTCGGCCACGATGGTCTGGTAGTCGGAGTGGCCAAACGGCGTGTACTTCTCGTCGATATCCGAATCCTTCACGCCTTTGCTCTTGAGGTAGGCGCGCAGGATCTTGTTGGTGGTGCGGGGGTACACGTAGTCGGTACCCAGCAGCACCCAGCGCTTGGCGCCGCCGCCATCCTTGCTCATCAGGTAGTCCACCGCCGGGATGGCCTGCTGGTTGGGCGCAGCGCCGGTGTAGAACACGTTCTTGGAGAGCTCTTCGCCCTCGTACTGCACGGGGTAGAACAGCAGACCGTTAAGTTCTTCGACCACAGGCAGCACCGACTTGCGGCTGACCGAGGTCCAGCAGCCGAAGATGACGGCGACCTTGTCCTGCGTGAGCAGCTGTTTGGTCTTTTCAGCGAACAGGGGCCAGTTGGACGCTGGGTCCACCACCACGGGTTCGAGCTTCTTGCCCAACACGCCGCCCTTGGCGTTGATCTCGTCGATGGCCATGAGCACGGTGTCTTTGAGCACCGTCTCGGAGATGGCCATGGTGCCCGACAGGCTGTGCAGGATGCCGACCTTGATCGTGTCTTGGGCCTGGGCGGGCAGTGCCGAAAGACCGGCCAGGGCTGCGACGGCCGCGAGGGCCTTGAGGGAATAACGACGTTGCATGAGCGCTTCTCCAATGAGGGTGATGGAAACCGGATCGATTCGGGGTAATCACGAATTGATGCCTCCAATTCTGGAGAGCCACCGCGCGCACGGAAATACGCCAGGTGGCGTACTGCGCCGCGCTCCGAGCGGCTGCCGCCTGGTTCAAAACAGCCCTCAAGCGCTTGCTGTGGGCTGGATGCCACAGTCACTTGGCGTGACCGGTTGACCCGGCATCTTGGTGCCGGATTTACCATTCGCTGATGGCTGCCTCTTCATCGCCCGCCGAGCGCGGACTCTCTACCGCCGCACTGTGCGCCGCCGCAGGCGTCACGCGCGGCACGCTGCGGCTGTATGAACAAGAAGGCCTGCTCATGGCCCCACCGCGTCGCGCGAACGGTTACCGCTGCTACGCCACCAGCGAGGTCCAGCGGCTCCATGCGATTCGTGCGTTCAAGGAACTGGGCTTCACGCTGCGCGAGATCGCGCTGCTGCTGGAGGAGCGTGAGGCTGCGCGGTTGGGTCCCGAACGCCTGCAAAGCCTGGCTGCAGCGCAGTTGCGGCAGATTGACCAGCGCATTGCGCGGCTGGGTATGGTGCGCCGATACCTTGCAGATGTCGCAGTCGGCGACTTCTCGGCGCTCAACGACCCTGAATGCCGGTTCCTCCATGAATTCCTGTCGCTGCAGGCCGAGCCTGCAAGCGCGCCCCCTGCCGCCAAGGCATCAAACCTCTGAGAGCTGACCCATGGCAAGACGTCGTACGTTTCTACTTGCCGGCGCGGCGGCCGCTGGCGCCCTCGTGATCGGCTGGGGGCTGATGCCGGTGCGCCAGCGCCTGCACACATCGCGTCCATTGCCTGTCGCGCCCGATCAG
Organism: Acidovorax sp.; assembly: GCF_046341535.1. GTDB lineage: Bacteria > Pseudomonadota > Gammaproteobacteria > Burkholderiales > Burkholderiaceae_C > Acidovorax. Next base: position 9,903 of record NZ_JBKDRI010000035.1, on the reverse strand, counting down.
GTAGCCCTCAATGGGTGGCTCAAGGTGGGCGCTAACAACAGCATCATCGTCATGATGGCGAAGTCGGAAATGGGACAGGGGGCACACACCGGCCTCGCTGCGATTCTTGCCGAGGAACTCGACGCTGACTGGGCACAGGTGCGGCTGGAGATGGCGCCAATCGATGACATCTACAACAACCTTGCCACCGTGGTGGACGGCCTGCCTTTTCACCCCGACAACCGCGGCCCGCTCAAAGCATTGGCAGGCTGGCTCACCGCCAAGACGATGCGCGAAATCGGCGTCATGATGACTGGAGGCTCTTCCAGCATCAAGGACCTGTGGCAGCCGATGCGCGAAGCCGGGGCCCATGCGCGCAGCATGTTGGTGCGCGCTGCGGCTACCCAGTGGAACGTGCCCGCAACAGAATGCTTGGCGGAACGTGGTCTGGTGACACACTCCAGTGGCAGGCGCGCCACCTTCGGAGAATTGGCCGCCATGGCGGCGCAGCAGCCCATGACAGGCGCCGTCACACTCAAAGACCCTGCCAGGTTCACGCTGATCGGCAAACCTCTGCCGCGCCTGGAAGCCGCGAGCAAACTCAACGGCAGTGCCGTGTTCGGCATCGACGCTCACCCCCCTGGCATGTTGCATGCCAGCGTCGTTATGTGCCCCACGCGCGGCGGCACGGCGCGGCAGTGGAACGACACCGCCGCACGCAAGATGCCAGGCGTGCGACATGTTCTGGCGGTGCCTCCGCAACACGGCGGCACCGGTGCGGTGGCCGTCATCGCCGACACCCCTTGGCATGCGAAGCAGGCGGCAGCGGCGTTGGTCGTTGAATGGGATCATGGCGCGGCCTCCGGGTTTTCCAGCTCTGCCGTCATGGGCCAACTGCTCAAAGCGCTCGATCAAGCCAAGGGCTTTGCGTATTACAGCGCTGGCGATGTGGACACGGCGATGCGGGATGCGGCTTCCGCCATCACCGCAGACTACCAGGCGCCCTACCTGGCGCACGCCACCATGGAGCCCATCAACTGCACGGTGCAGTTCAAGGATGGCAGCGCCGATGTATGGGTATCCACCCAAGTGCCGGGCCTCGCGCGCATGGCGGCGGCCAAGGCCCTGGGCATTGACGCCGAGAACGTGACGGTCCACCAGTTGCTGCTGGGCGGAGGCTTTGGCCGCCGGCTTGAAGTGGACTATGTGGCGCAGTCGGCTGCCATTGCCAAGGCCGCGCACGGTCTGCCCGTGCAAGTCCTGTGGTCGCGAGAGCAGGACTTGCAGCACGACTTTTACCGTCCGGCGTGTGCGGCCCGGTTCCGGGCAGGCCTGGATGCCCAGGGGCGAATCCTCGCTTGGCACAATGTATCGGTGGGGCAGGCGATCGTGCCGCAGGTGCTTGCGCGTACGTTCGGTCTGCCGGGGGGTGGGCCCGACAAAACCACCTCCGAGGGTGCGTTTGACCAGCCGTACGAGTGGCCGAACGCGCGCATCGCGCACGAAGCCGTTGACCTGCCATGGCCCGTCGGATTCTGGCGCTCCGTAGGTCATTCGCACCAGGCCTTCTTCAAGGAATGCTTCCTGGACGAAGTAGCCCACGCAGCGCGGCAGGACCCCGTTGCAATGCGCGCATCCCTGCTGCAAAACCACCCGCGCCATTTGCATGTGCTGCAAAAGGCCGCGGCACTGTCGGGCTGGGGTAAGCCACTGGCACCCGGCGCCGACGGCAAGCCGCGCGCGCAAGGCGTGGCGTTACACCAGTCGTTCGGCTCCATCGTGGCGCAGGTGGCCGACGTGTCGGTGGGCCCTGACAAAGCCATCCAGGTGCACCGCGTCGTATGTGTGATTGACTGCGGGGCCGCCATCAATCCGAATCTCATCGCCCAGCAAATGGAAAGTGCCGTGGTGTTTGGCCTGACGGCGGCACTGCACGGCGAAATCACCATCCAGAACGGTCAGGTGCAGCAAAGCAACCTGCACGACTATCCCTTGCTGCGCATGGCCGACTGCCCGCGCATCGAAACGTACATCATGCCCAGCGCCGAGCCCCCTGAAGGCGTGGGCGAGCCAGGCGTGCCACCCGTGGCACCCGCCGTCGCCAATGCGCTGTTTGCGCTCACGGGCCAGCGACTGCGCGCCCTGCCCTTGCGCCTGGCTTGAAACCCTTTTTTTGGAGTTATTGCCATGAGCATCATGCTGCACCTCAACGGCACCCCCACCCCCGTCAACGCCGAGCCGGACACCCCTTTGTTGTGGGTGCTGCGCGGCGAGTTACATCTGAACGGCACCAAATTTGGCTGTGGCATGGCCCTGTGCGGCGCCTGTACTGTGCACCTGAACGGCGAGCCAATACGGGCGTGCATCACACCGCTCTCGGCGGTGGGCGATGGCAAAGTCACCACCATCGAGGGGGTTGCAGGCCCCGAGGCCGTGGCCCTGCGCGAGGCATGGACAACGCTGGACGTTGCGCAATGCGGCTACTGCCAAAGCGGCCAGCTCATGTCGGCCTGCGCGCTGCTCAGAAAGACACCTCGTCCGACCGACGCCGACATCAACGCCGCCATGTCGGGCAATGCCTGCCGCTGTGGCACGTACCCTCGCATCCGCGCAGCCATCCATCAGGCCGCAGCGAAGCGGCGCGACTGACGCACGGCGACAACAGGTCCTCGGGTGCTCAAGGAAGTCACCATGGCGGTGACCGTCACCTTAGCCTAAGGTGTCCGCAGCGTGTATCCTGACGCTGAATTTACACTTGGACACCATGACCAAACTCCAAAAAACTCCCGACTACGGCACCGAAGACCTTTTGATCAGCCTGTGCAATTCCGTCACGCGGGTGCTGGGCGTGGCGACCCACAGCCAGATCCATTTTTCAGGCATGGTGCAGCGCATCAGCAAAACATGCCTCAAACCCGATATCGGCTGCTTCGTCCTTTTCGACGGGGGATTTTCGGGTTTGGTCATCATCAACTTCTCGGCCCAGGCGGCCATGGAGCTGTATGCCAGCTACCTGCTCAACATGGGTATGTCCAAGGAAGACCTCGTGAACTCCTACACGTCCGACGAAGTGAGCAACGTGATGGGCGAGCTGATGAACCAGGTAGTGGGTGACTTCACTGGCAAGGTCCGGCGCGAGCTGCAGACACACATCACCCAAAACCAACCGAAGATGCTTGTGCTCAACAAGCAGGTGCAGCTGTCCGTTGACGCCAACCTGGACAAACCCGAAGCCCGGCGCGTGACGTTCTACACCAGCAACAACAACATTTTCTACCTTGAACTTGCGATCGACCGCACTGAATTCATCAAGCTCTACGACTTTGAAGCCCAGGAAGTTCCAGACCCGGACGCGCTGATCGCCCAATCGCAAGAGGCGCCGATGGTTCCCGCGCCTCCGCCCACAGGGCAGGAGGACACGGACGCGCTGCTCAAATCGCTGGGGATGTAACGCGATTAGCTGTCCGACGTGCCACGGACATCGAGCCACGCTTGAAACCCTAGAACACCTCGACGACGCTGCACGGCCCTCACCCGGAGGGAAATTCCGCTGCGTATGCGCCTGGAACATGCGCCCAGCGAAGAGGCCCTGGTCTCACCGCCAGCCACAGCGCCGCACACCAAGGCGCTTCACTGCCGCCATCGGAACTACGTTCAACGGTTTTCTCAGGTTCACCGCAAACTCACCCAGGAGGGGCGCGGCTTTTCACTCTTAACTTCGTTGGAACCATACTGAGCCAGCGCAGCCGCGGCCTGGACATCGCTGAGGCCAGCGGGTTTGGACCGCAGGCGTACCAGAAAGCTGGCCAGATCCACGCTCGCGGCGCGCTGCAACTCGCGGCTGAGAAGGTCGGAGGACGTCGCGGGGAGGGGCGCTCGACCCAGCCTCAGCGTGTCAAGAATCAGCCGCCTTGAGAAATGCCGCTTGACATGGCGGGTGCGCACAAAGCGATCAAAGAGGTGGTGCAGGAAGCTCATGGCGGTCTTGCTGGCAAATGCCCATGGCGCTGTACTTTACGGCTGCACGCGTGGGCCAGCCAGTGGGAAACGGCGATGCACGGCGCAGTGGATGTGGAGTTGGGGGCACAAACTTCTGCTGTAGTTGAGCGCGACCACCCGCACATTTCAAGCTCTGACTCCGGGCATCAAGCGCAGGGATGAATGCGCTGCCACATCATGACGTCAACGCCTGCTGTGCGCTACCAGGCGCGGACAGGGGCGTCCAATCAGCCCTCGAACTGGGGATGCAATTGCCGGATGCGGTTCATGGCCATGCCTGCTGCGGCGGTGCGTGTTTCCACCCCCAGCTTGGCAAACACGCGCTCGAGATGCTTTTTCACTGTGGCGGGGCTGGCGCCCAGGATGTCGCCAATGTCGCGGTTGATCTTGCCTTTGACGACCCAGTAAAGCACCTCCGCTTCGCGTGCCGTGAGCTTGAACGACAGACTCATGGACTCGATGATCTTCGCGTCGGACACCTCGCGCATCACGATGAGCCAGTCTCCACCGCCATCGCTGTCGCCTGCCTGCTGGTGCAGTCGAAACGTGAGGCGGCGCGCGCCCTGCTCCACCGTCAGGCGCGGAGGGTCCGCCAACGAAGCAGACAGCAACTGCTCTGCGCTATCGGCGAGCACGTGCCGGCGCAACCAGGCCTGCACGCGCTCAGGCGCCCGTGAACCAAAAGCGGTGGGCGTTCCGTCAGGGCCCGTGACGCCGAAATAGCTTTGCAGTAGCTCGCGCGCCAACGGGGTCTGCCATACGATGCGACCGTCCACCGCACGCACCGTGATGCTGGCGTAGCCAAACGCATCCAGCGCATTGCGTGCCTCGCGCGCCTGGCGGGCATCCTGCCGGGCTTTGCGAGCTGCGCCCAGGTGCACTCCCATGCGGGCCATCACCTCGCGGGGCTTGATGGGCTTGGTGACGTAGTCCACCCCTCCAGCCTCCAGCGCCGCCACCAGGTGCTCGGTTTCAGTGAGCCCCGTCATGAAGATGATGGGGATATGCGCGGTGGCAGGAGAAGCTTTGAGGCGGCGCGCCACCTCGAAACCGTCCATGCCGGGCATCATGGCGTCTAGCAGCACGATATCGGGCAAGGCTTGCGCGGCGCGCTGCAGCGCTGCCTCGCCATGCGTGGCCACCAGCACGGTGTAGCCCGATTCATCCAGTGCATCGTGCAACACGGCCAGGTTGTCGGGTACATCGTCCACGATCAGCACCACGTCGCTATCGCTGCGGTCCAGCGCCGCTGCGGGCAGTGTCGCCACCTGAGAAGAAAGAGGTGTGGGGTTGGTCATCACGGACGAGCCTGCTCGAGGATTCGGCCCATGGCATCGAACTGGAACTGCTTGGCCAGCTGCCGCATGGTGCCCACGAAGGCGCTGTGCGCGGGCTGGCTGCGCTCAATATCGTCCAGCGTGTTCAGAATGCCCCGGTAATACCCTAACGCCACCACCTGCGCCAGGGCTGCGAGCGCCATGGCATCAGGGTAAGTCAGGAGCGCGGGCGCAGCAGCGACCGCCTTGGGCGCTGACCCCACGGGCACGTTTGCCGCCTCGTCGTACTGCCACTGCAGACCCAGGCGGCGCTCCAGCCAGTCCAGCAGTTCGCTGTGGCGCACCGGCTTGACGATGAAGTCCTCAGGGACGATGTCCATATCGTTGTCGAGCGTCTTGTCGAACGCATTGGCAGAGACGATGGCGCAGTGGACCTCTGCAAGGTGCATCTGGCGCACACGTCGCAGTGTTTCCCACCCGTCGATGCCCGGCATGGCAAGGTCCATGAAGATGGCGTGCGGGCGGTACCCCGTGGCCAGCAGGTCCAGCGCGTCATGGCCGCTGGCGGTTTGGCGCAGCTCGAACCCCAGAGGTTCGAGCAAGTGTCGCAGCAGTTCGCGGTCGGGCTCCTCGTTGTCCACCACCAGGATGCGGCGGCGTTCGCCCTCATAACCGGTTCGCACCCGATGCGGCCGTGCAGCCGTTGCGAGCGTCGGCGGCAGCTTGGCCGGAACATCGGCATGCACTTCGGGCAGGAACAGCTTGACCTGGAACACCGAGCCTGCGCCGGGGGCGCTGGTGACCGTGAGCTCGCCGCCCATCAGTGCGGTGAGCATCCGGGCAATGGTGAGCCCCAGCCCGGCACCCGGCGCTCCGGTACTGCTTTGGCCACCCACTCCCCCGCGTGTGAAGGGCTCAAAGATGCGCTCTATCTCGTCGGCCGAGAGCCCGGGGCCGGTATCTTGCACATCGATGCGGGCCATTTCGCGAGCGTAGCGAACGCGCAGCGTGACGGTGCCCTGTGCCGTGAACTTGATGGCATTGCCCAGCAGGTTGATGAGGATCTGCCGAAGGCGCTTGTCGTCAGCGCGAACCACTTCGGGAATGACCCCCTGCACATCGAATTCGAAGGCCAGCCCCTTGGCGGCAGCCTGCAGTTCAAACAACCCGGCCATTTCATGCAGGCCATCGGCGAAGCGCATGGGCGCCACATCGAGCGTGAGCTTGCCCGACTCGATGCGAGCAATGTCGAGCGTGCCCTCGATGAGCGAGAGCAGGTGCTCGCCGCCGCGCTTGATCACGTGCACGGCCTGCTTGCGGTACGGCGGGACGCTCGCATCTTCACCCATGAGCTGCGCATAGCCCAGGATCGAGTTGAGCGGTGTACGAATCTCGTGGCTGATGGCGCTGATGTAGCGGCTCTTGGCCTGGTTGGCCTGGTCGGCAGCGCGTTTGGCTTCCTCGGCCACCTGGCGCGCCTGCTCGGCCACGCTGCGCGCAGTTTGCAGGGCCTCGTCGGTCTGCCGGTGCAGGTCGATCTCGCGCATCAGCAGGCCGGTCTGGCGATTCGATTCCTCCTGCGCTACCTGGCGGCTCTTGTGCGCCAACACCAGCCACCACGCAACAATGCCCGATATGACCAGCAGCGCCAGATAGGCCTTGAGCAGACCCGAGCGCAGCGCTGCCTCAGAAGCGGCCAGCATCTTGGCGTCGGTCATGACAGGGGCCATGGAGTTGAGCTCCTGGTGGTACAGCAGGCCCATCACCGCCGCCAGCAGGGGGGCGATCACCAGCATCAGCAGCAAAAAATGCCCCAGACCGGTATCCAGATACCGCCACACGGCGCGCGGCAGCACCCAGCGCAGCGCCGCAGACCATTGGACGGCCAAATTGGCGTGGGGCTTGCACAGGTCGCCGCAGCGTGCGTCCAGCGTGCAGCACAGCGAGCAGATGGCGCCCCGGTAGGCAGGGCACTGGGCCATGTCGGGCGCCTCGTATTCGCGCTCGCAGATCACGCAGCGCTGCACGGAGTAGCGTACGTAGCTGCCCGAGTCCGCACCTTGTCGCCCGCTGATCGGCCCGTGCATGGGCACTGCCACCACATCAGCCGCCAAATCGGTCAATGCGGCAGGCTCGGGCTGACGCGCAATGTAGTAGCGTCCCCCGGTGGCCCAGGCAATGAGCGGTGCGGAGACAAAGGCCACCGCCATCGCAATCACGGCCGAGAACGCCTGCGGCAGCGGGCCAAACAACCCCAGGTGCGCGCTGATGGACAGCACAGACGCCAGCGCCATCGCCCCCACACCCACCGGATTGATGTCATACAGGTGGGCACGCTTGAACTCGATGCCCTTGGGCGACAGGCCCAAAGGCTTGTTGACGACCAGGTCGGCCACCACCGCCATGATCCAGGCGATGGCGATGTTGGAGTACAGCCCCAGCACCTCGCCCATGGCTCGAAACACGTTCATCTCCATCAGCAGGAAGGCGATCATGGTGTTAAAGACCACCCACACCACACGCCCAGGATGGCTGTGCGTGAGGCGCGAGAAGAAGTTCGACCACGCCAGCGAACCCGCATAGGCATTGGTCACGTTGATCTTCATCTGCGAAATCACCACAAACAGCGCCGTCGCCGCCACAGCCCAGCCATAGTCTGCAAACACATAGCCGTAGGCCACCAGATACATCTGATTGGGGTCCACTGCACGGTCGGCTGGCACCATCTGTGTCAGTGCCAGCCAGGCCAACAGCGCCCCGCCCAGCATCTTGAGCACGCCCAGGACCACCCAGCCCGGTCCGCCCACCAGAACGCCCAGCCACCAGCGTCCGCGCCTGCCTGGCGCAGAGGCCGGCATAAAGCGCAGGTAGTCGGCCTGCTCTCCCATCTGCGTGATGAGCGCAATGCCCACCGTGAGCGCCGAACCAAACAGGAGCAGATCGAACGCCGAGCCGCGGCCCGACTCCCCACCGTAGTGCACCACCCCGGCAAACGCACCAGGATCGTGCATCAACACATAGGCAAAGGGCACGACCAGCATCACCAGCCACAGCGGCTGGGTCCACATCTGCAACCGGCTGATGACCGATACGCCGTGCGTCACCAGCGGTATCACCACCATGGCGCAGATCAGGTAACCCCAGGTCGGCGGTATGTCGAGGGCCAGCTCCAGGGCGTAGGCCATCACGGCCGCTTCGAGGGCAAAAAAGATGAAGGTGAACGACGCGTAGATCAGCGAAGTGAGCGTGGAGCCTATGTAGCCAAAGCCCGCGCCACGCGTGAGCAGATCCATGTCCACCCCATAGCGCGCCGCATAGATGCTGATGGGCAGGCCCGCGATGAAAATGATGAGCCCTGTGGCCACGATGGCCCACAACGCGTTGATGAAGCCATACTGCACGAGCAGCGTGGCACCCACGGCCTCAAGAATCAGGAACGATGCCGCACCAAATGCCGTGTTGGCCACCCGCCACTCGGACCACTTGCGAAACCGCTGCGGTGCAAAGCGCAGCGCGTAGTCCTCTATGGTTTCGGTGGCTACCCAGCTGTTGTAGTCGCGCCGGACCTTCACCACCTGCTGGGGCGGCTGGGCAGCGGGGTCGGGCTCCTGCCCTGGGCGCGGCTCGGTGGTCGATGGGGCTGAAGCAGGTGGCGACAAAGCGGTGGGGGCGAACGTCATGGGAAGGCAGTCATCGTTCCGTGCAGGTTCCATGCCATAGTCGAGGCGCCATGCGGCATGTGGCGTATGGCCGGGCATGGGGCTTGCTGTGTACGATGCAGACGTTTGGTTGGAATGCACAGAGGACGCTATTGCCGCGGCCCGTATCCCACGGTCTTGCGGCCTCTTCTGGCGGCCCCGCCCACTCAGGCCACGCAAACGATTGGAACGCAATGGAATGGACCCTTGACGCCCGACTGCAACGGCAATCCGGCAAACCATGGATCCCGGCACGGACGACATGACATGGAACTCACTCCTCGCGAACGAGACAAGCTCCTGATCTTCACTGCGGCCCTGCTGGCCGAGCGGCGCAAGGCCAGGGGTCTGAAACTCAACTACCCCGAAGCAGTCGCCCTGATCAGCGCCGCCGTCATGGAGGGAGCGCGTGACGGCAAGACCGTGGCGCAGCTGATGAGCGAGGGGCGCACGGTACTCACCCGCGCCGATGTGATGGATGGCATCGCCGACATGATTCCAGACATCCAGGTCGAAGCCACTTTCCCTGATGGCACCAAGCTGGTCACCGTGCACCAGCCCATCGTCTGACACGCACCCACGACAGGAATGCACGCATGCTGCAAATCACATCCCACCCCATCCCCTCCCTGACAGCCGGCACGCTTGTGTACCTGTACGCTGGCGTCGCACTTGCCCACGAAGGACACAGCCAGCACGCAAGCCACTGGCATGCGACTGACCTCTGGGGCTTCGTGGTTGTCGGAGCACTGCTGGCCGTGGCTGCCTGGCGCGGCCGCAAGTGAGGACGGCGGGAGCTTGCATGATTCCAGGCGAACTGCTCATCGACAACGGCGAACACTTGCTCAACACCGGGCGGCGCACCGTGACGCTGGTGGTGTGCAACACCGGCGACCGGCCGATCCAGGTCGGCTCGCACTACCACTTTGCCGAAACCAACCATGCCCTGC
>NZ_JBKDRI010000034.1:0-7301 GCF_046341535.1 Acidovorax sp. | reverse complement strand
CAACCAACTTGAATGCGTTGATGCGGTTCGAAGCTCTGCGCAAGGCTTCGACAGGCTCAGCCCGAACGGCTGGTTCAAGTTCAAAGGTGCCGACTCAATAACCGCCTTTTTGCCCCATAGCTCGGCTATGGGGCTGCAAATCCGGCAAAAACTGTCCTCGCTCTCGCCGATTTTCGCTTTCGACGCTCCAAGTCCGACAGGCTCCTAGGCGACTGCAGCCTTGTTGCGATCCGCACGGAGCGCACAGGCACCCTGCCCGCACGCAACCGCCGGGGCGTGGCTGCGCAAAAAGCACGGGCAGCTCTGCGCTTGTTACGCCCTGCGATTTGGCAGGGCTCACGCCTTGGATGCGGCCGTGGCAAACGCCAGCGCGGCGCTCAGCATGCGCTGCCAATGGGGCTGCACGCGCGCCGCCAGCTCTGGCAGGTAGTCAAACGGCAGGGTTTCCTGCTTGTAGCTGCATTGCGCCATCTCCAGCTCAATGGCATGCACCCCCTGCCCTGGCCGGCCTTAGTGGCGGGTGATATGGCCGCCCTTGAAGCGGCCATGGAGCATGGCGGCCCTGTGTGACGCGGCATGTTCCGGCTGTCCAGACGCTGTCGATGGCGGACGTGCGGTGGCTGGCAAACACATGCGCCGACAGCATGGCGGGCGCGGGCAGGCCACGCAAAGCCACATGCGGCGCGTCCAGCACCACCCAGTCGGCCGGCTGGCCTGCAGCAATGCCCGCCGCCCCGCCCCCGCCCAGGCGCCCCGCTGCCTGAGCCCCGCCCTGCACGGCCTGCAGGGTCATGGCGGTGGCCACCTCGGGGTGCGCGGGGGTGGCCAGCACGTTGCGCCGGTGGCGCGACAGGCGCTGTGCGTATTCGAGCATCAGCAGTTCCTCGGCCGCGTTCACGCAGGAATGGCTGTCCGATCCCGTCAGCGCCGTGGCCGCATGCCGGATCGTTCCGCGCCGCCATCGCCTGCACTGCGCCGTCCTGCTAAGGATTCACCGAAACAACCAAGATGCAATTGCTATTATATTGATAGCTTAAAAAGATTACCCGTCGCGCGCAGATGGCGTTTTTGATTCATTGTTTTGGCTTTCACAACGCTCCAGTGCAATCCATACCGCCGCACAGGCAGCCGTGGGTGTGCTGGTGTCGGCAGGCACAAGCTGCCCGCGCGTGGCGTCGCCCTGCCCCGCCCACCACAGGCCCTGACCGGCGCGCAAACGCTGCGGCACAGCCCCCGGCACGGACCACAGCCACTCGCCCTGCAGCACCATGGCCAAGCCGGCCTCGGCGGTCTCGGGCGCTTGGGCGTCGGCCACGATGCGCATCGCTCCGCGCCACGCGCCCCGCCGCAGCATGAGATTGAAATCCTTGGATGTGCCCCCCAGCATGGCCCCGTCCACCGCGTCGTCGCCCGAAAACGCAAAGGGCTGCCAGCGCGGCTCCAGGCGGTGCTCCCACGCGGGGCCGCGCAGGTGCAGGCCATCGCCGCCCAGCAGCATGATCTGACGATCAATGCCCGGAAACACGGAGAACGGCCCCGACCGATCGACGGTCGCCAGACTCACCCGCCACTCAAAGCGGTTCATGTCCGCCCCTGGGGGCCAGCAGGCCAGCTCCTGCGTGCTGCCGCCGCCGTTTTTCCATGGGGTACTCCCCGTGGTTGCCAGATCAAAGAAGTTCATGGGCTGATTGTGGTGCTTGCCTGGAGCGAACTTGTTGTGGTTGGATCACGAACACCGCCGAACTTTTCAAGACCATAGCTTGCCGGAAACTCGCCAACACTAGCGAAACGAGCAAAAAAATCCCAACCGGCTAAGGGCTGGTATTTCACATTATGGTGGCGGATGGTTGGCCATGTGCCGATTGGCCTCCCGAGCTTATGGGCACTGACGCAGGTTGCTGCGGGAATTCTCAAAGAACTCTAATTTGTTGGCAGGCCTCAAGAAACGGCTTTCGAAGGAAATTGCAGTCGGCATACGGTCGGCTCTGTGCCTGCTGGGCACGCATAGCCAGGATGTCGGCGGGCTGCTTGTCATACGCCTGGCATTCGTCCAGCACCTGTGTCAGCCAATACTTGCCGTCATTTTCCCCACAGAGTTTGGCCTTGTAGCGTTCTTCAATGGGCGGTCTCAAATCTGAAGTGCAACACCGCAGGTTGATATTCAATGAATGGTAGCGGAGTTCTTCTCGGCGATAGCCTTCATGAATCGCTGAAAAGCCTGATAGGGAGAATCCCAGCCGAGCGTCTGACGAGGACGGTTGTTCATCAGATCGGCCATGGAGTCCAGCGCATCCTGGTCATGCACGCTCAGGTCTGTACCCTTGGGCATGAACTGGCGCAGCAGCCCATTCGTATTCTCACAACTGCCTTTTTGCCAAGGGCTGTGCGGATCACAAAAGTACACCCGCATGCCAAGGGCTTGTGCGAGTTCCTTGTGCCGGGCCATCTCCTTGCCCTGGTCGTAGGTGAGCGTCTGGCGCATCGGCTGTGCAATCTGGCGCAGCTTGTTGGTGAACGCGGCCAGCGCACTCTCGGCCGATGCGTCAGGCATCTTGCACAGCAGCACCAAGCGCGTTGAGCGCTCTACCAGCACACCCACCGCCGACTTGTTGCCAGCGCCCTTGATCAAATCCCCCTCCCAGTGCCCCGGCATCACGCGATCATTGACCTCGGGCGGGCGAACATGGATAGAGACCATGTCTGGAATCTGACCACGCCGATCAGAGCCTGCTGAACGCGGGCGGCGTGTACTCTTGCCTTGGCGCAGCAGTGCGATGAGCTGGCGGCGCAACTCACCGCGTGGGTATGCATAGATGGCGGTGTAGATGCTCTCATGCGAGGCATGCATGCTCGGCTCTTGGGGATACATGCGCTGAAGTGTGCGTGCAATCTGCTGGGGCGACCACAGCCAGCTCAGCATGGTGGTGACAAGAGTCCACAAAGCCCCGCAGCTGTGCAGCTTGGGGCATGGCCTGGCCTGAATGCGCCGCTGCTGGCACAGACGCTGCGCAGGAGCGCTGGCGTAACCGCCATGGCAGGCGTTGCGCCGCAACTCACGGCTGATGGTGCTGGGGCTGCGGCCTTGAAGGCCGGCTATGGCCCTGATGCTCCAGCCCTGCTGGCGCAGCGATGCCAACGTCACTCTGTCTTCTGGCTGCAAGTGTTCGTATCTCGTTCCCATGTGTGTACATTACCCTCGGTGAGGGTGTTGCACTTCAGATTTGAGACCGCCCCTCGATAAACGCGCACTCAAAGGGCCATGCCGTCATCGTTTTTACGGAGGACGGTGAAATATCCGGGCTAACCGCGCTGTGGATCAGCGTCGCGCCTGCGCTTGCCCAAAGCGCTTTCCTCACCCTCAGCGCGGGTGGCGCGCTGCCGCTGAGGCCACAGCTATCTTGCAGCCCTTGATCCTGCTGCGGTACGACCTGCCCACAGCCCTTCGGCGCTGTACAGCGCCAGCGCCACCCAGATCAGCGCAAACCCCAGGGCGCGCGGGCCACTGAAGGTTTCGCCGTACAGGAACACCCCCATCAGCGCCAGGATGGACGGGGTGACGTACTGCAAAAAGCCCATGGTGGACAGCGGCACGCGCCGTGCGCCCGCGGCAAACAGCAAGAGCGGAATGGCAGTGACCGGGCCGCTCAGGACCAAGAACAGCCAGGTGCGGCTGTCGTGCGCGGGTAGCTGGCCGGTGTGGTTGCCCCACAGCAGCGCGGCGATGGCCAGCGGGGCCAGCAGCATGGTCTCTAGCGACATGCCTTCCAGCGCGCCCAGCACGGCCACCTTGCGCATCAGGCCGTAGAAGCCAAACGTCAGGGCCAGCAGCAGGGCAATCCAGGGCATGCGGCCGGTTTGCAGGGCCATCCACAACACGCCGGTGGCGGCCAGCGCAAAGGCCACCCACTGCGCCTTGCGCGGGCGTTCGTGCAAAAACACACAGCCCAGCGCCACATTCACCAGCGGCAGGATGAAGTAGCCCAGGCTGGCATCCAGCACATGGCCGTTGTTCACCGCCCAGATGTAGGTGAGCCAGTTGGCCGCCAAGAGCACGGCCGACACCGCAAACTTGCCCAGCAGGGCCGGGTTGCGGCGCACGTCGGCCAGCCAGGCAAAGCGGCGCAGCGCTGCCAGCACGATGAGCACGAACACCAGCGACCACACCATGCGGTGCAGCACGACCTCGGTGGCGGCTGCGGCCTGCAACTGCTTGAAAAACAGGGGAAACAACCCCCACAGGACATAGGCCGACAGGCCGTACAGGATGCCGCTGGACATGCAATGGGACGGGTGGACAGGAAAGTGAAACCAGGGCTGCGCCCCGGCAAGAGCCTTCAGCGGACAGGGATGGCACGTTAACACGGATACCGTGTTCGCATCGGCCCGCACGACCCTGCGGGAGTTGCTGGCGCTGCAAAGCAAGCAGCCACTGCTTGGCGGCTGACCCAAGGTGTGGATCGTCGCGCTCGGCCATTGCGTTTGCCGAGCGCGGCCTGGCTTTCAACCGGGCGGCAAATACTGCTCCAGCAACACCTGCACCGCATCGGCCTGCAGCACATCACGCCTGCGCTTGAGCGGGTCGCGGTCGGGTTGACCTGCAAGCCACCGCTTGAACGCGACAAACGTGGCCGGGTGCACGGTGTGCATGCGGGCCATGGTGCCGTTGGTGGCCACGATGACGGCAGAGAAGCCCGGTGAGTCCAGCAGCACGCTGGCGCGCCGGGCCTGGGCTACCCGGAAGTCTTCCTGCGCATCGCTGAGCTTGATGGGGTGGGGGTCGTCACCGGTTTGCTCGCGGCGGATGGGGGATACTCTGCGCCCCGGCCGCCTTTGCACACGGCCTTCACCACCGGACACCGCCCCTTGAAATCCGCCAGCGCCACCACCTTCGACGAGGCCTATTACCAGCGCTTTTATTTCGACAAGAAAACCAGCGTGGTGGACCCGGAGCACATGGAGCGGCTGGGCAATTTCGTTTGCAGCTACCTCAAGTACCTGCGCGTGCCCGTGCAGCGCGTGCTGGACGTGGGCTGCGGCATCGGCCTGTGGAAGGGCATTGTCGAGAAGCACTTTCCCGGCGCCAGCTACCAGGGCGTGGAATTCAGCCCGTACCTGTGCGAGCGCTTCGGGTGGCAGCAGGGCTCTGTGGTCGACTACGCGGCCAGCGCGCCGTTTGACCTCGTCATCTGCCAGGGCGTGTTGCCCTACCTGAGCCCCCCTGACCTGACAGCCGCGCTGCACAACCTGGGCCGCCTGAGCCGGGGTGCGCTGTATGTGGAGGCCGTCTCGCGCGAGGACTATGAGCAGGACATCATCGACGAGCACCTGACCGACAACCGCGTGTTCCGCCACCGCGCCGCGCTGTACCGGCGCGGTCTGCGCGAGGGCTTTGTGGAGCTGGGCGGCGGCGTGTGGCTCAGCCACCAGGCCGAAGTACCCACGTTTGCGCTGGAGCGCTCGGGCGGGCCAGGCTGATGCTCCGGCAAGAAGGGTCGGGTCCATCCGGCGTGCCCGCGGCGCCCCACGCTGTCGCGCGGCTGCGCGCAGCGCGTCTGGCCCGCAGTGCCAAGCCCTTCCTGGCCCGGGGCGGCATCAAGGGCGATCGCTGCCCCGGCTGCCGCCTGGTGCCCAGCCACTGCCTGTGCGCGTTGCAGCCCGCCGTGCCCACGCGCGCGGGCATGTGCCTGCTGATGGCCGACATCGAGCCCTTGAAGCCCAGCAACACCGGCTGGCTGATTGCCGATGTGGTGCCCGACACGTTTGCATTCGGCTGGGCCCGAACCGAAGTCGACCCGGCACTGCTGGCCCTGCTGGCCGACCCGCAGTGGGCGCCGTATGTGGTTTTCCCGGGCGAGTTCGTGGCACCCGAGCGCGTGGTGACGCAGGTGGCCTTGCCCACCGCCACCCCGGGGCGGCGCCCGCTGTTTGTGCTGCTGGACGCCACCTGGGCCGAGGCGCGCAAGATGTTCCGAAAAAGCCCCTACCTGGCGCAACTGCCGGTGCTGAGCCTGCAGCCGGAGCAGACCTCGCGCTACCCGCTGCGCCGCTCCCACCGCAGCGACCATTTGTGCACCGCCGAAGTGGCCGCGCTGTGCCTGGACCTGGCCGGCGAGATGCGCGCCGGTGCGACACTGCAGGCGTACCTTGATGTGTTCACGCACCACTATCTGCAAGCCAAGCACCAGCAGCCGCCCGACTGGCAGGGCCAGGCCCATGCCCGGCTGCGCGCCCAGCGAACCGACGCACAGCCGCTTGCAGTACATTAGCGGCCCACCGCCGCCCGCCCATCCATGACCAAACACCGCGCACGACAGAACGAACTCAAGCCCATGGCCCTGTGCGAGCCGTGCCAGGGCATCCAGCGCAACTGGCGCAAGGCCCCCGGCCATGCCGAGCTGGTGCAGCGCGGCAACCGCAAGGAAGCGCGCGACCATGGCGACGTGACCATCACCCGCTATGTGTGCGACCGCTGTGGCACCGCCTGGGAATACGAAAACGACAAGTCCAACCAGAAGGCCGGCTGGTCGGTCGTGGGGCGCTGAGCCCCCTTTTTGCCGCTTGGGCCCACCCCCCGTGATCGCCGTGCTGCAACGCCGCATGTTCCTGACCGCCGCCAGCGGCCCCGTCGTTGCGGGCGCGATTGGCCTGGGAGCCGCGCTGGGACTGGCGCGCAGTGCCCTGGCTCAGCCCGGCTACGCAGTGTCTGCCGAGCAGCTGCGCGACATGCTCGCACAGAAGTTTCCGCGCACGGTGCCTCTGGCTGGACTGCTGGAGCTGACGCTTCAGGCGCCGCGCCTGCGCAGGTTGCCCGCCGTGAACCGGCTGGGCGCCACCATGGATGTGGAGGCCGCAGGCCCCGCGCTGCGCCGCAGCCACCCAGGTTCGTTCGATGCGGAATTTGCCCTGCGCTACGAGGCCAGCGACCGCACGTTGCGGGCGCACCAGATCAGGCTGGGGCGGTTGGAGGTGGCGGGGCTCAGGCCCTCCGCTATGGAGATGCTCAACGCCTACGCCCCCGCGCTGGCCGAGCAATCACTGCGCGAAGTGGTGCTGCATCAGCTCCGCCCCCAGGAGACGGCGCTCCTTGACGGCCTGGGGCTGGAGCCCGGCCCCATCACCGTCACCGAAAAAGGCCTGACCGTGGCTTGGGTCCGTAAGCAGTAGGCCGCCCAACACGGCACCCGCAGGCAAGTCGGCCATGGCTGGTGCTGCGCCGTTGACGAGCGCAGTGGTGTCGGGGCGGGGGGGCGCCCCGGCCCCAACCGCCCGGCGGGGGGGCGGCCCCCAACAACATCCCCCCC
>NZ_JBKDRI010000033.1:0-3187 GCF_046341535.1 Acidovorax sp. | reverse complement strand
AGCGGCAAAAATGTCGGCGCCACCTTGGGCACTTCTTTCGCCGCAGACGGGCTACCGCCACCTTCTTCATCTTCACCGTGGGAACGCGTCATGAACCAGGCAGCGGCCCCGCCACCGGCCAACACAAGCAGTAGCACAACGCCGAGGATGATCACCAGCATCTTCTTGCTTTTGACCTTGACGGCTGGGGCTGGGGCGTCTGACACGATGCGGATTCCTTGTGTGAGGGATGCAGTCTTTACATTGGACTCAATGCAGAGGGCGCCTGCGATGGCCCATTATCGGATGCTGACACATCCCATAATACCCAGAATAGCCACCCAAAACCCGGGTAGTCAGCGCCTACGAAGCGCCCCGATACGCCTTACGCCACAGCCGCGCCTTACGCCAGGGATGCCGCGCTGATCCGGGCAAGAGAGCCCTGCTTGCCTGCATGCCGATTGACACATTCGAAGTCGCACGTACGACCGATCACCTACACAAAGACATCGACAGAGCCGTCCAACGACTGATCCGTCCTGGCGCGCAGGGCACCAGCGGGCGCAACCACATTGACCTGCCTCTGCCCGGCTTCTTCTCGCTGTCGCTTCTGATCGCCGCCCTGTCCCCCCGCAAGGCTTCGACCTGCTGACGACCCGACTGACATACCCGAAAGCACCAGCCCCTCACCCCGCAGCAGTTCGCTCAATTGAGCCATGCTGCGGTCGAGCAACTCACGGGTTTGTTCCTGATCACTTCGAAAAGTCACATGGGCTTCGTTACCCGATAGTGACACCGATACCTCCACGGGCAGGCCATCGCGATGGACGGTCAGCTCTGCGTTTTGCGTTTCCTGATTGACCCAGTAGGCAACTTGTTCGGAAATCTGGTCTTCGACGCCTGACTGCGTCGCGTCAGCAGATGACAGGGCGCTGTCGAAGGGCTCGGCCGCACCGGCGGTACGCTCTGGCTCAGCGATGCCATCGGCACGGTGACCAAAATCACGCGGGCTGGACCCCTCCGCGGATGCCCGGGAGCCCGCATTCTGGGCCTGCTCCATGCCGGGCGCGATCAGGCCAGCCACATCAGCCGGTAGGTCTGCAGCCATCAGACTACGGGCCACCGCACGCTCCGACGCAAACGCAGGCACCCCAACCGCGCTCGCCTGCATTTGCACCAGGACAGCGCCCAGCGTACTTGTGAGCGGACCTGACGCCCGGTCTGAGGCCCCTGCCGTCACGGCGCCGCGCAGGGCCGGGCCTTCGACGGGATCGGCACGCAAAGCCATCGCGTTGTGAAGACGTGTGAAGGCACGGCCGTAGCCAGAAACCGGGTTGGCGACGGCACCCCCACGCACATCGGCGGTGGTCTCAAGACCAGTGGCATCCGGGCTGGGCCCTTGACTGCGCGCTCCGCCCCGGAGGACGAACACATCGCTGTCAACTGCACCGAGCTTGGCTCCCACACCGCTCAGCGCGGTCAGGTCACGCCCGGTCTGCTGTCCGGCCACCATTGGCCGGCCAATCTCAGCGCCCTGAATGGTCAGCCCCGGTGCGGGCGCTGGAGCATCGCGAGAAGCCAGCAAGTCTTGCCATGCAGCAATGGGGGGCGCATCGGTCTGCAGCAGATCAGGCAACGTCAAAACAGCATCGGCGGCTGGCTCGTCACCCGCCACATCCAGCGGGGAGTTCACCGCGTCAAGCGACTGTTGCAGGTCGGCAAGCAGTGACAAAAAGTCCGCGGGATTGGCAGTGGCGCCTGCACTCTGGCTTTGACCGTTTGCCTTGCCGCGCTGCAGGTGTCCTGCCGCAAGCGGGGATTGCTTGGCCGAGGGGCCAGAGGGTGTCGCAGCAACTCGTGTGGGTTCCATGTCAATGCTCCTGCTGGGAGTTGCGGTACCGTAGCGACGCCCGCTCGTCCGTCTGTTTCTGTTCTCGGCGCGCATTGGCCAGTTCGATATCACTGCGGCGCTTGTCGACGACCTTGGACAAACTGGCGAGCCTGAGCTCTGCTTGCAAAAGCGTTTGCCGTGCCATGTTCACGCGACCCTCGTGATCACCCACCACGGTGGTCTGAAGCCCCGCCGCATGTCCGAGTCGGCCCATGAACTGGATGTGGTGGTACATCACCTCCGGCTTCATGTCGGCATCGGCTCGCACGCCCCAGCGGGCCTCGGTCTCGCGGGCATAGTCGTTCAATTGCTCCAGCTGGGCCCTGGCCGCCTGCTGGGCAGCCAGGGCGGCCTGCAAAGCCTTGCGTGCGTCATCGCGCTGACGCATGGCCAGATTGACGGCGACAAGCAACGAACTCAGGTTGGACATGAAAGCGGGCACCCCGTTGATCAACGCGTTCATTGACCCAGCACGGCGTCCATGGCAGCCACGCTTTGCCCTAGCGAAGACGCCTCGAACATGTCCTGCTGAAGAAAGTCTGCCATCTGAGGCTGCAGGCGAATGGCTTCATCGAGGGCCGGGTCGGACCCGCTCATGTAAGCACCTACCTGGATGAGATCGCGGCTCTTTTGGTAACGCGAGTAAGCCGCCCTGAAGCGTCGGGCCAAATCGAAGTGCTCAGTGATCACCACGTTGTGCATGACCCGCGAAGCGGACTGTTCGATATCGATGGCCGGGAAATGTCCCGTCTCCGCAAGCGCCCGCGACAGCACGATGTGCCCATCCAGGATGGCCCGGGCTGCATCTGCAATCGGATCCTGCTGGTCGTCGCCCTCGGACAGCACGGTGTAGAAGGCGGTGATCGAGCCCACGCCGTGCAGCCCGTTTCCAGCGCGCTCCACCAGATGAGGCAACTTGGCGAAACACGATGGCGGATACCCCTTGGTCGCTGGCGGCTCGCCGATGGCAAGGGCAATCTCTCGCTGGGCCATGGCGTAGCGGGTCAGCGAATCCATCAACAAGAGAACGTGCAAGCCTTTGTCGCGAAAGTGCTCTGCCACCGCGGTCGCGTAGGAGGCGCCCTGCATGCGCAAAAGCGGTGGTGCGTCTGCAGGCGCCGCCACCACTACCGAGCGAGCCCGCCCCTCCTGGCCAAGAATGTCCTCGATGAACTCCTTGACCTCACGGCCGCGCTCGCCAATCAGACCGACCACGATGACGTCCGCCTGGGTGTAGCGGGCCATCATTCCGAGCAGCACGCTCTTGCCCACGCCCGAGCCCGCGAACAAGCCCAGCCGCTGCCCGCGCCCCACCGT
>NZ_JBKDRI010000032.1:0-37101 GCF_046341535.1 Acidovorax sp. | reverse complement strand
TGAAAACTACAAAATATCGCAACATTGGCACTACAAGAAAACCCAGAAATCGGACCCGAAGCACCCGCAAGTCATTGATTCATATCGCTAGCGCTCGTCGGCCCAGCCCAAGAGAGGCCGATTGGTGTCGAACTCGGGGGGGCAGACGACGATACGCGTCTTAGGTTCCGAATGTGGTGTTTGGGGCATGAGGTTGCTGGGTGGTTGTTGCCCTGGGTTGGGCTGCGCTGCGAAGTCCTGAATCGAAGCAACGCAGGTCGTCAGGCGCACAGCGTGAGTTCAAAGGTCGCATCCTCGGTGCAGGGTTGCAAGCGCATGTCGTCGTTCATGCGCATCAGCCGCACGGATACAATGAGCCGGTTCCCGCTGATTTCGGGTATGACATCCAGCGCTGGGTCGATGCGCAGGCGCAGTAACTGGAAAGTTCGCCCCTGAGGCAGGTTTTGTTGAAACTGCCCGCGTTCAGCAACGACCTTTTGCGGCACACCGGATTCGCGCAACAGTTTCAAAAGCACATAGACGGAATCAGCCAGCGGCGCCAGCGTCGAGGCCCACTGTTCCAGCGCTTGCTGACGCACAGCAGCCGGGCGATGCTGCCACGCGTAATAGGCAGGCAGATCAAAACCACAGGTTCCGCCAGGGATGCCTACCCGGCTTCGGATGCTCATGAGCCAATCGTTTTCAGTCAAGGCATGTCCGGCCTTTCCATTTTGGCTGTTCAGCGCTTGAAAACAACGGGCCAGTTGCTCGACGACCGCATTCAGCGCCGCCTCCGAAATCGAAGGATTGCCGCGATAGCTATCGAGCTGCTGTTTGTTCTTTTCGATGTCCTTGAGAACGTCTGACTTGAGGTCGGCACGCGCGGCGACGTCCATGATCTCAAAAATGGTGACCAGAGCGAAGTGATGGTCGAGCGGATGCTGCCTGGGAATCAGCTCGCCGAGCCGGCGAAGCAGCTGCTCAAGCCGCAGATAGGTTCTGAGGCGCTCGTTGAAGGGGTACTCGTAAAGAATCACGTTGGCGGGTTCCTTGGGCTCATGCGGCTATAGGACGCCTGTGATGGGCTGCGGGTGAAGACGAGCGTACGTGGAGGTTCGGGGTGCGCATCATAGCCCGAACATCGTTGCCAGGTGGGAAACGTCGGTTTCCAGCTTGCCCAGGCAGCGTTGGTGGCCATTGAAGATCACGATATCTGCGGTAGAGCGCCTGTGTTGCCGGGTGGCTTGCGAATGAATGATCCTCTCGACCTCCGCACGCGCGAGCCCGCTGCGCTGCGTCACGCGCGCAATTTGCGTGTCGGGGTCACAGTCAATGACCACAACGGCGTTGAGCCGTTTCGCCCAGTGCCCGGACTCAGCCAGCAGCGGAATGTCAAAGATGACAAGAGGGCATCCGCTCGCCGCTGCCCCCTGGGCCTGCATCTGGGCCTGAAGGCCCACCAGCGGATGGACGATGGCTTCCAGTTGGGCTCGCGCAGCGGGGCTGTTGAACGCCAGGGCCCGCATTTTCAGCCGATCCAAGGCCCCTGAAGCGTCGATGAACTCAGCACCAAACGTCGCACGGATTGCGCCCACCGCCGCGCCTCCCGTCGCAGTCACATCCCGCGCAATCTGGTCAGCATCGACGATGACCGCTCCACGTTGAGCGAGCAATTGAGCGACCGTGCTCTTGCCGCTACCGATGCCTCCAGTCAGGCCCACGTGCAGGGTTGGCATGGGTTGTTGACGCGCTCAGCGAACGCCTGGGCAAGACAATCACAGCCCCAACGCGGCGAACATGGTTGCGGTAATGGCTTGCGGCCCGAAAACCATGGCCGTCAGACCCGCGCCCACCAGAAAAGGGCCAAACGGTATGTAGCCTCCCTCGCGCAACGCGCGGGAGAATTTCATCAACAGGCCGATGACGACGCCAATCACTGAGGACATCAAGATGATCGGGACAAGGGCCTGCCAGCCAAACCAAGCGCCCAAGGCCGCAAAAAGCTTGAAATCGCCATAGCCCATCCCTTCTTTCCCGGTCGCGAGCTTGAAGCCCCAGTAGACCAACCAGAGCGACAGATAACCCGCAGCGGCACCGAATACCGAATCGATCAAACGCACGTCGATCCACTGAAGCGCTGCCAACAAAAGCCCTGCCCAGAGAAGCGGCAGGGTGATGTCGTCAGGCAGTAGCGTTGTGTCCCAGTCGATACACGCAAGCGCAATGAGCGCCGCAGAAAAACCGCACCACGCAAGCGCAGTGAAGCTCAACCCCCAGCGATAGCCGCAGAAAAAAAAGGCCGCACCCGTGGCAAGCTCAACCCAAACGTACCGAGCCCCGATGGGCGTCTTGCACGCAGAACAGCGGCCCCGCAGAACCAAATAGCTCAGGACGGGCACGTTCTCAAACCAGCGAACCATGTGCCCACAGGTTCGGCAACACGATCGCGGGCGCACCAAATTGAAAGCGGGCGGTGCAGCGTCTTGCGTTTGTTTCGCGTCAGGCCCAGGTTGCTCCGTGTACTTCTGGACTTCGGCCGCCCATTGAAGCTCCATCATCTTGGGCAACCGGTAAATGACCACGTTCAGAAAGCTGCCGATCAGCAGGCCAAAAACGCTCGCAATAGAACCTTCCCACAAAAGCTCTAGGCTCATTACACTACCGAGCCGAGTTTGAAGATTGGTAGATACATCGATACGACGATTCCGCCAATAACTGTTCCAAGAAACACGATGATAATAGGTTCCATCAGGCTTGACAGCCCGGCCACCATCTCGTCAACCTCCTCTTCATAAAAGTCGGCTGCCTTCCCTAGCATGTGATCAATCGAACCAGACTCTTCTCCGATGGCGCACATCTGCAATACCATCGATGGAAAGATTTTTGCATTTCCCATGGCGGCAGTCAGACTTGTGCCGGTGGAGACCTCCTGCTGAATTTTTTCGGTCGCCATCGAATACACCGAATTTCCCGAAGCCCCGCCAACAGAATCCAGCGCCTCTACCAGAGGCACGCCGGCCGCAAACATAGTCGACAGCGTCCGGGTCCAGCGCGCAATGCAAGATTTGTCGATCAGAACGCCAAAAATCGGAATTTTGAGCAGAAAGCGGTCCATAAACATCTGGACCTTCTCGTTGCGTCGCCATGCCTGCAAGAAAAAATAGAGACTAAATCCAATACTGCCGAAAATCAACCACCACCACTTAACAAAAATATCACTCAAGCCCATCACAAATAGCGTGGGAGCGGGTAGGTCAGCACCAAAAGAAGTGAAAACTTCTTTGAATGCTGGAATCACGAATATCATGATCACAGCCACCACCACAAAAGCCACAATAATCACCGAGATGGGGTACATCAGCGCTGATTTGATCTTCGACTTAAGCGCTTCGGTTTTCTCCATGTAGGTGGCGAGTCTGTCTAACAGTGCTTCAAGAATACCCGCTGATTCGCCAGCCTCTACAAGGTTGCAGTACAACGAATCGAAATGCCAGGGGTGCTTGCGAAAAGCAGCGCTCAACGACGTGCCCGTTTCAACATCCTGACGAATGTCGTTTAGAAGCTTAGCCACGCTTGGATTGGTATTTCCTCGACCGACGATGTCGAAGGATTGGAGCAGGGGCACACCGGCTTTCATCATCGTGGCGAGCTGTCGAGTGAGGAGTGCAATATCTTTGGGCTTAATTTTTTTGCCGGAACGAATCCGACGTTTTTTAATCTTTGAAGGGAACACGCCCTGGCGACGCAATGTGGCTTGCACCTGATTTTCGCCAGATGCGCGAATTTCGCCTCGGACGATCTTCCCGTTGCGATCCTTGCCTTCCCATTCGTAGACAAATTGTTTGACACTCGTCGCTACAGTGGCCATGAAAAATCCCTCTGAACCTTATTCGTTCGTGACTGCGAGTACTTCCTCAAGAGAAGTGAGACCCAGCCGTGCTTTGTACAAACCGGAATCGCGCAACGACCTCACCCCTTCTGCACGCGCTTGTTCGGCGATTTCAAGGGCGCTTCCATCACGCAGGATAATCCGTTGTATTTCCTCTGAAATGGGCATGACTTGGTAAATACCTACACGGCCCTTGTAACCGTTGTTGCAGGCGGGGCAGCCAACGGGGCGGTAGGTCACCCATGTTCCATCCAGTTCCTCTTCCGGGTAGCCGGCCTCGATCAACGTCTCGTGGGGAATATCCGCTGGGGCTTTGCAATTAGGGCACAGCCGCCGAGCCAAGCGTTGAGCGGTGATCAGGATGACGCTGGACGCTATGTTAAACGGCGCGATTCCCATGTTCCGCATCCGTGTCAAAGTGGTAGGCGCATCGTTGGTGTGCAATGTTGACAAAACCAAGTGCCCCGTCTGAGCCGCCTTGATGGAGATGTCGGCGGTTTCTAAATCACGAATTTCCCCGACCATGATAATGTCTGGATCCTGCCGCAGAAATGACTTCAGGGCTGCGGCAAAGGTTAGCCCAGCCTTTTCATTGACGTTGACCTGGTTAACCCCTGGCAGGTTGATTTCCGAGGGGTCTTCAGCAGTCGCAATATTGACTCCCGGTTTGTTGAGCAAATTAAGACATGTGTAAAGAGATACAGTTTTTCCGGAGCCTGTTGGTCCGGTCACCAGGATCATGCCATAAGGCCTGCCGATGGCGCGAAGCAGTTTCTCTTTCTCGATGGGTTCATAGCCAAGTGCATCGATCCCCAGCTTGGCACTGCTGGGGTCGAGGATACGTATCACGATCTTTTCGCCAAAGAGGGTTGGCAAAGTGCTCACGCGAAAATCGATTACCCGATCAGGACCGACCTTCAATTTCATGCGCCCGTCCTGGGGGACGCGCTTTTCAGAAATGTCCATGCGCGAAATCACCTTAATTCGCGACGCGAGCTTGTCTTTAATCGCTACTGGGGGGAATGCGATTTCCTGTAATTCACCGTCAATCCGAAACCGTACTCTATATTGGTCCTCGTAGGGTTCAAAATGTAGGTCAGACGCACGCATACTAAATGCTTCTAGGAGCATTTTTCGCAGAAACTTTACGACTGGTATGTCTTCTGATTCTGTTTCATTGGATGAATCAAAACCCTCGTCTGCGTCAGCTTTGTCTGGCTCCGAGCCGTCTTCTGACTCATCACCACCACCCATCATTTCAGCAACAGACTTCGTGTTGACGCCCAAGAGATTGCCAAGTTTGTCATACTCGGCAATAATCCAGTCCACCCCCAGCTCGGTTGTAAACTTTATTTTTTCAGAAGCCTCTTGATCGGTCGGATCGGCAGTTGCTATGATCAAACGATTATTTCGTTTGCCAAGCACCAGTAAGCGATAATCACGGCAGATTTTTGGATCCAGAAGATCGACGGGTAGTCGCCCATGGTCGACTGCGTCAAGATCCAGCAAGGGTGCGCCGAACACTGCTGACACGGTATGCGCCAGATCCGCAGCTGATACAGCGCCAGAGCCGGTTAATTCTCCTATAAAACTAGACTGTTTAATCTGCGATTTTTCGAAAACATCCTCAGCCGCCTTTTGGGTGAGCTTTCCCGCGGAAATAAGCGCTCTACCTAGGCCGGGAAGAGCGACTGTGGATGTGGGAGCTTCTGTAGGGGGGGGGGCGACTGCGGCCATGTAACCGGAGGGAGTGATGGGTTTGAAAGGTCTACCATCCTATCATCGCCGATCGCCCAAAGTCTGTACAGCGATGGATGTGCGCAACAGCAGGCGCAGCGGGTCTGCGTTGCAATTTGTAGGCTGGTCGGGGTGAGAGGATTCGAACCTCCGGCCTCTACGTCCCGAACGTAGCGCTCTACCAGGCTAAGCTACACCCCGCAGCGTGTGGATCGCCTTGGATTTTCATCAAATCATCTCAAGTGCGGCGATCCAGCAGCTCCGAGGCTAATTTTAGCAACCCTGCAGAGTAAGCATTTTGAGGCAGGCGGCGTGTTGCTGATATCGCACGACCGGCCTCAGCAACCGCGGCGGCGCGCGCCACTTCGAGGGCGCCGGTCTCTTTCACGATGGCAAGGATTTCCGCGAGCTGTTCGGTGGAGCCCTCTTCGATGGCGCGGCGCACCGTCGCTGCCTGCCTGGCTGTTCCCCGGGCCATGGCTGCGATCAGCGGTAGCGTGGACTTACCCTCTCGGAGGTCATCGCCCAGATTTTTTCCCATTTCAGCCGTATCGCCGTCATAGTCCAGCACATCGTCAATGATCTGGAACGCAGTCCCGAGTGCTTGCCCATACGTTGCACAGGCCTCTTCGGTGTCGGGCGTGCTTTGTGCCAGAACTGCACCGAGTCGGGCACTGGCTTCGAACAACTTGGCGGTTTTAGATCGGATGACGCGCAGATAGGCTGCCTCGTCGAGGGAGGCATCATGCATGTTCATCAGCTGCAGGACTTCTCCCTCGGCAATCACGTTGGTGGCCTCGGCCAGGATCTCCATGATCCGCATGCTTCCCGACTCGACCATCATCTGAAACGATCGTGTGTGCAGAAAGTCGCCCACCAGCACGCTGGCGGGGTTTCCGAATGTCTCATTGGCGGTAGGCCGACCCCTGCGCAGTGTTGATGCGTCGACGACGTCGTCGTGCAACAGTGTCGCGGTATGGATCAGCTCGACAACGGCCGCCAGGCTGAAGCGTTGATGGCCGCAGTAGCCAAGCGCTCCGCATGTCATCAGCAGCAATGCAGGACGAAGACGTTTGCCGCCAGCGGCAATGATGTATTGCGATATCTGTGCGACCAGGGGGACGCTGGAGGTGAGGCGCTGGCTGATGACCTTGTCGACCTCTCGCATGTCGCTGGCGACAAGCGCGAGGGGAGCGGCGGCTGGGGCGGTGTTTTCGGTCAAGGGGATGTCGCAGTTTGGTCGCTGATTATAGGAACGCAGCGCTGCGTGTCTGGTCTTGTCCTGGGTGTGCGGACGGCGCGTTCGTGGGGGCCCCTGGCAAGAGGTGGAGCGCTGGGATATAATTGCGGGCTCTGCAGAAATCCGTCTGCAGAACTCATTTCAAGAGGTCAACATGTACGCGGTCATAAAAACCGGCGGCAAGCAGTATCGCGTTGCTTCCGGCGAAAAAATTAAAGTAGAACAGATTGCTGCGGACGTAGGCCAGGAAATTGTGATCGACCAGGTTCTGGCTGTCGGTGACGGCGCTGAATTGAAGGTTGGTACACCCCTGGTGTCCGGCGCAACCGTGAAAGCCACTGTCGTGGCCCACGGCAAGCACGACAAGGTGCACATCTTCAAGATGCGTCGTCGCAAGCACTATCAAAAGCGCCAAGGCCATCGCCAGCAGTTCACCGAGCTGCAAATCGGTGCGATTGCTGCTTAATCAAAGGAGCTGAGTCATGGCACAGAAAAAAGGCGGCGGCTCTACGCGAAACGGGCGCGACTCCAAGCCAAAGATGCTGGGTGTGAAAGCGTCTGGTGGTGAACTGATCAGCGCTGGTTCGATCATTGTGCGTCAGCGAGGCACGCGCTTCCACCCCGGTAACAATGTCGGCGTGGGCAAGGACCACACGCTGTTCGCTCTGGTTGACGGCCACGTGTCGTTTGGTACCAAGGGTGCATTGTCCAAGTCCACGGTCAGTGTGACACCCGCCTGAGGCTCTCCTCGGGTCATCATCGAAGCCCCGCTGTGCCGGGGCTTTGTTGTTTGGTTTGCATGATGTGGGGCTCTTTTCTGCGATTGCGCAGGAGCCGCCATCGGATGCCAAGCGGTACCTTCGCGCTGGTTCAGCGGTGGGGTGCGCCGGACCGCACGGGTGCGGTTCGGATTTTGTAAACTGGACACTGCTCATGAAGTTCGTCGACGAAGCCTTTATTGATATTGCCGCCGGTGATGGCGGCAATGGCTGTGTGTCGTTCCGGCACGAAAAGTACAAGGAGTTCGGCGGCCCAAATGGTGGGGACGGCGGGCGCGGCGGCCATGTGTTCGCGGTGGCCGACCCCAACCTCAATACCCTGGTGGACTACCGGTACTCGCGCAGGCATGAAGCCAGGCGGGGTGAGCATGGCATGGGTTCGGACATGTTCGGTGCGGCGGGCAGTGACATCACATTGAAGATGCCGGTGGGCACCATCATCACCGACGCTGAATCGGGTGAAGTGCTTTACGAACTGCTCACCCCCGGCGAAGTGATCACGATTGCCAAGGGCGGTGATGGAGGCTTTGGCAACATGCGGTTCAAAAGCGCCATCAACCGTGCTCCGCGCCAAAAGACGCCGGGTTGGCCTGGCGAGAAAAAGCACCTCAAGCTGGAGTTGAAGGTGTTGGCCGACGTGGGTTTGCTGGGCATGCCGAACGCCGGTAAGTCAACGTTCATCACAGCGGTCTCCAATGCGCGGCCCAAAATCGCTGACTACCCGTTCACGACATTGCACCCCAACCTCGGCGTGGTGCGCGTGGGCCCCGAGCAGAGCTTCGTGGTGGCCGACATTCCTGGCCTGATCGAAGGCGCGTCCGAAGGGGCTGGCCTCGGGCACCAATTTCTGCGCCATCTGCAGCGCACCCGCCTGCTGCTGCATATCGTTGACCTTGCACCGTTTGATGATGCGGTGGATCCGGTTGCGCAGGCCAAAGCCATCGTCAACGAGCTCAAGAAGTACGATCAAAACCTCTACAACAAGTCCCGTTGGCTTGTGCTGAACAAGCTGGACATGGTGCCCACCGACGAGCGGAAAGCGCGCGTCAGTGACTTCGTCAAGCGCTTGAAGTGGAAGGGGCCTGTCTTTGAGATATCGGCATTGACGCGAGAGGGGTGTGAGCCTTTGATTCACGCCATCTTCAAGCATGTCCAGGCCGAGCAGCGGGTCGAGAACGAGCCGGTCGAGGTCGATCCGCGCTTTGCAGGCGACGCCTGATCCACGGCGCGCAATCGTTTCGAGATTTGCTATTTATTTAATAGCTGCTAAAGCACGCCCAGCAAGCGCAAGCAGCCTAATACACACTAGAAAATGGTTTCCAGCGTTCTGCGAGATGCCCGCCGCATAGTAGTCAAGGTGGGTTCCAGTCTTGTGACCAACGAGGGGCGGGGACTGGATGAAACCGCCATCGGCGAATGGAGTCGGCAACTGGCCGCCCTGGTGCGTGGCGATGGTGGCGGCGCGCCGCGCGAAGTGGTCATGGTGTCCAGCGGGGCGATTGCCGAGGGCATGAAGCGCCTGGGCTGGACCACCCGGCCCCATGAGGTGCACGAACTGCAGGCGGCCGCCGCCGTGGGCCAGATGGGTCTGGCCCAGATGTACGAGACCAAGCTGCGCGAGCAGGGCATGGGCAGTGCACAAGTGCTGTTGACCCATGCGGACTTGGCCGATCGCGAGCGCTATCTCAACGCCCGTTCGACGCTGCTGACCCTGCTTCGGCTCGGTGTGGTGCCCGTCATCAACGAAAACGACACGGTGGTCAATGACGAGATCAAGTTCGGCGACAACGACACCCTGGGTGCGTTGGTGGCCAATCTGGTCGAAGCCGATGCGCTGATCATCCTGACCGACCAGAAGGGCTTGTACACCGCTGACCCCAGACGCGACGATACGGCGCAGTTTGTACACGAGGCCAAGGCCGGCGATCCCGCGCTGGAGGCCATGGCGGGCGGTGCCGGGTCGAGCATTGGCAAAGGCGGAATGATCACCAAGATCCTTGCTGCCAAGCGCGCAGCCGGATCAGGTGCCTCTACCGTGATTGCCTGGGGGCGGGAGCCAGATGTGCTGCTGCGTCTTGCAAGCGGCGAGTCGCTGGGCACGCTGCTGGTGGCGCAGACCCAAAAGAAGCAGGCCCGCAAGCAGTGGATGGCCGACCATCTTCAATTGCGCGGCGCGGTGGTGGTCGATGGCGGTGCGGCGGCCAAGGTTCGCGACGAGGGAAAAAGCCTGCTTCCCATCGGGATGACGGCGGTAGAGGGCGACTTCTCGCGTGGCGATGTGATTGCGGTCAGGGATGCATCGGGGGTTGAGATCGCGCGCGGCTTGGCCAACTACGCTGCGGCCGAGGCGCGGCTGCTGTGTCGGAAGCCCTCTGCCGAATTCGAGCGCCTGCTGGGCTATGCTGCAGAGCCCGAGATGGTGCACCGGGACAACATGGTGCTCGCGCTTAGCTGACGCAGCCCGTCGGCAGTGCGCCCGGACGCCTGGCATTTCCCGCATCGGCCGCACGCGGATGGGCAAGCTGTTTCGAACCCCGCTGACAGCCCTGCACCCGCAGGGAAACCAAAGCAGGGGAGCAGAGGCGGCGGCTGGCGCGGCTGCGGTGATCTGATCGCTCAGCGTGGATGGTGGGCGCCCGGCATGACATCGAGCCCACCCGGTATGGACGATTGCGGATCCGGGTCAAAGCTCGCACCGGGGGGGAGCTCCATGCCAGGGTTCACCATCACGGACCCAGAGCGGAACATGGTGCCCGCGATTTCGCCGTCACGGGTGCGCATGCCGCTGCGCAGGTACCGGTTGCGCTGCTCGTGCCGCGGCAGGTATCGGGCCAGTTCGGTCAGGGCCATTTCATAGACGCCCCGCTTGAACTCCACCACCACGTCCAGCGGCACCCAGTAGTCGTTCCAGCGCCAGGCATCAAACTCGGGGTGGCTGGTGGCGCGAAGATTCAGGTCCCAGTCGTGACCGACCAGTTGCAGCAGGTACCAGATCTGTTTCTGGCCCTTGTAGTGGCCGCGCGCATCGCGGCGGATGTACCGGTCAGGCACCTCATAGCGCAACCAGTCGCGGGTTCGGGCGACCACGCGAACGTGGTTGGGCAATAATCCCACCTCTTCGTGCAGCTCGCGGAACATGGCCTGCTCGGGGGTTTCGCCCCGGTCAATGCCACCCTGCGGAAACTGCCAGCTGTGGGTGCGTATGCGCTTGCCCCAGAACACCTGGTTCTTCTGGTTGAGCAGGATGATGCCGACGTTCGGCCGAAAGCCGTCCCGGTCAAGCATAATCAAACCCCAAATTTTTAAACTGGTTCCATTATGCACGGCGCCTCGCGCGCGGCAAGTGGAATGCTTTGTTCTGCCCGAACCAGCCGCCGATGAAAGCCTCCCAATTTTTTATTTCCACCCTGAAGGAAGCTCCGGCGGATGCCGAAGTGGTCAGCCACAAGCTCATGATGCGGGCGGGGCTGATCAAAAAGCTGGGCGCAGGCATTTACAACTACATGCCCATGGGCCTGCGCGTGATTCGCAAGGTGGAGGCGATCGTGCGTGAGGAGATGAACCGCGCTGGCGCGGTGGAGCTGACCATGCCCGTGGTGCAACCGGCCGAGCTGTGGCAGGAAACCGGCCGCTTTAGCGCGATGGGTCCTGAGCTGCTGCGTATCCAGGACCGCCATGGCCGGGATTTCGTCGTGCAGCCGACCAGCGAAGAAGTGATCACTGACATCGCCCGGCAGGAGCTGCGCAGTTACAAGCAACTGCCCAAGAACTTCTACCAGATCCAGACCAAGTTCCGGGACGAGCGCCGCCCGCGCTTTGGCCTGATGCGTGGCCGCGAGTTCATCATGAAGGACGCCTACAGTTTCGACCGCGACGAAGCCACCGCCAAGGCGAGCTACCAGGTGATGGCCGCCGCCTACCGCCGGATCTTTGACCGCTTTGGCCTGACCTACCGCGCAGTGGCCGCTGACAGCGGCGCCATCGGAGGGGACCTGAGCGAGGAGTTCCAGGTGATCGCCGCCACCGGCGAGGACGCAATCGTCTATTGCCCGCAAAGCGACTATGCGGCCAACATGGAAAAAGCCGAGGCGCTGGCGCCTGCCGGCCCCCGGCCTGCACCCGCCAAGGCGATGGAAAAGACGCCCACGCCTGGCAAGGCCACCTGCGCCGACGTGGCCGCGCTGCTGGGCGTGCCGCTGAAGACCACCGTCAAGTCGCTGGTGCTGGCGGTGGATGAGAAGCCGGCACCTTCTTTGAACTTTGGTACGCCCACGCTTGCGATTCCACAGCGTCCGAAGATTTATCTTTTGTTGCTGCGCGGCGATCACGAGATGAACGAGGTAAAAGTGCGGAAGCTAGCTGGGCTTGCGGACTTCCGTATGGCCACCAGCGAGGAAATTGAGGGCAGTTTCGGTTGCAGGCCTGGATACCTTGGCCCTATTAACCGTCAGGGCAAGTGGGTACGAGGGTTGTTGGATGTTGGCCACGAAGTCACTGTCATCGCTGACCGCGAAGTGGCAGTGATGTCTAACTGGATTTGTGGAGCGAACGAGGCTGGGTATCACTTGATCGGCGTGAACTGGGGCCGCGACCTGCCCGAGCCAGATGCTGTAGCAGACCTGCGCAACGCGGTGGCGGGCGACCCATCGCCCGATGGCAAGGGTGAACTCGCCATCGAGCGCGGCATCGAAGTGGGCCATGTGTTCTACCTGGGTACCAAGTACAGCCGCGCCATGAACGCCACCTTTCTGGATGAAAACGGCAAACCGCAGCCGCTGGAGATGGGCTGCTACGGCATCGGCATCACGCGCCTGCCTGCCGCCGCCATCGAGCAAAACCACGATGAGCGCGGCATCATCTGGCCCGACGCGATTGCACCCTTCACGGTGGTGATCTGCCCCGTGGGCATGGACCGCAGCGAGGCGGTGAAATCCATGGCCGAGCAGATTTATGCCGGCCTGCTGGCCGCTGGCGTGGACGTGATCCTGGACGATCGTGGCGAGCGCCCGGGCGCCATGTTTGCCGACTGGGAACTCATCGGTGTGCCGCACCGCGTGACGATCGGCGACAAGAGCCTGAAAGAAGGCGTGGTCGAGTACCAGCACCGCCGCGACAGCGCCCCCACCAAGGTGGCCAGCGCAGACATCCTGGCCCATGTGAAGGGTCGCATGGCGGTATGACGATGCAGGCGCAGGCCGGTGGTTCCCGACGCGCGCCTCGTGTAGCGCTGACGCGGCGCGGGGTGCTGCTGGCTGCATCGTCCATCGCTACTCCGGCGTTGTGGCTGGTGGCGCCCGCAGCCGCCCACGCGGGGGGGCAGCTCGAAGAGCCCTTGATCGACTCGGTGCGCACGGCGCTCAGTTCTGCCATCGCCAACCAGGCACCGCCCGAACCCGAGTTCCCCAGCACAGAGGCGCGCTTGCATTACCTGCGCTGGCTGGCCGCGATGAGCGACCGCCTGCGCCGTCGCAAGCCCGAACTGGAGGTGCGGCGCGAATTCCTGCAGACCGTCTGGTACGAGTCCGTGCGCGCCGGGCTTGATGTCTCGCTGGTCCTGGGGCTGATTCAGGTGGAAAGCGGGTTCCGCAAGTTTGCCGTCTCCATCGTGGGGGCGCGAGGCTACATGCAGGTGATGCCGTTTTGGACGCGTGTCATCGGCGACGGCGACCCCGGCAAGCTGTTTCATATGCAGACCAACCTGCGGTTTGGCTGCGTGATCCTTCGGCACTACATTGAACGCGAGCGGGGCGATCTGTTCATGGCACTCGGGCGCTACAACGGCAGCCGTGGGCGCTCCGCGTATCCAGACGCCGTGTTTGGCGCCCAGCGCCGGTGGCTTCTGGGCGAGTCGGTCAAGCAAGCCGGTGCGCCATAGCGATGACGGCTGGTTGACCTTTCCGCCCAGCTCAGCGCTGTTGTAACGCGCAGTACGCAGCGCAAGGGCTCAGCCTAAAAACGGCAGTTGACCGCTTGTCATCTTGGCGCACACCGCATGGACTCGAGCCTTGGGGTGTTTTTGCAGCCTCACCTTTCGGGTGGCAGCGCTGGCAAATGCATCCAACTGCCGTTTTTAGGCTCAGTGGCTGATCGTCGCCGCCGTGCTGGCTGGATCCTGCGGGCCCACCGTGGATTCGCCCACCCGTGACACCATGACCTGGTCGATTCGGTAGCTGTCCACGTCCAGCACCTCGAACTTGTAGCCTCCCCAGGTCACGCTGTCCGTGCGGCGCGGCACGCGGCGCAGCATCACCATCAGAAAGCCCGCCAGGGTTTCGTACTCTTCGGCATGGGGAAGCGCGTCGAGTGAAAGCGCGTGCAGCACATCTTGCACGGGCGTGACCCCGTCGATCAGCCACGAGTTTTCGTCACGGCGCACGATCTGTTCCTCGTCGGCTGGCCCTACCAGGTCGCCCATCACCGTGCTCATGACGTCGTTGAGCGTGACCACCCCCACGACCAGGCTGTATTCGTTGACGATGACCGCAAAGTCCTCGTGCACCTGCCGGAACTGCTCCAGCACCTCCGACAGCGTGAGCCGGTCGGGCACGATGAGGACCTTACGCACCAGGCTGTCGTCGGCCAGCGAGATGGGCTGGTTGTTCAGCACGCGCTGGAACAGGTCTTTGGCGTCCACATACCCCACCACGTGGTCGATGTCGCCCTCGCACACCGGATAGGTCGAAAACGGCTCGGCCGCAATGCGCAGGCGGATGACAGCGTCGGGCTCGTCACGCAGGAAGAAGGCCACCCGGTCGCGCGGCGACATGGCGCTGGAGACGGTGCGTGTGTCCAGCTCGAACACGTTGGTGATGACCTGCTGCTCGCGGGCTGCCAGCACCCCCGCACGGGCACCCGCTTCCATCATGGCAAGAATGTCGTCCGAGGTGATGCGATCGTCCCTGAGGGATGACAGGCCGAGCACGCGAAACAGCATATCGGCACCGCGGCTGTAGAACCACACCAGCGGCCGCAGCAGCGCCATGCACCACGCCATGGGGCGCGCCAGCCGCACGGCCAGGCGCTCGGGCTCGGCCATGCCCAGGCGCTTGGGGAAGAGGTCGGCAAACAGTATGAACAGCGAGGTGATGACGAGAAACGACACCAGAAAACCGGCGGTCTGCGCCGTGGCATCCGAGAACCACAGCCCGAACAGCGCTCCAAAGTGGGGGCTGAGCGCCCCCTCGCCCACGATGCCGCCGAGGATGGCCACGGCGTTTTGGCCCACCTGCACCACCGTGAAGTAGTCGCTGGGCTGCTCTTGCATGCGCAGCACCTTCTCAGCCTGCGCCACCCCTTCATCGGCCATCTGCCGCAGCCGCAGACGGCGCGCAGCCGCCAGCGAGATCTCGGCCATCGAGAAAAACGCGCTGGCCGCGATCAGGAGCAAGATGACAAAAAGGCTTTGCGAAAGGGGCATGGGCAAATGCGGCAGGGCGAGCGGGGCGCGACGCTGTCAAGTGTATCTGTGGCCCCTGTGGCCCCTGTGCCCCATCGCGGCCCAGACTGCCGCCCGGCCCCCGAGGGTGGTAGCGGCGCCCGGCCGGGTCTGCTGCGGCAGCGACCGCGCTACTGCACGAAGCCAATGCGGCTTTTGCCGATGGCCGCCCTGGGCAGGTCTGCCACCTCCACGGTGGAGCGCCGGTCCAGCCGGGCATTGCCAAAGCCGGTCATGAGCGCGCGGCGCATCTCACGCGGTGGCATCTGGGCCAGCTGGTCCAGCACGTCGCCCGAGGGCTCGGGGTCGATCAGGCGGCCCCAGTCGTGCCCGGCCCGAATGCCCGCATACAGGTTGCGGGCGATGGTGCGGGCCTGCTCCAGCGTGGGGGCTTGCACCTCGAACACGTTCATGCGGTTCAGGATGGGGTCGGGGATGCCGCGCGCATCGTTGGCGGTGGTGATCCAGATGACCTGGCTGGCATCGATGGCAACTTCGGCAAATTCATCCGTGAAGCTCTGCGCGGTGTCATGCTCAAGCAGGCTGTAGAGCGCGCCCAGCGGGTCGTACTGCGCGTCGCTGCTGGCCTTGTCGATTTCGTCCACCACAATCACCGGGTTGGCGTATTCGCCCTCCACCAGCGCCTCGAACACCTTGCCGGGGCGGGCGCCCTTCCATTGCGCGGACGAGCCCGACAGCAGCCACCCTGCGGTCATGGAGCTCATGGGCAGCAGGTTCATGCCGGTGCCCAGCAGTTCGGCCAGTTGGCGTGCAAAGTGGGTTTTGCCGATGCCGGGTGGGCCCAAGAGCAGCATGGGCGTGACCTCCAGCCCGTCGCGGCTGTCCTGCGCCAGCGCCACGTGGCGCCGCACGTCGTCCAGCACATCGGTGAAGTTGGGCAACTGCTCATACAGGCTGGCCATGTCGGGCACGCCCGACGGCTTGACCTGGAAGCGCTCGGGGCCGCGCTCGAGCATGCGTTCGTAAACGGTGCGCAGGGTTTCGTACTCGCGCTGGTTGCCAGACTCCTGCAGCCGCGAGAGCTTGCGCTCGACGTCGCCGGGGTGGAACACACTGCGCATCTGCGCCACCGGAATGCGCAGCGTGGACGGTTGGGGAACAAGGCTATGGCGGGTCATTGCATGCTCCTTCGTGATGTGAGGTCACGCCTCAATTCAAGCACACAACATGCCCGCCGCAACATCGGAAAAGACCTGATTTGGTGCATCTCATGCGGCAGTGCCCCAAGCCCCTGCTGCGGCCCGGTCAAGAAAAAGCCGCCCGAAGGCGGCCTGGTGCGCGTGGCGGGCGGCCGATGCTGCGGACTATCAGCCTTCGGTGCCCAGCACCTGCTTGAGCTCGCCGGATTCGTACATCTCCATCATGATGTCCGAGCCGCCGATGAATTCGCCCTTGACGTACAGCTGCGGGATGGTGGGCCAGTTGCTGTATTCCTTGATGCCCTGGCGAATGGCGTCGTCTTCCAGCACGTTGACGGTGACCACGCTTTTGGGGTCCACGCCGCAGGCCTTGAGGATCTGGATGGCGCGGCCCGAAAAGCCGCACATGGGGAAGCTGGCGCTGCCCTTCATGAACAACAAAATGTCGCTGGATTTGACGAGGGCGTCGATGCGTTGCTGGGTGTTGTCGCTCATTGCGTACTCCTTGAAATGGGCTGTCGGGTCTGGCAGCCGCGTTGCGTGGATTATTTCACTGTCGGCCACTGCCCACCGGTGCATCGCAAGATTCCGGCGAGGTCATTGCGGCTTTGCACCTGCACAAAACCGCTCTCCCGCAGCAGCGCAGCCACGTCGCTGGCCTGGTCGTGGCCATGCTCGAGCAACAGCCAGCCGCCGCGCACCAGGTGTGCCGGGGCCTGCGCCACGATGGTGCGAATGTCTTGCAGGCCGTCTTCGCCGCTGGCCAGGGCCTCAAGCGGTTCGTGCGCAAGCGCGGCCAGATGGGGGTCACTCGCCCGGATGTACGGGGGGTTGGACACGATCAGGTCGAAGGGGCCCTGCGCTGCGCCTGCGAGCCAGTGGCCATGCGCCACGCCAATGGGCAGGTTCAGTTGCGCCGCATTGGCGCGGGCCACGGCCAGGGCGTCCTCGCTGGCGTCGATGGCCAGCACCCTGGCGTGCGGGCAGTGGTGCTGCAGCGCGAGCGCGATGGCGCCGCTGCCGGTGCCCAGGTCCACGATGCGCGGGGCGGGCAGGGGCTGCGCCAGGGTCAGCGCCCAGTCCACCAGTGTTTCGGTGTCGGGCCGCGGGTCGAGCACGCGGGCGTCCACCTGCAGGGGCAGGCCATAAAACTCTTTGCGGCCGGTGAGGTAGGCCACGGGCTCGCCCGCCTGTCGGCGCTGGCACAGCGCGGCAAAGCGGGCGTGGGCTTCGGGGGGCAGCGGGTCGGTGTCGTGCGCCAGCAGCCAGGCCCGACCAGCCTCAGGCCGCGCCAGCGCATGCAGCAGCAGCAGTTGGGCGTCGATGCGCGGCAGGCCCTGCGCCTGGGCCTGGGCCAGTGCCTGTGTGAGGGAGATGGTTTCAGAGGTCACTATAAATGTGATAGCGATAAAAGCTTGCGTGTCAAGCGTAACAGGCAGTTTTGAATCGAAATTTCGGGCCGTCAGCCGTTGGTGCCGGCCTCCAGCTCTTGCAACTGCTCGGCTTCGCGCGCATGGGCCAGGGCGAGCAGCACGTCGCCCAGGTCGCCCTCCATCACTGCCAGCAGTTTGTACAGCGTGAGGTTGATGCGGTGGTCGGTCAGCCGACCCTGCGGAAAGTTGTAGGTGCGGATGCGGTCGCTGCGGTCGCCGCTGCCGATCAGGCCCTTGCGCAGCGCAGCCTCTTTGGCGGCGCGCTCGCTGCGCTCCTTTTCCTGGATGCGGGCCTGCAGCACCTGCAGCGCCTTGGCCTTGTTGGCGTGCTGGCTGCGGCCGTCCTGGCATTCGGCCACGATGCCGGTGGGCAGGTGCACTACGCGCACGGCCGAATCGGTTTTGTTGATGTGCTGGCCGCCCGCGCCGGACGCGCGGAAGGTGTCGATGCGCAGGTCGGCCGGGTTGAGCTTGACGGCTTCATGCTCATCGGGCTCGGGCATCACGGCCACCGTGCAGGCACTGGTGTGGATGCGGCCCTGGGTTTCGGTGGCGGGCACGCGCTGCACGCGGTGGCCGCCCGATTCGAACTTGAGCGCGCCATAGACGCCGCTGCCGGAGGGGCTCGTGCCGGGCTGGCCTTCGATGCGCAGCACGATTTCCTTGTAGCCGCCCAGCTCGGAGGCGTTTTCGCTCACCACCTCGACCTTCCAGCCCACGTTGGCGGCGTAGCGGGTGTACATGCGCGCAAGGTCGCCAGCAAACAGGGCCGACTCATCACCACCGGTGCCCGCGCGGATTTCGACAAACGCGTTGCGCGCGTCGTCGGGGTCTTTGGGCAGCAGCAGGCGCTGCAGTTCGCCCTCCAGTTGCACCAGCTCGGCCGCACTGCTGTCGATTTCTTCCTGGGCCATTTCGGCCATGTCGGGGTCTGCCAGCATCTCGCGGGCACCGGCCAGGTCGGCCTCGCGCTGCTGGTAGCGGGCGTAGCGGCCCGCCACTTGCGTGACCTCGGCATGTTCGACCGAAATGCGCCGGTACTGCGCCATGTCGCTCATGATGTCTTCGCGCGACAGAAGGAAGTCGAGTTCGCCCAGGCGCTGTGCGTAGCGTTCCAGCTGGGATCGGAGAAAGGGTTTCATGGGTGTCTGGAAATGAATTGCTACAAAAAATGTAGCTATTGGAGCTTATGGGTCAGGCGTAATGGCCTGATTTGATATCAAGCCGAAACGGCCGGGGAGCGGGCGGGCGCCGCTACCGGCCGTTGTCGTTGCCCGGGGTCTTGGTTTGCGAGCGCAGGAACAGGCGCGACACGGTCTGGGCTGTCTGGGCGCGCGACTCGGCATCGCCAGCGCGCAGCTCGGCCAGGGTGCCGTGCAGCATCTTCTGCGTGAGGCCGCGCGAGAGGGCTTCTAGCACGGCGTCCACATCTTCGCCCTTGGCCAGCAGCTTCTTGGCGCGGGCAATCTCCAGGGCGCGCCATTGGTCCGTCTGGGCGCTGAGCTGCTGGATCAGCGGCACCACGCCGCCGTCGCCCTCGGCAGGGCTGCGCAGCTCCATCCAGTGCATGAAGCTTTGCACGCCCGCGTCGATGATGGCCTCGGCCTGCGCCACCGCGGCCTGGCGGTTGGCCTGGCCCGTTTGCACCACGCTGGCCAGGTCGTCCACGGTGTACAGGTACACATCGCCCAGGGCCTTCACTTCCGGCTCGATGTCGCGCGGCACGGCCAGATCGACCATGAACATGGGGCGGTGGCGGCGCTTTTTCAGCGCCCGCTCGACCGCGCCCAGGCCGACGATGGGCAGGCTGCTGGCGGTGCAGCTGATCACGGCGTCAAACTCGTGCAGGCGCGCGGGCAGGTCGGCCAGGCGCATGACCTCGCCGCCAAAGCGGGTGGCCAGCTTTTCGCCGCGCTCAAGCGTGCGGTTGGCAATGGCGATGGCCTTGGGGTTCTTGGCGGCAAAGTGGGTGGCGCACAGCTCGATCATCTCGCCCGCGCCGACGAACAGCACCTTGGTCTGGGCAAGGTCTTCAAACAACTGGCTGGCCAGACGCACCGCTGCGGCGGCCATGCTGATGCTGTGAGCGCCAATTTCGGTGCTGGTGCGCACTTCTTTGGCCACGGCAAAGCTGCGCTGGAACAACTGGTTGAGCGTGGTGCCCAGGGCGCCTGCGCTTTCGGCGGCGCGCACGGCGTCTTTCATCTGGCCCAGAATCTGCGCCTCGCCCAGCACCATCGAATCCAGGCCACTGGCGACGCGAAAGGCGTGGCGGGCCACCAGGCTGTCTTGCAGCGTGTAGGCGTGCGATGCCAGCACCGAGGGGCTGACGCCACCGCTGCGGGCCAGCCAGCCCAGGGTGTGCTCCATGGCAGGCTGCGCGCCAGCGCAATAGACCTCGGTGCGATTGCAGGTGGAGATGATGGCGGTTTCCACCCCCGGATGGGGGCTGTGGCTGCCCAGTGACTGGCGCAGCCCATGCAGTGTGGGGGCGATCTGGTCGAGCGCAAACGCGAACCTGCCGCGCAAGTCGAGCGGCGCGGTGTTGTGGTTGATGCCGAGGGCCCAGACTGCCATGGGGCGAATTATAAAATTGCCAGGACCATCCGGCTTGCCCCGTGCTGCAAGACTTGATGTGCGTCAAGCCCATGGACCCGCTCGACATCCTCAACCATCTGCTCAATTTCATCGCGCCTGCCGCTGCGTTGGCGCTGGCATTGGTGTTGTGCGGTCGTTTCTTCAACGCCAAGGCAGCGGCTGTCCGGTCGCCCTGGCGCCAGTTCGCCCTGCTGTTCGCCGTGGCTCTGGCGGTGCTGGCCGCGGGCCTGGTGCTGTGGGGGCGCGATGGCAAGATGCTGACCTATGCGGCCCTGGTGGTGGCCACCGCCACCTGCCAGTGGCTGTTGCTGCGTGGCTGGAAAGGCTGATCTGCACCCGGCGAGCACGCTGCCCGCGCCTGGATGCAACAGTTGCCCCGCAGCGCCGCTCTGGTAGCCTGTGGAGGTGGCGCGGCGGATCGTGGGCACCAGCCATTGCAAACCGTCGGTTCACGGCCGCCATTTCACAACAACACCCAACAACACCCAACAACACGGACGGCCCCGTCTGTCTGGAGACACCCATGAAGTTCCTGCGTACCTGCCTTGTCCTTGCCGCGGGCCTTGCCCTGTCATGCGTTGCGTACGCGCAGTCGTTTCCCTCCAGGCCGGTGCGCATCGTGATCGGCTTCCCCGCGGGCGGGCCGCTGGACCAGCATGCGCGCCTGTTGTCGGACAAGTTGCAGAGCGTGCTGGGCCAGCCCGTGGTGCTGGATTACAAGATCGGCGCAGGCGGCATCGTGGGCGCGCAGGATGTGATGAAGGCCCCGCCCGACGGCCACACGCTGATGCTGGCCAACACCGGGGTCATGGTCATCAACCCCGGCCTGTACAGCCGCCTGCCGTACGCCACCCTCAAGGACTTCACGCCGATTGCCCGCACGGCCATGCAGCCGCTGGCCTTGCTGGTCAACCCCAATGTGCCCGCCAAGACCCTGCCCGAATTCATGGCCTACGCCAAGGCCCGGCCGGGTCAGGTCAATTTTGGTTCGGCAGGCAACGGCGGCATCAGCCACCTGGTGCCCGAAATGTTCAAAACCGCCACCGGCCTGTTCATGGTGCACATCCCCTACCGCGGCAGCGCGCCTGCTTTCACCGACCTGATGGCCGGGCAGGTGCAGTTCATGGCCGAGAGCATTCCGCAGGCTGCGGCTTATCACAACCAGGGTAAGGTCCGGGCGCTGGCGGTGACCAGCCGCGAGCGCAACCCCGCGCTGCCCAATGTGCCCACCGTGATCGAGAGCGGTATCAAGGGGTTTGAGGTGGTGGGGTTCTACGGCTTTCTGGCCCCCGCAGGCACACCCAAGGAGGTGGTGGCCCGGCTCAGTGATGCCTTCGGGCAAGTGATGCAGATGCCCGAGGTGCGCAGCCGCATGGTGAGTCAGGGGGCCGATCCGGCATTTTTGGGCGCAGAAGACTTTGCCAAGTTCCTGGCCAGCGAGATGCCACGCTGGGCTGAGGCGGTGAAAAAGTCGGGTGCCAAGCTCGATTGATGTTGCCCGCTGCCACCCCAGAGTCCAGCGGTGTGATCTGGCTCAGCGCGCAGGGCAAAACAGGTCCACCCGGTCGGTGATGATGCCGTCGGTGCCCAGGTCGATCAGGCGCTGTGCGGCCCATTCGTCGTTGACGGTGTAGCTCAGGGTGTGCATGCCAAGGGCTTTGACCTGGGCGACCTGTGCCGCATCCCACAGCGCATGGTTGCACACAATGGCCACGCAGCCCAATTGCTGCGCCACGGTGGCCCAGCCGTCCCACAGGGTGTCTAGCAGCAGGGCACGCGGCAGGTGCTCTGCCGTGGCCTGTGCGCCTGCCAGGGCATCGGGTTTGAACGAAGAAAGCAGCGGTGGCACAGCGTGCCCTTGCCACAGGCGGGCAGCGGTTTGAGCCACCACGCGTCCTGTGTGTTCTTCGTGACCGGGTGTGGGCTTGATCTCGATGTTCAGAAAATAGCCATTGGCGATGCAAAAGCGCGCCAAGGCCTCCAGCGTGGGCACGGCTTCGCCCGCCCAGGCGCGGGAATGCCAGCTGCCTGCATCCAGCTGGGCGAGTGCGCCCAGGGGCAAATCGCCGCCCGTCCCGTGGCCATTGGTGGTGCGCTCCAGCGTGGCGTCGTGCAACAAAAACGGCACGCCGTCGGCGCTCAGCTTGGCATCGCATTCAAACATGCGGTAGCCGTATTGCGCGCCCAGCCGGAAGGCGGCCAGGGTGTTTTCAGGGGCCAGCTTGCCGGCTCCGCGGTGGGCGATCCAGAAGGGGTAGGGCCAGGGGGTGGTCATGAGGGCATTTTCCATGGTCTGGTGGCCTTGCGCGCGGCCCACGGTGCTGCAAGGCAAAGCCGTTTCACAGGCCCGGTGGGGCTGTCACATGCGCTTTCCGGTGATGGCGTCAAAAGCATGCAGGCGGTCGGGCCGCGGCACGACATGGATCACCGAGTCGGGTGCGGGGGCGGGCGTGCCTTCTTCCACACGCACGATGATCGGCTCGCCGTGGAGGCGGCCATAGATCAGGCGCTCGGCACCCAGCAGCTCCACGGTCTCGACGGTGACGCTCCAGCCCTCGCTGCGCACCCCCAGGTGCTCTGGTCGAATGCCCTGGATGGTGCCGGGCTTGCCGCCGGGCGCGTTCGTAAGCAGGTTCATCGGCGGCGAACCGATGAAGCTGGCCACGAATGTGGAGGCGGGCGCGTGGTGATGACGGTGCTGGCGTAGCAACCTGACGGGGTGGAATCGCCGCATTCCAACCCTTACCCGCGGCAGTGGTACCCCGGCGCGGGCAGCAGCCCGGCAGGCGGTGGCATAAAATTTGTGCCCCAAGCCACCCGGGCGCGTTGCGCCCACCCAGGTTGATCCCATGAATGTTCCGATAGCGTTGGCTGCCCTCCAAACCCAGGCTGCCGAGCCCGTGCGTTTGCGCGAGATTCCCTACAACTACACGTCTTTCTCCGACCGCGAGATCGTGATCCGTCTGCTGGGAAGGCCCGCCTGGGATTTGTTGGACCAGTTGCGCAAGGAGCGCCGCACTGGCCGTTCCGCCCGCATGCTGTACGAGGTGCTGGGCGATATCTGGGTCGTGCAGCGCAACCCCTATCTGCAGGACGATCTGCTCGATAACCCCGACCGCCGCAGGATGCTGGTGGATGCCCTGCAGCACCGCCTGGGCGAAATCGAAAAGCGCCGCACGCCAGCAGACGATGCCGACCGCGACCGCCTGGTGGGGGATCTGGTGGCGGCAGCGCGGCGCGCCGTGGCCGAGTTCAATGCCACGTTCGAACAGGCCGCGCAGCTGCGCCGCCAGGTGCAAAAAACGCTTGGCCGCCTCACGGCCAAGGACAACATCAAGTTTGACGGCCTCTCGCGCGTGAGCCATGTGACCGATGCGACCGACTGGCGTGTGGAATACCCGTTTGTGGTGCTCACCCCCGACACCGAGGCCGAGATGGCTCGCCTGGTCAAGGGTTGCATCGAACTGGGCCTGACGATCATTCCGCGCGGGGGTGGCACCGGCTACACGGGCGGCGCCATTCCGCTGACCTGGAAGAGCGTGGTCATCAACACCGAAAAGCTCGAAGCCATGACCGAGGTGGAAATGCGCCGCCTGCCGGGCATGGACCGCGAGGTGGGCACCGTGTGGACGGAGGCGGGTGTGGTCACGCAGCGCGTGGCCGATGCAGCCGAGCGCGCGGGCTTTGTGTTTGCGGTGGACCCGACCAGCGCCGAGGCGTCGTGCATTGGCGGCAACATCGCCATGAACGCGGGCGGCAAAAAGGCCGTGCTGTGGGGCACGGCGCTCGATAACCTGGCGAGCTGGCGCATGGTGACGCCCGACGCCCAATGGCTGGAGGTGACGCGCCTGGACCACAACATGGGCAAGATCCATGACGTGGAGGTCGCCACTTTCGAACTGCAGTACTTTGAGGCCGACGGCAAGACGCCGGTGCGCACCGAGCGCTTGAGCATCCCTGGCAAAACCTTCCGCAAGGAAGGCCTGGGCAAGGACGTGACCGACAAGTTTCTGGCGGGCCTGCCGGGTATCCAGAAGGAAGGCTGCGACGGTCTCATCACCAGCGCGCGCTGGGTGGTGCACCGCATGCCCAAGCACACGCGCACCGTGTGCCTGGAGTTCTTTGGCAACGCCCGCGACGCCGTGCCCTCGATTGTGGAAATCAAGGACTA
This sequence comes from Acidovorax sp., assembly GCF_046341535.1. Taxonomy (GTDB): domain Bacteria; phylum Pseudomonadota; class Gammaproteobacteria; order Burkholderiales; family Burkholderiaceae_C; genus Acidovorax. Next base: position 12,680 of record NZ_JBKDRI010000032.1, on the reverse strand, counting down.
CATGTTCTCCCTGCAAAAGCGCAGCGGCGAAGGGGGTAGTGAACAGGGCCCCTCGCCCGTGCTGCTGGCCGGACTGGAGCACCTGGACGACCGCTACCTGAAGGCGGTGGGTTACGCCACCAAGAGCAAAAAGCACGGCGGTGGGCTGCCCAAGATGGTGCTGTTCGGCGACATCGCGGGTGATGACGCCGACGAGGTGGCCCGCGTCACCAGCGAGGTGGTGCGCATCGCCAACTCGCGCAGCGGCGAGGGCTTTGTGGCTATCAGCGCCGAGGCGCGCAAGAAGTTCTGGCTGGATCGCAAGCGCACGGCGGCCATCAGCCGCCACACCAACGCCTTCAAGATCAACGAAGACGTGGTGATCCCGCTGCCGCGCATGGCCGAGTACACCGATGGCATCGAGCGCATCAACATCGAATTGAGCCTGCGCAACAAGATCAAGCTGTGCGATGCGCTGACGGATTTCTTCGAGCGCGGCCAACTCCCGCTGGGCAAGCAGGACGACGCCAGCGAGATCCCTTCCGCCGAACTGCTGGAGGACCGCGTGGCCCAGGCCATTGCACTGGTGGTTGAGGTGCGGGCGCTGTGGTCGGGCTGGCTGCGCGATGTGGCCACGCTGTTCCCGCAGTTGCAGGACCACACCCTGCGCGCGAGCTGGAAGACCCAGCTGCGCTCGCCGCTGCAGACGATTTTTGCCGGTGCGCCGTTCAAGCCGATCCTGGACGAAGCCACAGCCATCCACAAGCGGGTGCTCAAGGGCCGCGTGTGGGTTGCGCTGCACATGCATGCTGGCGACGGCAACGTGCACACCAACCTGCCCGTCAACAGCGACGACTACGAAATGCTGCAAACCGCGCACGAGGCGGTGGACCGCATCATGGTGCTGGCGCGCAGCCTCGATGGCGTGATTTCTGGCGAGCACGGCATTGGCATCACCAAGCTCGAATTCCTGACCGACGAAGAACTGCGCCCCTTTGCCGAATACAAGCAGAAGGTGGACCCGGATGGCCGGTTCAACAAGGGCAAGCTGCTACGAAATCAGGAGCTACCAGGGCAATCAGGGCAGGCGCGGCAGGCCGAAAATACCTCAAGTTCGCCCGTGATGCATGCGGATCTGACCAATGCCTACACCCCCAGCTTCGGGCTGATGGGGCACGAGTCACTCATCATGCAGCAAAGCGACATCGGCGCTATTGCCGATTCGGTCAAGGACTGCCTGCGCTGCGGCAAGTGCAAGCCCGTGTGCGCCACGCACGTGCCGCGCGCCAACCTGCTCTACAGCCCGCGCAACAAGATCCTGGCCACCTCGCTGCTGGTCGAGGCCTTTTTGTACGAAGAGCAGACCCGCCGTGGCGTGTCGATCAAGCACTGGCAGGAGTTTGAGGACGTGGCCGACCACTGCACGGTGTGCCACAAGTGCGAAAGCCCCTGCCCGGTGAAGATCGACTTTGGCGATGTGACGATGAACATGCGCAATCTGCTGCGCAAGATGGGCAAAAAGTCCTTCCGGCCCGCGGCAGAGTTTCAGGCCTGGTTTATCGGCACGGCCAGCCCCAATGCCATTGCCTTGGCCCGCACGGCCACCAGCCTGAGCTTCAAGGCGCAGCGCCTGGGCAACCGTGTGCTCAATGTGCTGGCCCGCAAGCAAACCCAGGCACCACCGGCCACCGTGGGTACTGCTCCCATCAAAGAGCAGGTGATTCACTTCATCAACAAGAAGATGCCGGGCAATCTGCCCAAGCGCTCGGCGCGCGCCTTGCTCGATATTGAAGATGCGGATTACGTGCCCATCATCCGCAACCCGCAAACCACCACGGCAGAGACTGAAGCCGTGTTTTACTTCCCCGGCTGCGGATCGGAGCGCCTTTTCAGCCAGGTAGGGTTGGCCACACAAGCCATGCTGTGGCACGCAGGCGTGCAAACCGTGCTGCCGCCGGGCTATCTGTGCTGCGGCTACCCACAGCGCGGCAGCGGCCAGTTCGACAAGGCCGAGAAGATGATCACCGACAACCGCGTGCTGTTCCACCGCGTGGCCAATACGCTGAACTACCTGGACATCAAGACCGTGGTGGTCAGCTGTGGCACCTGCTTCGACCAGTTGCAGGGCTATGAGTTCGACAAAATCTTCCCCGGCTGCCGCATCGTGGACATCCACGAATACCTGCTGGAAAAAAACATCACGTTAGGGGCTGCCGCAGGCGGTGGATATCTCTACCACGACCCCTGCCACAGCCCCATGAAGCAACAAGAGCCGATGAAGACGGTCAAGGCGCTGGTGGGCGATGGCGTGGTGGAGAGCAAGCGCTGCTGTGGCGAGAGCGGAGGACTGGCCTCGTCCCGCCCCGATGTGTCCACGCAGATTCGCTTTCGCAAGGAAGAAGAAATCCGCAAGGGCGAGGCGGCGCTGCGCCAGGCGGGCACCGTGCAGGCAGACCAGAACGTCAAGATTTTGACCTCCTGCCCCAGCTGTCTGATGGGCCTGAATCGCTACCAGGACGACCTCAAATCGGGGTTGCTGGAGGCCGACTACATCGTGGTGGAAATGGCCAGGCAGATCCTGGGCGAAAACTGGATGCCCGAGTACGTGCAAAGTGCTAACAGCGGCGGCATTGAGCGGGTGCTGGTTTAAGTGTCGGATATCGGTGGCCTGTGCCCCCTGTGCGCAGAGGAGGGAGGTTCCCTCATCTGGCGCGGCGAACGTGTGCGCGTCATCCGCCCGCAGGAGGCGGGTTTTCCAGCGTTTTATCGTGTGGTGTGGAACGCCCATGTGGCGGAGTTCTCCGACCTATCGCCCTCCGACCGCGCGCACTGCATGGAAGCCGTGGCCTGCGTCGAGGCCGCGTTGCGAGAGCACCTGGCTCCCGCCAAAGTCAATCTGGCCGCCCTGGGCAACATGGTTCCGCACCTGCACTGGCATGTGATTGCCCGCTTTGAGGGCGACAGCCACTTTCCTTCGCCCGTCTGGGCTGCGGCGCAGCGGGATCGCAACCTGGCCCAGGAAGAGCGGCAGACCGCGCGTCTGCCCGCGCTGGAGGCCGCGTTGTGTCAGGCGCTGGCGCAGCGGCTTCGCTGATGGCTCCGGGGCCTGGCGGTGCGTAGCCACGCCGCGCACCCGCAACGCCAGCGGCGCAGCACAAACCCCTGCACCCGGCTGCCGCCGCGCGGCGATGGGACAATGTTGGCCGTTCTTGCAATTGTTTGACAGGTGGTCTCCATGGCAGGTTTGAAAGCGGGTGCGCCCACGCCCGAGTCGATCACGGTGCACGGGCAGTCCCGCGTGCTGGAAGTGGTGTTTTCCGATGGCGCGGCGTTTCGTTTGCCGTTTGAACTGATGCGCGTCTATTCGCCCTCGGCCGAGGTGCAGGGCCATGGCCCGGGCCAGGAAATCCTGCAGACCGGCAAGCGTGACGTCACCTTGCTCAACCTGGAGCCGGTGGGCAATTACGCGGTCAAGCCCACGTTCTCCGACGGCCATGACAGTGGAATTTTCAGCTGGGACTACCTGTACGAGCTGGGCCAGCAGCGCGATAGCCTCTGGGAGCAGTACCTGCAGCGGCTTGCCGCGGCGGGTGTGGACCGGGATACCCCCATGGCGGCCAAGGGCGGTGGTTCCACAGGCCACGGCTGCGGGGGCCACTGAAGCCTCTGTCTGGTCGCCAGTGCGCCCAGGGCACCTGAAACTGTCTGCTATAAGAAAAATAGCAACAAGATTTTTTCCATCAAGCGAGATGGCCCTATTTCTTTTGAACCTAAAAACGGCAGTTGGATGCATTTGCCAGCGCTGCTGTTGGGGAGCCAGGCAAGGCGCGACGACGCGGCAGGCTGGTGCCTGCAAGGAGGAGCAACACCGCATGGCGCTCCAAAAGCGGTGCTGGCAAGTGCATAGCGCTGTCACCCCGAAGGTGAGGCTGCAAAAACACCCCAAGACTCGAGTCCATGCGGTGTTCGGCAAGATGACAAGCGGTCAACTGCCGTTTTTAGGTTGAAATAGCGTTGTCCCATTTGCGACATAAGCCCCGGTTGGGTGCGGGGTTGTCGCTGTACCCGTGGCGCTCGCGCGCCTAGGATAAAAAGCATGAGCACCACTCATTTTGGTTTCCAGTCGGTCGACGAGCAGGACAAGGCCCGCAAGGTGCGGGGCGTGTTCGATTCCGTTGCATCACGCTACGACATCATGAACGACCTGATGTCGGCAGGTCTGCACCGAGCCTGGAAGGCCTACACCGTGATGGTGGCCAACCTGCGCGAAGGCAGTCAGGTGCTGGACATTGCCGGTGGCACGGGCGATCTGGCGCTGGCGTTCTCCAAAAAGGTCGGCGCCTCCGGCCGCGTGGTGCACACCGACATCAACGAAGCCATGCTGCGCGTGGGGCGCGACCGCCTCATCGATGCCGGTGTGGTGCTGCCCACCCTGGTGTGTGATGCCGAGAAGTTGCCGTTTCCGGACGCACATTTTGATGTGGTGAGCGTGGCGTTTGGGCTGCGCAACATGACGCACAAGGATCGCGCCATTGCGGAAATGTGCCGTGTGCTCAAGCCTGGCGGCAAGCTGCTGGTGCTGGAATTTTCCAAAGTGGCCAAGCCGCTGGAAAAGGTGTACGACTGGTATTCGTTCAAGGTGCTGCCCCGACTGGGCAAGATGGTGGCGGGGGACGATGCCAGCTACCGCTACCTGGCCGAGTCGATCCGGATGCATCCGGGCCAGGAAGAACTCAAGACCTTGATGCAGCAAAACGGCTTTGGCCATGTGGACTATCACAACATGACTGGTGGGGTTGTTGCGTTGCATGTTGGAATGAAGTGCTGATCGCGTTTTGCGGTCGCGGTGAATGAATGACATTACGGAGATGACATGATGAAACTCTGGTCTGTGGTTTTGGTGGCGATGATGGCGGTGGCCCACGGGGACGCGGATGCTGCCAAGCGCCTGGGCGGCGGCAAGTCCTCGGGGCAGCAGTCAAGCAATGTGACCCAGCGCGAGTCCGCCACGCCGCCTGCAACGCCCGGCGCTCCCGCGCAAAACGCAACGAACGCCGCTGCGGCCAAGCCTGCTGCGGCTGCGGCCCCGGCGGCTGCCGCTCCGAAGAAGCCTTGGGGCGCCATGCTGGGCGGTCTGGCTGCGGGCCTGGGCCTGGCGTGGCTGGCGCATTCGCTGGGGCTGGGTGAGGGCTTTGGCCAGATTCTGATGTTTGCGCTTTTCGCGTTGGCAGCCTTTGCCATCTTCAAGATGGTGATGCGCGCCCGCCAGGGTGGCGGATCGGCGTCGTCGAATTCGCCGCTGGCCTTCCAGGGCGCTGGTGCGGCCACGCCGTCGCAAGCGCAGGCCTCACCCCAGTACAGCCCCAACAATGTTGGCAACGACGCATCGGCGCGCCCCTGGGAGCGCAACAGCATGGCGTTCGACACGTCGCGCAATGCATCGGGCGGTCAGGGTGCTGGCGCTGGCGTGGTCATCGGGTCGGGCCTGACCGGTTCGCAAAACTGGGGTATCCCGGAAGGCTTTGACACCGAGAACTTCCTGGCTGCGGCCAAGCGTAACTTTGTCACCCTGCAGGGCGCGTGGGACCGTTCGGACATCGCCACGCTGCGCTCGATGATGACCGACGGCATGCTCGATGAAATCCGCGCCCAGCTCAGCGAGCGCGAAGCCCATCGCGGCGACCAGCCCAATCTGACCGACGTGGTCATGATCGACGCCCAGCTGCTGGGCATTGAGGAACTGGCCGACAGCTACATGGCCAGCGTCGAGTTCTCCGGCATGATCCGCGAGGAGCCCTCGGCAGGCCCCAGTCCGTTCCGCGAGGTGTGGAACATGACCAAGCCCAAGTCGGGCAGCGCAGGCTGGCTGGTGGCTGGGGTGCAAGCCCTGCAGTAATCAGGGGATGGTCCGGCTCCCAAAGCCGGGTTCAGGGAATAATCGGGGACTATGGCAACACCACAGTCCCCTTTTTCGTTTCTGGATGACCTGTTCGAGCGCGTGGCGGCAGGCCCCCAGCCGCCTGCATGGCTGGTGCTCGAGGCCCAGCAGAGGATCGTGCTGTTCCTCAACCACGTGCTGATGCAGGAGGCCCAGGCCATGCAACGGCTGATGCGCCAAAAGGGGCGCGTGGCGAGCGTGCAGTGGCGGGCCTATTCGATGTCGCTGGTGATCACCCCCGCCGGATTGTTCAATCTGGCGCAAGAGGGCGCGCTGCCTGATCTGCGGCTCGAAGTCACCGAGACTTCACCGTTTGCCCTGGCACAAACTGCCCTGCGGGGCGACAAGCCATCGATCCGCATCGAGGGCGACGTGCAGCTTGCTGCGGAAATCAACTGGCTGGTAGACCATGTGCGCTGGGACGTTGAGGAAGACCTCGCCCGTGCGATCGGTGATGCGCCCGCGCATACCGTGGTGCAGGTGGCCGGGCGTGGGGCGCAGGCGCTTCGGCAGTTCGTTGGAACGACCCGCGGGGCTGCCGCTGGCGCAGCCGCTTCGCCCCAACCGGCGCCGGTAGCCCCTGCGTCGAATGCAACGGGGGGCTTCCCCGCTGCCCCCGGCGCGAGCGCTGCATCGCCAGCCGGCTCTGAACGGGCCGACGCATGAAGCGCCTGCTTCGGGGGGTGACCATCCTGTGGGTGGTGTTCCGGTACGGCCTGGATGGGCTGCTGCTCGACAGCTTTCAAAAACCCTGGCTGCGCATGCTGTCGCGGGTGCTGGCGGTCGGGCGCAAGCTGGATGCGCCCCGTGGCCAGCGGCTGCGAGAGGCGCTCGAGCGGCTGGGCCCCATCTTCGTGAAGTTCGGTCAGGTCCTGTCCACCCGCCGCGACCTGCTTGCAGCCGACCTGGCCGACGAGCTGGCGCTGCTGCAAGACCGCGTGCCACCGTTTCCGGCCGAGGTGGCCCTGGCCACGATTGAGCGCGCCTTTGGGCGCCCGGTGGATGAGGTGTTTCTGTCGTTTGACCGCAAGCCGGTGGCCAGTGCGTCGATTGCCCAGGTGCATTTCGCCACGCTGCGCGACCGCAGTGGCGTGGAGCGCGAGGTGGCAGTCAAGGTGCTGCGCCCGGGTATGCTGCCGGTGATCGAAAAAGACCTGGCGCTGATGCGTTTGATGGCGGGCTGGGTCGAAAGCCTGTCGGCCGACGGCAAGCGCCTGAAACCGCGCGAGGTGGTGGCCGAGTTTGACAACTACCTGCACGATGAGCTTGACCTGGTGCGCGAGGCGGCCAACGCCGCGCAACTGCGCCGCAACATGCAGGGGCTGGACCTGGTGCTCATCCCCGAGATTTTCTGGGACTTCTGTCACCCCGAGGTGATGGTGATGCAGCGGATGACGGGCGTGCCCATCAGCCAGATCGAGCGCCTGCGCGCGGCGGGGGTGGACATTCCCAAGCTGGCCCGCGACGGAGTCACCATCTTCTTCACGCAGGTGTTTCGCGACGGCTTCTTCCACGCCGACATGCACCCCGGCAACATCCAGGTGAGCCTGGAGCCAGTCACGTTCGGCCGCTACATCTCGCTGGATTTCGGTATTGTGGGCACGTTGACCGAGTCCGACAAAGAGTATCTGGCGCAAAACTTTGTGGCTTTCTTCCGGCGGGACTACAAGCGCGTGGCCGAGCTGCACCTCGAAAGCGGTTGGGTGCCGCCGAGCACGCGCGTCAACGAACTGGAGTCAGCCATCCGCGCGGTGTGCGAGCCGTATTTCGACCGCCCGCTCAAGGAAATCTCGCTGGGGCTGGTGTTGATGCGCCTGTTCCAGACCTCCCGCCGTTTCCAGGTCGAGATTCAGCCGCAGCTGGTGCTGTTGCAAAAGACGCTGCTCAACATCGAGGGTCTGGGCCGTGAGCTCGATCCCGAACTCGACTTATGGAGCACGGCCAAGCCGTTTCTGGAAAAGTGGATGCTCGAGCAGATGGGGCCGCAGCGCATGTGGCGCGAACTGCGTGCCGAGGCGCCGCACTATGCCAAGTTCATCCCCGAGCTGCCACGCCTGCTGTACGACGCGCTGCGCCAGCGACGCCCGCTCGATGGTCAGCAACAGGTGGTGCGCGAGCTGCTGGAGGCCCAGCACCGCACGAACCGGTTGCTGCAGACGATCATCTATGGCGGCGTCGGGTTTGTGCTGGGACTGCTGGTGATGCAGATGTTGGTGCGGCTGCGCATTTTCTGATGCCTCGGGCAGCAGACTGCCCGGTAGCAGGCGGTGATTTGTGCCTGGGCGAGTATGGGCTTGTGCCGTTGGTCCGGAAGTTGCATTCATAATCCGCAGCGCGTTTTGTCGCGTTTTCGCGGCGGTGGCGCAGTGCAGGTCTGTGCAGACCGGTTTTTGTGTGCAATTGGGGCGGCTTTCCTGGCGGCGAGGCATGCTGTGCATGTCACGGCGCCTCGCGGCCGCTAGGCCTGGTGTTTTTGCGGGCTGCAAGCCGGTAGGCGCAGTGGGCGAGCGCACGGTGCGCTGGCGGGCCAGGCCTGCCGACGGTGTCCACGCCGCGTGAATATTTGTTGCAACACCCTTGGATTTTCGGAGCGGCGCCATGCTGTTGACATTCATCGTTGTGTATCTGCTGATCTCGATCGCAGTGGGGCTGTACGCCGCGCGGCGCGTTCACAACACGGCTGACTATGCAGTGGCGGGCCGCAGCCTGCCGCTGGCGGTGGTCATCGCCACCACGTTTGCCACATGGTTTGGGTCGGAAACCGTGCTCGGTGTGTCGGCCAAGTTCGTCGAGGGCGGCCTCGGCTCTGTGGTGGAAGACCCGTTTGGTGCCTCGATGTGCCTCATCCTCGTCGGAGTCTTTTTTGCGTACAAGCTGTACCGCAAGAACCTCATCACGCTGGGCGACTACTATCGCCAGCGCTATGGACGCGTGATCGAGGTCATCTGCTCCGCCGTCATCCTGTGTAGCTACCTGGGTTGGGTTGCAGCGCAAATCACGGCTCTGGGTCTGGTCTTTAACCTGCTTACCCAGGGCGCGGTGTCCATCACCATGGGGATGGTGATCGGTACGGCCGTCGTGCTGATTTACACGCTGTACGGTGGCATGTGGTCGGTGGCCATGACGGATTTCGTGCAGATGATCGTCATCACCATCGGGTTGTTCGCCGTGGCCTGGTTTGCGGCTGACCTGGCCGGCGGTGCAGGCAAGGTCATCGACTATGCGGCGCGCGAGGGTAAGTTCCAGTTCTTCCCCACGGGTGGCCTCAAGGAGTGGACATTCTTCTTTGCTGCCGCGATCACCATGATGCTCGGCTCCATCCCGCAGCAGGACGTGTTCCAGCGCGTGATGTCCTCCAACAGTGCCGAAACCGCCCGCAAGGGCCCCATCATCGGCGGCACCCTCTACCTGCTGTTTGCCTTCGTGCCCATGTTCATCGTCACCGCAGCCCTGCTGGTGATGCCAGAGGCCACGAATGCGCTGCTCAAGGAGGACCCGCAGAAGGTGCTACCCACCCTGGTGATGGAACGCATGCCCCTGATCCTGCAGGTGGCCTTTTTTGGCGCGCTGCTCTCGGCCATCATGTCCACGGCTTCGGCCACTTTGCTGGCACCGTCCACCACGTTTGTGGAAAACATCCTGCACAACCTGCGCCCCGGCATGACCGACGCTCAGACCCTCAAGGCTATGCGGATCTCGGTGCTGGTGTTCACGGCCTGTGTGCTGATGTATGCCATCACCATGCAGGGCACGTCCATCTATGACCTGGTGTCGGGTGCGTACCAGGTGCCGCTGGTGGGAGCCTTCGTGCCGCTGGTGTTCGGGCTGTACTGGAAGCGCGCCACCACCCAGGGGGCCTTGCTCGCCGTGGCCATGGGCCTGGGGGTGTGGCTGCTTTTCGTTGCCAGCCCCATGCTGTCCGAGGCGTTCCCCCAGCAACTGGCTGGCTTGCTGGCCGCGCTGGTCGGCATGGTTGGCGGATCGCTGGCGCCCCAGTGGATTCCGGATCACAAGGGCCATGTTCCGCATTACGAAGGCAGCGCACCTGCGTGACGCACAGGCCCTGCCCGCAAGGGCTTGTGCCAAGGCATGCCGCCTATAATTGAGGGCTTTGCATCGCCCCCTTCAATCGCTGTCATGCCTATTTACGCCTACAAATGCGGCTCCTGCGGCCATGCCAAGGATGTGCTGCAAAAAATTTCAGACGCGCCGCTGACCGTCTGCCCGGTCTGCGGTGCCGAGGCCTTCTCCAAGCAGGTCACGGCGGCCGGGTTTCAGCTCAAGGGCTCGGGCTGGTATGTGACAGATTTTCGCGGCGGCAGCGGTGGCGCCTCAGCGACATCGGCGGATGCCAAGGCTGAGTCAAAGGCTGATGCCAAGTCCGACGCCGGGGCTGCCGCTGGCAACCAGGATGCCCCCAAGAAGGACGCATCCAGCTCGGCCAGTGCAAGTGCAGCCAGCACCCCGTCCACCTCTACTACAAGCTAAAGCCCTTCATGTCTGCACTGCGCAAATGGCTGTTGTCCGGTCTCCTGGTGATCGTGCCTGGTGTGATCACGGCCTGGGTGCTCAACTGGATCGTCACCACGCTCGACCAGACCCTTCAGATCCTGCCGCTGGCGTGGCATCCGGATCGCCTCATCGGTTTTCATGTGCCCGGCTTTGGCGTGGTGCTCACGCTGGTGATCCTGCTGGTGGTCGGCGCGGTGGCCAGCAACTTTGCCGGCCGCAAGCTGGTGGAGTGGGGCGATGCTGTGGTGCACCGCATCCCGGTGGTCCGATCCATCTACTCCAGCGTCAAGCAGGTCTCGGACACGCTCTTTTCCGAAAGCGGCAACGCATTTCGCAAGGCCGTGCTGGTGCAGTGGCCGCGCGAAGGTGTCTGGACTGTTGCGTTTGTGACCGGCGCCCCCAGTGGCGAGGTGGCCGCATACCTGCGAGACGAGTTTGTCAGCGTCTATGTGCCCACGACCCCCAACCCGACCGGCGGATATTTCGTGATGGTGCGAAAAAGTGACTGTGTCGAGCTCGACATGACCGTGGACTCCGCACTCAAGTACATCGTCTCCATGGGTGTGGTGGCTCCGGCCGACCCCACCCAGGTGTCTCCCAAGTAACCCCTGCCTCCCCTTACTGCGCCACAGTGGCGCCGGAAACTTCCCATGGCCATGCGTTCCCATTACTGCGGTCTCGTGACCGAAGCCCTCCTGGGCCAAACCGTCACCCTCTCGGGCTGGGTGAACCGTCGCCGCGACCACGGCGGTGTGATCTTCATCGACCTGCGTGACCGCGAAGGCTACGTTCAGGTGGTGTGCGACCCCGATCGCGCGGCAATGTTCAAGACAGCCGAAGATGTGCGCAACGAGTTCTGCGTGCAGGTCAAGGGCATCGTGCGGGCACGCCCCGCCGGTACGACCAACGACAAGCTCAAGAGCGGTCAGATCGAGGTGCTCTGCCATGAGCTGAACGTGCTCAACCCTTCGGTCACGCCACCGTTCCAGATCGACGAGGACAACCTGTCGGAGACCACGCGCCTGACGCACCGCGTGCTCGACCTGCGCCGCCCGTACATGCAGAATAATCTGATGCTGCGCTACAAGGTATCCATGGAGGTGCGCAAGTTCCTGGATGCCAACGGGTTCATCGACATCGAAACCCCCATGCTCACCAAGAGCACCCCGGAGGGCGCCCGTGACTATCTGGTGCCCAGCCGCGTGCATGATGGCCAGTTCTTTGCACTGCCGCAGTCTCCGCAGTTGTTCAAGCAGCTTCTGATGGTGGCAGGCTTTGACCGCTACTACCAGATCACCAAGTGCTTTCGGGACGAAGACCTGCGCGCGGACCGTCAGCCCGAGTTCACCCAGATTGATATCGAAACATCGTTCATGGAGGAGCAGGACATCCGCGACATGTTCCAGGGCATGATCAAGACGGTGTTCCAAAACACGCTGGGCGTCGATTTGGGCGATTTCCCGGTCATGACCTACCAGGAGGCCGCGCACCGCTTTGGCTCCGACAAGCCCGACCTGCGTGTGAAGCTTGAGTTCACCGAACTCACTGATGTGATGAAGGACGTGGACTTCAAGGTGTTCTCCACCCCCGCCACCACCCCGGGCGGCCGCGTGGTGGCCCTGCGGGTGCCAGGTGGTGCCAGGGAAGGCACGGGCCTGTCGCGCGGCGAGATCGACGGCTACACCGAGTTCGTGAAGATCTACGGCGCCAAGGGCCTGGCATGGATCAAGGTCAACGAACTGGCCAATGGCCCGGACCTGCAAGGCCCCTCGCGGTGGCCAGGTCTGCAAAGCCCCATCGTCAAGAACCTGCACGATGCCGCCATTACCGAGATTCTCAAGCGCACCGGCGCGCAAAACGGTGACCTCCTTTTCTTTGGTGCCGACAAGGAAAAAATCGTCAACGACGCCATCGGCGCACTGCGCATCAAGATCGGCCACAGTGAGTTCGGCAAAAAGAACGGCCTGTTTGAAGACCGCTGGGCGCCGCTGTGGGTGGTGGACTTCCCGATGTTCGAGTTCGACGAGGAGGCGCGGCGCTGGAACGCCGTCCACCACCCGTTCACCGCGCCGAAGGACGGGCACGAGGACTGGATGACCACCGACCCGGGCCGCTGCCTGGCCAAGGCCTACGACATGGTGCTCAACGGCTGGGAGATCGGCGGTGGCTCGGTGCGGATCCACCGCGCCGACGTGCAGGCCAAGGTGTTCGAGGCGCTGGCGATCACGCCCGAGCAGCAGCGGGTCAAGTT
>NZ_JBKDRI010000031.1:5000-33006 GCF_046341535.1 Acidovorax sp. | reverse complement strand
CAAATCGACCGCAGCGGTCCATTTTTAACCGCCTTTTTGCCCCATAGCTCGGCTATGGGGCTGCAAATTCGGCAAAAACTGTCCTCGCTCTCGCCGATTTTCGCTTTCGACGCTCCAAGTCCGACAGGCTCCTAGCCGCTGCCGAGCACCGCTACCGCAGGCAGGCCCGACCGCACCGACGCACACGCCACCACACGCCATGACAACCTTCATCCGCCAGGCCGACCTGATCGAATCCATTGCTGCTGCGCTGCAATACATCAGCTACTACCACCCTACCGACTACATCGCCCACCTGGCGCGCGCCTACGAGCGTGAGCAGAGCCCGGCGGCCAAGGATGCGATCGCGCAGATTCTGACCAACAGCAAAATGAGCGCCATCGGCCAGCGCCCCATTTGCCAGGACACGGGCATCGTCAATGTGTTCCTCAAGGTCGGCATGGACGTGCGCTGGGAGGGCTTCACGGGCAGCCTGGACGACGCCATCAACGAGGGCGTGCGACGCGGCTACAACCATCCTGACAACACGCTGCGCGCCAGCGTGGTGGCCGACCCGCAGTTCGACCGCAAAAACACCAAAGACAACACCCCGGCGGTGATCTTCACCGAGATCGTGCCAGGCAACACGGTGGATATCACCGTCGCGGCCAAAGGCGGTGGTTCGGAAAACAAGTCCAAGATGGTCATGCTCAACCCCAGCGACAGCGTGGTGGACTGGGTGCTCAAGACTGTGCCCACCATGGGCGCAGGCTGGTGCCCGCCGGGCATGCTGGGCATCGGCATTGGCGGCACGGCAGAAAAGGCCGTGCTCATGGCCAAAGAAAGTCTGATGGACGACCTGAACATGTACGAACTGCAGGCCAAGGCCGCATCGGGTGCGCCGCTCGAAAAGGTCGAAGCATTGCGCCTGGAACTGTATGAAAAGGTGAACGCCCTGGGCATCGGCGCGCAGGGCCTGGGCGGCCTGACCACCGTGCTGGACGTCAAGATCAAGATGTATCCGACGCATGCAGCCAGCAAGCCGGTGGCCATGATCCCCAACTGCGCTGCGACGCGCCATGCGCACTTTGTGCTCGACGGCTCGGGCCCGGTGCACCTCACACCGCCGAGCCTGGACCTGTGGCCCAACGTGAACTGGACGCCTGACTACATCAAGAGCAAGAAGGTCAACCTGGCCACGCTCACCAAGGCTGAAGTGGCCAGTTGGAAACCTGGCGATACCCTGTTGCTCAACGGAAAAATGCTCACCGGCCGCGATGCCGCGCACAAGCGTATCCAGGACATGCTGGCCAAGGGCGAGAAGCTTCCCGTGGACTTCACCAACCGCGTCATCTACTACGTCGGCCCCGTGGACCCCGTCAAGGGCGAGGCCGTGGGCCCCGCCGGCCCGACCACGGCCACCCGCATGGACAAGTTCACCGACATGATGCTGGAGCAAACCGGCCTGATTGCCATGATCGGCAAGGCCGAGCGCGGCCCGGTGGCCATTGAGTCCATCAAGAATCACAAGAGCGCCTACCTGATGGCCGTTGGCGGCGCTGCCTACCTGGTGAGCAAGGCCATCAAGACCGCCAAGGTCGTCGGCTTTGAAGATCTGGGCATGGAAGCCATTTACGAGTTCGACGTGGTCGACATGCCTGTGACCGTGGCCGTGGATTCAGGTGGTACCAGCGCCCACATCACCGGCCCAGCCGAATGGCAAAAGCGGATTGCCACCGGCGAGTTCAAGGGCATCGGCGTGGCCGCTGCGTGATGTCAGGGGCATCGGCGCGGCATCGGCCCGCTGACTGAGCGACTGCACGCGACCGCCCCGCCACCGGACTCCCCCACAACCGGGCGCTGGTAGCTCCCCCGATCAATCCACCATGCCGCTGACCTCCTCCCCAATCGGTGTGTTTGACAGCGGCGTAGGCGGCTTGAGCGTGCTGCAGGCTCTGCTCAAAGCCCTGCCGCACGAACGTTTTGTGTACCTGGCAGACAGCGCACATGCACCCTACGGTGAGCGCGGGGATGCGTATGTCAGCGCGCGCTCTCATGCCATCGTCGATTACCTGAGTGCGCGGTACGACATCAAGGCCCTGGTGGTGGCGTGCAACACAGCCACCGCGGCTGCGATTCACGAGGTTCGCAGCAGCCGACCGGATTTGCCCCTGGTGGGCCTGGAACCCGCCATCAAGCCGGCTCTGGCAGCGACCCGCACCGGACATATCGGCGTCATCGGAACACGGGGCACGCTCACCAGTGCCAAATTCAGCAGGCTGTTGGCCTCGGTGGCCGATCAGGCGCATTTCCATGTGCAGCCATGCGACGGCCTGGCGCATGCCATCGAGCGCAGCGCCGCACAGCCTGTTGTGCCAGCCGATGCGGCGGTGCAGGCCTCAGAAACGGGTGAACTGTGTCGTCGTTACCTCGCCGCCATGGGGCCGTTTGGACGCGATCCGGGTCAGATCGACACCCTGGTGCTTGGTTGTACACACTACATCTTCGCAGCGAAAGAACTGCGCGCGGTCACCGGGCCCGAAGTGCGCCTGATCGAGACCGGCGAGCCCGTGGCCCGGCAGACCCAGCGGTTGCTGGAGGCCGCGCGGCTGTTGAACCATCCCGAACGAGCCGCCAGCGATGACGCCAGCGCAGCTGGCACATCCACAACCCCGCAGCCAACCGGATTTGACACGGGCACCTCGCCAGAAATGCCCGCTGCTCTGCCCATCAAGCTGCTGACCACGGGGCCGGTGGAATCGCTCCAGTCTGCCGCGAAGCGCTGGCTTGATCTGCCCGCGCACTCCTGCGAGAGCGTGCAGATCCCTTGAGCCAAGGGACCACCAACGCCTATGCGCCAACGCAAAGCGCAGACGACGCGTGCACCACCGCCCCGGCCGATCAGTGAAGATGGCGCGGCCTGCGCCCGCTGCCACCGCCATGCCCACCTGAAGAGCCGCCAGGGCCGCGCGGTGGTTTTCCGATCTCGAGGGAATTGACCAGCGCGTCGAAGCGCTGACTGAAGAGCTTGTCGATCTCGGACACAACCCCCCCGAGCTCGGCGCCATCAAAATGGCGCTCCATCATGTTGACGACATCCTGCACCAGAAGGTCGCGCTGTACCTGCATGATGTCAGCGGGCGTCGGGCCGACAAACAGCATGATGAAGTCATCGCGTGACTCCGCGCTGCCTTCCTCTTCCTCTTCGTCAAAGTCGGTGTCATAGAACGTCACCTCGATGGCGGCGCCCTGCTCGGACAGTTCATTGAGGCTCATGCACATTTCGTCGAGACACTGGCGGAAATCATCGTCGCCGCGCACGGTCCAGCACATCTGAAGCACGTGCTCGTGGGGATCGAACTTGATGCCGGGCTCTTCCTCGTAGGCACTTGCCGCGCCGTCGGTCAGTGACCGCGCCCCCGCATACTTCCACAGCGGCTTCAATGCATCCTGGATCTGCTCGAAGCCCACGTCTGCGCGCAGTTGCACTTGTCCATGGACGTGAATTTCAAAGGGTGCGTTGTAACTTGACATGATTGATTCGTAGTGGTGCCCCGAGCCGGGGTCGAACCGGCACGCCCCTTTTCAGGAAAGCGGCGGATTTTAAGTCCGCAGTGTCTACCAATTTCACCATCGGGGCCTCGGCCGCTGAGCGCGCGACTGCGTTGCAGCGTAACCCGGGCAGCGCACGCGTGCAATGCCCACTGGTGCGCGCTTTCAGGGAGTGGCTCAATGCACACATCCTTGGCCGAAATGAAAAAGGGAAGCCGAAGCCTCCCTTGCGAATATGGAGCGGGAAAAGAGTCTCGAACTCTCGACCTCAACCTTGGCAAGGTTGCGCTCTACCAACTGAGCTATTCCCGCATTTGCTATGACGCAGATTTCACAATCCACGCGATCAGCCAAGCCTTGCATTGTATTCCAGTTCAAACCGTGTCCGGGGCTGGCACCCTCAAATTTTTACGGGCTGACCTGATTGCTGATCATCATGCAGCAGCCATGAACCGCTTCTTGAACAACAATCTGGAGGCGCGGTCCGGAGTCGAACCGGACTAACCGGATTTGCAATCCGGGGCATAACCGCTTTGCTACCGCGCCAGATATTCAATCTCGGCTGACAAAAAAGGGAAGCTGGCGCTTCCCTTTTTCTGGAAATTGGAGCGGGAAAAGAGTCTCGAACTCTCGACCTCAACCTTGGCAAGGTTGCGCTCTACCAACTGAGCTATTCCCGCATTTACCGAAGCCTCACATTGTACAACGTTCGGCTTGATGGCTTGAATTGTAGCGCATTTTTAGGCCGCTCCAAAAAACTGCTTCAATGTTTCAGCCCATCTGCGGCCGTGGCCGCAGACGTGCCGGACGCTGTCTTGTCCGCCAGGGCTGCGGCAACGCTGGCGACCTCTTCGTCCGTCAGCGGAACGGGTTTGCGCTCCAGTGCCACCTCCAAAACCTTGTCGATCCAGCGCACCGGAACGATCTCCAGCCCGCTTTTGACGTTGTCGGGAATCTCCTGCAGGTCTTTCACGTTTTCCTCGGGGATCAACACGGTCTTGATGCCGCCGCGCAGAGCGGCCAACAGCTTTTCCTTCAAGCCGCCAATGGCCGTCACTTCGCCTCGCAGCGTGATCTCGCCGGTCATCGCCACATCGCCCCGAACCGGAATACCGGTCAGTGCGGATACAAAAGCTGTGGTCATCGCCGCGCCCGCGCTGGGTCCATCTTTGGGTGTAGCGCCGTCCGGGACGTGGATGTGGATATCACGCTTTTCAAATATGTCGTCACGAATCCCGAGGATGCGCGAGCGGCTGCGAACCACGGTGCGGGCCGCCTCCACCGATTCCTTCATCACATCACCAAGCGAGCCCGTGCGGGTGATGACGCCCTTGCCTGGCATCGTTGCAGCCTCAATGGTCAGGAGATCACCACCCACCTCCGTCCACGCCAAACCGACCACCTGACCCACCTGGTTTTGAAGCTCTGCCCGACCGTAGGTGTATTTGCGCACCCCCAGAAACTCCGGCAGGTTGTCTGCGGTGACCACGACCTGAGGGGTGAGCTTCTTGAGTTGCAGGCCTTTGACCACCTTGCGGCAAATCTTGGAGATTTCGCGCTCGAGCGAGCGCACGCCCGCCTCACGGGTGTAGTAGCGCACCATGTCGCGAACGGCAGGCTCGGTGACAAGCAGCTCCTCATCCTTCACGCCATTGTTCTTGAGCTGCTTGGGCAGCAGGTATTTCATCGCAATGCTGGTCTTCTCGTCCTCGGTGTAGCCGGACAGACGGATCACCTCCATGCGGTCGAGCAGTGCCGGCGGGATGTTCATCGAGTTGGAGGTGGCCACGAACATCACGTCGCTCAGATCGAAATCCACTTCAACATAGTGATCACCGAAGGTATGGTTTTGCTCGGGATCTAGCACCTCCAGCAGCGCGCTCGACGGATCACCACGAAAGTCCGTGCCCAGCTTGTCGATTTCGTCCAACAGGAACAGCGGATTGCGCGTTCCCACCTTGGACAGGCTCTGCAGCACTTTGCCGGGCAACGCACCGATATAGGTGCGGCGGTGCCCGCGGATTTCTGCCTCGTCACGCATCCCGCCCAATGCCATCCGCACGTACTTGCGGCCCGTCGCCTTGGCAATCGACTGACCCAGCGATGTCTTGCCGACGCCCGGGGGGCCGACCAGACAAAGGATAGGTGCCTTGACCTTGTCCACCCGCTGCTGCACCGCAAGGTATTCAAGGATGCGATCCTTGACCTTGTCCAGACCGTAGTGGTCTTCGTTGAGCACGCCTTCGGCATTGACCAGATCGTGCTTGATCTTGGTCTTCTTGCTCCAGGGCAGCGCGGTCAGTACATCGATATAGTTGCGCACGACCGTCGCTTCTGCCGACATGGGCGACATGAGCTTGAGTTTCTTGAGTTCTCCTTCGGCCTTTTTGCGAGCCTCGGCAGGCATCTTGGCGAGCTTGATCTTCTTTTCGATTTCTTCAATGTCGGCGCCTTCGTCGCCTTCACCGAGTTCCTTTTGTATCGCCTTGACCTGCTCGTTAAGGTAGAAGTCGCGCTGGTTTTTCTCCATCTGACGCTTGACGCGGCCGCGGATCTTCTTGTCGACATTCAGGATGTCGACCTCCCGATCCAGTTGCTCGAAGAGATTTTCAAGACGCGACTTCACGTCAGACAGATCGAGCACTGCCTGCTTGTTCTCCAGCTTGAGCGGGAGATGGGCGGCAATCGTGTCCGCAAGCCGGCCCGGATCGTCGATGCTGGCGATCGACGTGAGAATCTCCGGAGGAATCTTCTTGTTGAGCTTGACGTACTGGTCAAACTGCTGCATCACCGCACGGCGCAGCGCTTCGATTTCGCTGGGCTTGCTGGCTTCAGGCTGAGCCTCGATGGGCGTCACGGTGGCGGTGAAATGTGTTTGCGCATCCTCGATGGACGTCACACCCGCACGCTGCTGGCCTTCCACCAGCACTTTCACGGTACCGTCAGGCAGCTTGAGCATCTGCAGGATGGTCGAGACGCAACCGACGTCGAACATGTCCGACACCGATGGCTCGTCTTTGGCGGCCGCCTTTTGTGCAACCAGCATGATGCGCCGGTCGGACTCCATGGCCAGCTCCAGCGCCTTGATGCTCTTGGGGCGCCCGACAAACAGCGGAATCACCATGTGGGGGAACACCACCACATCGCGCAACGGCAACAGTGGCAGATCGATCGGGGTGGCTGGCAGGGGGGTATGTCCGGACATGGAAATCCTCAAAGTACTTTGGGGGATATGGTCCTCATGGAGGGATTTTCAACCCTCGCGTGCAGCCATGGCGGGTTAACACGAGGGCAGACAACGGTGCGCCTCGGCTCAGGCATGTCAGGCCTTTTTGGCCGCTTCGCGGTACACGAGCAGCGGCGGCTTGTTTTCTTCAATAGTGGACTCATCGACCACCACCTTCTCGACGTTGCTGGTGTTGGGCAGGTCGAACATCGTTCCAATCAGCGACTGCTCCACGATGGACCGCAGGCCACGGGCGCCTGTTTTGCGGGCCAGCGCCTTGCGGGCAATGGCCTTGAGGGCGGCGGGACGGATCTCCAGGTCCACGCCCTCCATCGCCAGCAGCTTGCTGTATTGCTTGACCAGCGCGTTCTTTGGCTCCGTCAGGATTTGCACCAGGGCGTCTTCGCTCAGCTCGGCCAGGGCCGTCACCACAGGCATACGGCCCACCAGTTCGGGAATGAGGCCAAACTTGATCAGGTCTTCAGGCTCGATCTCGGTGAACAACTCGGTCAGTGAGCGCTGCTTCTTGCTCTTGACCGATGCGCCAAAGCCGATGCCCGACGCTTCGGTGCGGTTTTCGATCACCTTCTCCAGCCCTGCGAAAGCGCCACCACAGATGAACAGGATGTTGGTCGTGTCGATCTGCAGGAAATCCTGGTTGGGATGCTTGCGGCCACCCTGCGGGGGCACACTCGCCATGGTGCCTTCGATCAGCTTGAGCAGTGCCTGCTGCACGCCTTCGCCTGACACGTCGCGCGTGATGCTGGGGTTATCGGACTTGCGGGAGATCTTGTCGATTTCATCGATGTAGACAATACCGCGCTGGGCACGCTCAACATCGTAATTGCAGCTTTGCAGCAGCTTTTGGACGATGTTCTCGACGTCTTCCCCCACGTAGCCGGCTTCCGTCAGGGTGGTCGCATCCGCCATGACAAAAGGCACATCCAGCATGCGCGCCAGGGTCTGGGCCAGCAGCGTCTTGCCCGAACCCGTGGGGCCGATCAGCAGGATGTTGCTTTTGGAAAGCTCGACATCATCTTTGTGCGCCTTGTCCTTGTGCCTCAGGCGCTTGTAGTGGTTGTACACCGCCACGGCCAGCGTGCGCTTGGCGACGTCTTGCCCGATGACGTAATGATCCAGGTTGGCCTTGATCTCGAGCGGTGTGGGCAGGTCACTGCGCGCGCCACGAGCAACTTCCCCGGCAGGAAGCTCGTCGCGGATGATTTCGTTGCACAGGTCGATGCACTCGTCGCAGATGAAGACCGAAGGACCGGCGATCAGCTTCTTCACTTCATGCTGGCTTTTGCCGCAGAAAGAACAGTAGAGGGTTTTTTCGCTGGAAGAGCCTTTTTTCTCGGCCATGGGGGCAATGCCTTGCTTGTTGCGGTAGGTTGAACAGATGATAACCAAATAAAAACGGCGCCCTCCTGGGGGAAGGCGCCGCTGTTCCAGCCGAGTGGCTGTCAGGATCGCTTGTTGATCACCTGATCGACCAGACCATATTCCTTGGCTTCGTCGGCCGACAGGAAGTAGTCGCGCTCGGTGTCGCGCTGGATCTTGTCCAGCGGCTGCCCGGTACGCTCGGCCAGGATTTTGTTGAGTTGCTCGCGTGTCTTCAAGATTTCGCGTGCGTGGATCTCGATCTCCGTGGCCTGGCCCTGCATGCCGCCCAGCGGTTGATGGATCATGACCTTCGAGTTGGGCAGGGCAAAGCGCTTGCCCTTGGCACCGGCCGCAAGCAGGAAAGCGCCCATGCTGGCCGCCATGCCGATGCACAGGGTCGACACATCGGGCTTGATGAAGTTCATCGTGTCAAAAATCGCCATGCCGGCACTGACCGAGCCGCCCGGCGAGTTGATGTAGAACGATATGTCCTTGTCAGGGTTTTCGCTCTCCAAAAACAGCAGCTGCGCCACCACCAGGTTGGCGGTCTGGTCGTTGACCGGACCAACGAGAAAAATCACGCGCTCCTTGAGCAGGCGCGAATAGATGTCGTAAGACCGCTCGCCACGGCCCGACTGTTCGATGACCATGGGGATCATGCCCAGGCCTTGTGTTTCCAATGCGCTCATGTTTTCTCCAGTCAAGCAGATACTGTACCCAGAAATGAAATGGGGCCTGTGCAAGCCAGCACAAGCCCCTGTCGGCTTGAGCGGGTAGGGTCCTGCCAAACCGGCAAGGCTCCCGCCCTTTCGCGCCGGATCAGCCCTGCTGCGCCATCAGTTCATCAAACGACACAGCCTTCTCAACCAATTTGACCTTGGACAGCACGAACTCCGTCACGTTGTTTTCAATGACAACGGCCTCGACCTCTGCCAGACGCTGACGGTCACCAAAGTACCAGCGCACCACGTCTTCAGGCTTTTCGTAGCTGGCGGCCAGTTCGTCGATGTGGGCCTTGAGCTGCTCGGGCTTGGCCTGCAAGTCGTTAGCACGCACCAGTTCAGCCAACACGAGGCCCAGACGCACGCGGCGCTCGGCTTGCGGGCGGAACACGTCTTCGGGGATGGGGGCATTGGCGGCGTCCTTGATGCCACGCTGCTTGAGTTCGGCGCGGGCGCCTTCCATCAGGCGGGCGACTTCGGCCTGGACGCTGGCGTTGGGCAGATCAAGTTCTGCCTTGGCCACCAGCGCGTCCATCACCGCTTGCTTGTTGCGAGCCAGCAGACGGAACTTGACTTCGCGCTCCAGGTTCTTTTTGATGTCGGCGCGCAGAGCGTCAACGGAGCCGTCGGCAATCCCCAGCGACTTGGCCAGGGCATCGTTGACTTCCGGCAGATGCGCGGCTTCGATCTTCTTGATCGTCACGAGGAAGTCCGCCGTCTTGCCCGCGACGTCCTTGCCGTGGTAGTCCGCGGGGAACGCCAGGGGGAAGGTCTTGCTTTCGCCCGATTTCATGCCCCGCACTGCGTCTTCAAACTCTTTGAGCATCTGACCTTCGCCGACCAGAAACTGGAAGTCCTCGGCCTTGCCACCTTCAAACGGCTCGCCGTCGATCTTGCCTTCGAAGTCCACGGTGACGCGATCGCCGTCCTGCGCAGCGGCGTCCAAGGCGCGCTGGGCGAAACTGCGGCGCTGCGTGCGCAGGATGTCCAGGGTCTTGTCAATGGCGGCGTCGGTCACTTCAGCCGATAGCTTTTCGACTTCAGCGTCCGACAGGTCGGCGATCTTGACTTCCGGGAACACTTCAAACACTGCATCAAACGTGACCTGACCTTCAGGAGCGCCTTCTCTTTCAGTGATGCGCGGCTGGCCGGCCACGCGCAGATTGGCCTCGTTGGCCGCTGCAGCAAATGCCTCGCCCACCTTGTCGTTGAGCACTTCGTACTGGACCGAGTAGCCATACCGCTGGGTCACCACGGTCATGGGGACCTTGCCGGGACGGAAACCGTCCATCTTGACCGTGCGTGCCAGGCGCTTGAGGCGCGTGTCCACTTCGGACTGAATCAGGGTGACAGGAACGCTCAGCGTGATCTTGCGCTCGAGCTTTTCAAGGGTTTCAACAGTAACGGCCATGGCTATTCCTCTTATGAATGTGGATCGTGCTGGCTGCAGCGCAATGTTGCGCAAAGACTCACATGGGTGGTGCGCGGGGGGGGACTCGAACCCCCACACCATTGCTGGCGTCAGGACCTAAACCTGGTGCGTCTACCAATTTCGCCACCCGCGCGGTTCTACAAACAGACAGGCGGCAACCACTGCTGCCGCCTGCATGAAATCGGTCAACCTTTGATTTTACCCTGACGCACGAGGCCGCTGGAACCGGCCTCAGGCAGGCACCACCGGATCGGGCTTTTTGACGCGAAACCATGCGGCGTACATCGCAGGCAATGCCAGCAGCGTGAGCACAGTGGCCACGATCAAGCCGCCCATGATGGCCACGGCCATCGGCCCCCAGAACACGCTGCGCGACAGCGGGATCATGGCCAGCACCGCCGCAGCGGCCGTCAGCACGATGGGACGCAGGCGCCGCACGGCGGACTCGACGATGGCGTCCCAGGCGGGCACGCCGCGGGCGCGGTCCTGCTCGATCTGGTCAATCAGGATCACGGAGTTGCGCTGAATCATGCCCATCAGCGCGATCACGCCCAGCAGCGCCACGAAACCGAAGGGGCGGTTGAGCGCCAGCAGTGCCGCCGCCACACCCGCCAGACCCAGGGGCCCGGTCAGAAACACCAGCATGGCGCGGCTGAAGCTGTGCAGTTGAAGCATCAGCAGCGTGAAGGTGATGAACAGCATGATCGGTATGCCCGCCGCAATCGATGCCGAGCCCTTGGAGCTCTCCTCCACGGCGCCTGCCACTTCGATGCGGTAGGCGCCCTGACCCGAGGCGCGCCAGCCTGCCTCGATGGCCTTGAGCGACGGCAGCAGCGATGCCGTGACGGTGGCGCCCTGCAGGCCTTCGGTCACATCACCCTGCACCGTGATGGCGTAGTCGCGGTTCTCGCGCCACATCACGCCGGGCTCCCAGGTGAACACGGGCTTGGCAATCTGGGTGAGCGGAATCGACTTGCCCGATGCCGTCGGCAGATAGGCGTTGGCAATGTCGGTGATGGCATTGCGCTCATCGAGCGGCTGTCGCAGCAGGATCTCGATGAGCTTGTCTCCCTCTCGGAACTGGCCCACCTGTGTGCCCGACAGGATGGTCTTGGACGCCTGTGCGATCGACTGGCTGGTCACGCCCAATGCGCGCGCCTTGGCCTGATCGACCTCCAGGCGCAGCACCTTGACCGATTCGTTCCAGTTGTCGTTCACACCGCGCATGTCAGGGCTTTTGCGCAGCTCGGCCTTGACCTCGTCGGCCCGCTCGCGCAGCCCGGCCGGATCTGGCCCGACCACGCGGAACTGCACCGGGTAAGGCACTGGCGGGCCGTTGGGCAGCAGCTTGATGCGGCCGCGCACCTCCGGGAACTCCTGAGCCAGCAGGGCGGGCAACTTGACCCGCAGCGATTCGCGCACCTTGAGGTCCTGCGGCAGCACGATGAACTGCGATACGTTGCTCTGCGGGAACACCTGGTCGAGCGGCAGGTAGAACCGCGGCACGCCCGAACCCACCCAGGTGCTGACCGAGCTCACGCCGGGCTCTGCCAGCAGGCGCTGCTCCACGCGCTTCGTAACCTCCTCATTGCCTGCGAACGAGGTGCCCTCAGGGAACCAGATATCCACCATGATTTCGGGACGGCTCGAGTCCGGGAAGAACTGCTGCTGCACCTTGCCCATGCCCACGATGCCCAGCGCAAACGTGAGCACCGTAGCGCCAATGGTGAGCCACCGGTGCTGCACGCACCAGCCCACCAGACGGCGGAAGCTGCGGTAAAACGGGCTGTCAAAGACCTCGTGCGGGTCTTGCGCAATGCCCTTGCTGGCCTGCGCGGCCTGCACATGGGGCGGCACCCTGAGCAGCAGCGTGCCCAGATACGGCACGAAATACACGGACACTATCCAGCTGAGTACCAGCGCGATCACCGTCACGGCAAAGATCGCAAAGGTGTACTCACCCGTGACCGACTTGGCAATGCCAATCGGCAAAAACCCAGCCGCCGTGATCAGCGTACCGGTGAGCATGGGCATGGCCGTGATCTCGTAGGCAAAGGTCGCGGCGCGCACCTTGTCGTAGCCCTCTTCGAGCTTGAGGACCATCATCTCCACTGCAATGATGGCATCGTCCACCAGCAGGCCCAGCGCGATGATGAGCGAGCCCAGCGAGATCTTGTGCAACCCGATGCCCCAGTACCACATGGCCAGGAACGTAACAGCCAGCACCATGGGGATGGTGATGCCCACCACCAGGCCGGGGCGCGGGTCGATGTACCACTGCCGATACCACGCATGCTGGCCCGGGCGCTTGTGCAGCCCCAGGCTGATAAAGCTCACCGCCAGCACGATGACGACCGCCTCGATCAGCACCCTGACGAATTCATTGACCGAGGTGGACACTGCCTTGGGCTGATCCTGCACATTGACCAGCTTCACGCCTGCGGGCAGCGAGGCACCGATACGTTCGGTGGTGCCGCTCAGTGCCTTGCCCAGCGCGATGATGTCGCCGCCCTTGGCCATCGAAACGCCCAGTGCAATCACCTCGCGCCCCTGGTGGCGCACCTTCACGGCGGGCGGGTCAACATAACCGCGCTTGATTTCCGCAATGTCGCCCAGGCGAAGCTGCGCGCCTGATGGGCCCCGGATGGGCATGGCGCGCAGGTCTTCAAGCGCGCTGAACTGGCCGGCCACGCGCACCTGAACCTGGTCCAGCGGCGTCTGCACCGCACCCGCGGCTTCCACGGCGTTTTGCTGGCCTAACTGGGCCAGCACCTGGTTCATGTCCAGGCCGAGCTGGGACAGGCGCTTTTGCGAGATTTCGATGAAAACCTTTTCGTCCTGCACACCAAACTGCTCGACCTTGGCCACGTCAGGCACGCGCAGCAACTGCTGGCGCACATCGTCGGCAAAGGTCTTGAGCTCGGCGTAGCTGAAGCCTTCGGACTCCAGCGCGTAGATCACGCCATACACATCGCCAAAGTCGTCATTGAAAAACGGCCCCTGCACGCCCTGGGGCAAGGTGTAGCGCATGTCGCCCACCTTCTTGCGCACCGTGTACCAGACGTTGGGTACTTCGCTGGCTTTGGATGAATCCTTGATCTGGAAAATGATCTGCGACTCGCCGGGCTTGGAATAGCTGCGAATCTTGTCGGCGTAGGGCACTTCCTGCAAGGTGCGCTCGATCTTGTCGGTCACCTGCTCGGCTACCTGCTGCGCGGTGGCGCCGGGCCAGTAGGTGCGCACCACCATGGCGCGGAAGGTAAACGGCGGGTCTTCGTCCTGCCCGAGCTGGAAATAGGCGGCAAAGCCCAGCAGCATCAGCACGACCATCAGGTAGCGGGTGAGCGCGGGATGGTCGATCGCCCACTTGGAGAGGTTAAACCCCTCTTGGGGTTGAACTTGCGTCATGGTGTGGCCTCAGCGAGCAGTCGATGCCAGGGCGGCAGCAGGCGCAGCGGGTACGGCAACAGCTCCTGAATTGATAGCTGCCTGGGCTTTACCAGCGGGCGTAGGGCCGCTTTTTGGCTGGTAAACCATGACCTTTTGCCCTGGCGACAGCACATGCACGCCCGTGGCCACCACCTGCATACCGGGCGCAAGGCCCGCAGCGACCACCGCCTGGTTGCCATCGGCCGTGGCGATCTGCACCACCTGCGATTTCACCGTGCTGCTGGCCGGGTCGTACACCCACACCGCCGTGGACTGGCCTTCCTGGCGCAGCGCGCTGGTGGGCAGCTTGATGGCCACGATGCCCGCATGGCTCAGCGCCTTGGGCGTGACATACACGGTAGAGCCCAGAGCGGGCGCCTGCATGTCGTCGATCGCCACCTTCACCTGGAACGTGCGGGTGGCTGCATCCGCGCTGGCAGCGACTTCGCGGACGCGGCCCGTCATTGCCTGGCCGCCCGCCCAGCCGCGCACGGCCACTTCCGAGCCGGGGGCGATCTGCCCCACCTTGTCTTCTGGCACCGCAAACACCACGTCGCGCGGGCCGTCCTGGGCAATGCGCACCACGGGCGAGCCCGACGCCACGACCTGGCCAGGCTCGGCATCGATCCCGGTCACCACCCCGGCGACGTCCGACACCAGCGTGGTGTAGGCGGTCTGGTTGCCTTGCGACGACAACTGGGCGCGGGCCTGGTCCAGCGTGGCCTGCGCGGCCTTCAGCGTGGCTTCGCGGCGCTCCAGCTCCGCACCGCTGATGAAGTTCTGGTCCTTGAGCGCCTGGTAGCGCTTGAAGTCAGCCGCCGCCAGGTCGCGCTGCGTGGTGGCCGACGCGACCTGCGCCCGCGCTGCATCGGCCGCCAACTGGTAGTCGCGGGGGTCCAGCTGCGCCAGCACCTGCCCTGCCCGCACGCGCTGACCGAGCTCGGCCTGTCGCTGCACGATCTTGCCCGCCACGCGGAAACCCAGGCGCGACTCCACTCGGGCCCGCACCTCGCCGGAGTACTCCAGCGTCGACTCCAGGGCCCCCGCACCCACCGTCATCAGCTTGACGGATCGCACAGGCTCCTCGGGCGGCGCAGGGCGTGAACATGCTGCCAGAGCAGCCGCAGCCGCCAGCGGGATCAGAAACCTGGAAAATCTCGAAGAAGGCCGCAAAGCGGGGAAGATGCGCATGGGAGATCCGGTGTAAAAAAGGCCGGGCGGGGCATTCGCAGGCAGCGCGCAACGCTGCGTTACGCCTGTGCAGACCGATCCCGCCGGACTTGGTGAAAGCATTTTTTGATTAATGACTGACCGGTTAGTAATCTATGAGAACCACCGCGCCTTGTCAAGCGACAATCCGGGGGTGAACATGCACGCACAACCCCGCCCCGGCACTGACCCGCCCAGCCCCCTGGCAGCACCGGTCACGCACTACGAGAACTTTCCCGTGGCGTCGGTGCTCTGCCCGCCCGCGCTGCGCCAGCCCATTGCAGCCATTTATGCGTTTGCGCGCACAGCAGACGATATGGCCGACGAAGGCGATGCGCCGGCCCAGGCGCGCCTCAATGACCTCAACGCATACCGTGCCGACCTGTACGCCATCGCGGCCGGGCAAACACCTTCGCCGCGCTGGGCCGGTGTATTCATCCCGCTACAGGCCGTGCTGCACACCCACCGCCTGCCGGTGCAACTGCTCGATGACCTGCTCAGCGCCTTCATGCAAGACGTGCGCAAAACCCGCGACGCCGAGGGCTACGCCGACCGCGACGAGTTGCTGGACTACTGCCGCCGATCGGCCAACCCGGTGGGCCGCCTGCTGCTGCACCTGTACGACGTGTCAGACGACAGCGCCCTGGCGCAAAGCGATGCCATCTGCACGGCGCTGCAACTCATCAACTTCTGGCAGGACCTCTCGGTGGACATTCCTCGCGGCCGTCACTACCTGCCCCGCGCCGACTGCGCAAGCCACAGCGCCTGCCAAGCTCAATTGCAGGCGCTGCACAGCACACCAGAGAACGTCCGGCTGATCGCCGACTGCGCCCGCTGGAGCCGCGCGCTGATGGAAAGCGGCGCGCCGCTGGTGCACCGCCTGCCCGGCCGGGCCGGGTGGGAGCTGCGCCTGGTGGTGCAAGGCGGCCTGCGCATTCTGGACAAGGTGCAAGCGCTGCGCGGCGGCAGCCTGCACACCCGGCCACGCCTGCGCCCGTGGGACTGGTGCGTGATGCTGGCCCGGGCCATGGCGATGTAAGTAAGATTCATGGGGCGCAAGCCAGGGTAACTTTCGGGACGAATCGGACATGATTGATTGTTCAAAAATACCGCATTACGCCTGCTGTAACTATGTTTAATGCTATTTTTTTAGTAGCATTCAAGAACAGAAGCCAGGCGCAGCGCCGCACGCTGCCGCCCCGGCCCCAGGGATTGCGAGCACGCCACGCCCATCGCGTGCAGGTAGTCTCTAGGACGCTAGGGAAGCTCTGCATAACCCTCGCGAGGATGCGCTGGTGCGGATCGGGATAGGCCACAAGGCGCTTTTTGCAGCCAATAGCATGGCTATTGGAAAGAGAAGCAACGCCGTGGACTGCCCGAGCCCGCGCCCGCGCAGACCGCAGGGAGTTATGCAGAGCTTCCCTAAGTCCAACGCCCGGATGATCCGTCCGTGCGGTGTTCTGCCGCCCTCGCCCGGTCACTCGCCGGGCGAGGCTTTCTTTTCATCCCCCATCACCGTCGGCCCGCAGCGCCGCCCCTGCCATGCCCGTCAGCGTTTTCGACCTTTTTAAGATCGGCGTCGGACCGTCCAGCTCGCACACAGTGGGGCCCATGATTGCGGCGCGCCAGTTCGTCTGCCATCTGCAGGATGCGTTCGGCCTGCAGGCTGTGCACAGCGTGACGGTGGAGCTGTTTGGCTCACTGTCGGCCACCGGCCTGGGTCACGGCACCGACAAGGCTGTGCTGCTCGGCCTGGCGGGCCACGAACCGGACCGCATCGACCCTGACCAGATCGCGGTGGCCGTTGCCGAAATCCGCGCCAGCAGATCGCTGCCGCTCATGGGCCAGCACCCCGTGCCGTTCACCGAAAAAGAACACCTGCTGTTTCGCCGCAAAACCCTGCCGCAGCACCCCAACGGCATGTGCTTTCACGCTTTCGATGCCGCAGGCACCGAGTTGATCAGCCGCGAGTACTTTTCGGTGGGCGGCGGGTTTGTTGTGGATGCCACAGGGCAGCGCGTACTCAACCAGGCCAGCCCCCTGCCGGGCACCGCAGGGCACGGCCAGGGCCTGCCCCACCCCTTTCGCACCGGGGCCGAGTTGCTGGCCCAGTGCCGTGCCACGGGCCTCAGCCCGGCGCAGGTGATGGAGGCCAATGAACAGCACTGGCGCAGCAGCGCCGAGGTACGCCGCCAGCTCCTGGCCATCTGGCAGGCCATGGCCGGGGCCGTGCGCCGCGGCTGCGCCAGCACGGGCCACCTGCCTGGGCCCTTGCAGGTGCGCCGCCGCGCTGCCGAGCTGCACCACCAGCTCAGCAGCGCGCCCGAGGCCGCCCTGCGTGATCCGCTGTCGATGCTGGACTGGGTCGACCTCTACGCCATGGCCGTCAACGAGGAAAACGCGGCGGGCGGTCGCATCGTCACGGCCCCCACCAATGGCGCAGCAGGCGTGATACCGGCGGTGCTGCATTACTACGTGAACTTCCTGCATTCCACGCACCCGCCCAACGAAGACGGCATTGCCGAATTTTTGCTCACTGCGGGCGCCATTGGCATCATCTACAAGGAAAACGCGTCGCTGTCCGGAGCCGAGGTTGGCTGCCAGGGCGAGGTGGGCGTGGCCTGCTCGATGGCCGCCGGGGCCCTGGCTGCCGTGATGGGCGGCACACCCGAGCAGATCGAGAACGCCGCCGAGATCGGCATGGAGCACAACCTGGGCATGACCTGTGACCCCGTGGGCGGGCTGGTGCAGATCCCCTGCATCGAGCGCAACGCCATGGGTGCCATCAAAGCCATCAACGCCGCCCGCATGGCACTGCGCGGCGACGGCCAGCATGTGGTCTCGCTCGACAAGGTCATCAAGACCATGATGCAAACGGGCGCAGACATGAAGGTCAAGTACAAGGAAACCTCGCGCGGCGGGCTCGCGGTGAACGTGGTGGCGTGCTGAATACAACCGGCCGTCTTGCGCGGCGGCGCGGTTCCAGCGCCAAGGCGGCTCTGGCAACCCACACCGTGATGACATGACCCGGATCGTTCGGGCAAGTGCTATATTTTTTATAGCTGTTGGCAGCTTATTGAGTCGGCACCTTTGAACTTGAACCAGCCGTTCGGGCTGAGCCTGTCGAAGCCTTGCGCAGAGCTTCGAACCGCATCAACGCATTCAAGTTGGTTGATGCCGACTCAATAAAAGCATGCGCCGATGGCCTGAAAAACCCCTGAACCCACCAGCCCGTCTGCCCCGATGGGCCATGGGACAATCCCGGCCCATGACACCGCAGCAGTACGTCCAGCAAAAAGCCGTGGCCTCGGGCAGCAGCTTCTATTACGCGTTTTTGTTCCTGCCCGCGCCGCGCCGCGCGGCCATCACGGCGTTCTATGCGTTTTGCCGCGAGGTGGACGATGTGGTGGACGAGGTAAGCGATGCCGGTGTGGCACGCACCAAGCTGGCCTGGTGGCAGTCCGAAGTGGCTAAGTCGTTTGCCGGGCAGCCCACGCACCCGGTGATGCAGGCACTCATGCCACACACTGCGGATTACGGCATCGAGCAGCGCCATCTGCAGGCCGTCATCCATGGCTGCCAGATGGACCTGGAGCAGACGCGCCACCTGGACTTTGCAGGCCTCAAGGGCTACTGCCACCTGGTGGCGGGCGTTGTGGGCGAGGTGGCGGCGCGCATCTTTGGCCAGAGCGACCCGCGCACCACCGAATACGCACACACGCTGGGCCTGGCGTTTCAGCTCACCAACATCATCCGCGATGTGGGCGAAGACGCCATGCTGGGCCGTATCTACCTGCCGGTGAGCGAGCTGCAGCAGTTTGACGTGAAGGCGCATGAGGTCTTGAAGCGCCAGTACTCCGACCGCTTCACCGCGCTGATGCGCTTTCAGGCCGAACGGGCGCACAGCTTGTACGACCAGGCGCTGGTCATGCTGCCGGATGCAGACCGCCGCACACAAAAGCCGGGGCTGATGATGGCCAGCATCTACCGCACCCTGCTGCGCGAGATCGAGCACGATCACTTCCAGGTGCTGCACCAGCGCATCAAGCTCACCCCGCTGCGCAAGTTCTGGCTGGCCTGGAAGGTCCAGGCGCTGGGCCGGATGTAATGGCGCGCCCGATGAAGGTCGCCGTCATCGGCGCTGGCTGGGCCGGCATGGCAGCCGCCATAGCGCACACAGAGGCCGGCCGCTCGGTGACGGTGTTTGAAGCCGCACGCACCCTGGGCGGCCGGGCCAGGGCTGTGTCCGGTGTGCTGCCGGGCGGCGCGCCCGTCACGCTCGACAACGGCCAGCACATACTGATTGGTGCGTACACCGAATGCCTGCGACTGATGCGGCGGGTAGGTGTGGACCCCGATGCAGCGCTGCTGCGCCTGCCGCTGACCTTGCAGTTCCCCGACGGTCAGGGTTTGCGCCTGCCCGATTTGCCACCGCCGATCGATGCCCTGCTGGGCATTGCGCGCGCCAGGGGCTGGGGCTGGGCCGACAAGCTGGCACTGTTGCGCGCGGCCACCGCCTGGCAGCTGCGCGGCTTCCGGTGCGATCCGGGCACGTCAGTGGCCGCCCTCTGCGCGCCGCTCACGCCGCGCCTGATGGCCGAGTTCATTGACCCGCTGTGCGTGTCGGCGCTCAACACGCCGGCCCACGCCGCCAGCGGCCTGGTGTTTCTGCGGGTGCTGCGGGACAGCCTGTTCAGCGGCCGTGGCGGCTCCAACCTGCTGCTGCCGCGGGTGGACCTGGGCAGCCTGATGCCGCAAGCAGCGGCGCACTGGCTGGCGCAGCGCGGCGCTCAGGTGCTGACCGGCCAGCGCGTGCAGGCGCTGGTGCCGTTGCCTGGCGGACATTGGGAGTTGATAGGCGTGGCAGATTCCGTCTCGGCCGATGGCACCAAGGACGCGGCGGCACAGCGCCCGGTGTTTGACCACGTCACGTTGGCCTGCCCCTCGGGGGAGGCCGCCCGTCTGGTGGCCAGCGTGGGCCCTGAGCAGGCTGCCGGGCAGCCCCAAGCCGCCACCGCCTGGGCCGACTGCGCGCGCGGCCTGCGCTTTGAGGCCATCACCACGGTCTATGCCCATGCGCCGGGCGTGCGCTTGTCGCAACCCATGCTGGCACTGCGCAGCACGCCGGAGCAGCCTGCGCAGTTCGTTTTTGACCGGGGGCAACTCGATGGCCAGCACGGCCTGCTGGCGTTCGTGGTGAGCGCCAGCCAGGGCGACCGCGCCACCACCTTGCAGCAGGTGCTTGCACAGGCGGCGTCGCAACTCGGTCTGCGCACATTGCAACCCGTGCAGACGGTAGTGGAAAAGCGCGCCACCTTTGCCTGCACCCCCGGCCTGCAGCGGCCCGGCATGCAGGTGCTGCCCGGGCTGACGGCCTGCGGCGACTATGTGGATGGCCCCTACCCCGCCACGCTGGAGGGCGCAGTGCTCAGTGGCACGGCGTTGGCGCGCGCCACGGGCAGTTCAGCTCCTGGCTGAGCATGCTGGGCGATGGTGGCGGTCAGATCCACCCTACTTTTCCAGCCACCACTGGATGACAACTTTGGCCAAAAACCCCAGGAAGCCCACCCCCAGCCCCAGAAACAGCACAAAGGTGCCGAACCGGCCCGCCTTGGACTCCCACGCAAGCTGGCCAATGATGAACAGCATGTAGACGATGAAGGCGCCCACGCCATAGGTCAGGAAGAAACCCGAGATCTGCGCCTCGGTGAAGCCGAAGATCACGGCGCGTCTCCCATGGGCTGCACCTGCTCGCTCGCGGGCTCGCGCTCGGGCAGGCTCGACGGGTCGACCAGGTCGCGGTAGGCATGCCAGCTGGCATGGCCCAGCAGGGGCATGATGAAGATCAGTGCCAGCATGAGCGAGCCCAACCCCAGCAGCGTCAACCCCAGGATGAGCGCCGCCCAAAACGCCATGGGCAGCGGGTTGACCACCACCGCCTGCCAGCTGGTGAGCACGGCCTGCAACAGCGTGGCACGTCGGTCCAGCAGCAGGGGCATGGCCACCACGCTCGATGCAAAAATGGGCGCAGCCATCAGGCTGCCCAGCGCCAGCCAGATCTCGAACAGCCAGCCATCGCGGGCCATGACCACATGGCGCACGAAATCCACCGGCGTCTCGATGGGCACCGGGGCCAGCAAGGTAATGAGCGCGGCCGATGTGACTACCCAGCCCGAGGCGGCCAGCGCCAGCAATGCGCCAAACTGCACCATGCACCAGTAGTCGCGGCCCCATTTGTTGACATGGCTGTTTTGCCAGTTGACCCAGGTCTTGAGCACCACGCCCAGGTTGGCGCGTTCGCCGCGCTCCAGGGCGCGACTCAGGGCATAAAGGCTGGTGGCCAGCACCGGCGCAATCACCAAAAAGCCCGACAGTGCCCCGGCCAAAAACCAGAAACGGTGGTACCCCACCGCAACGATCACCGCGCCCAACACAGCCAGCGCCAGGCCATGCACCACGCTGATCCAGCCCGCGCGCGCCATGTCGCGCCAGCCCAGCCTGAGCCAGATCAAGGGCTGCAAGAGACCGATGGAACGAACTGCAGGCAGGGGGATGGGGTGACGGGGCATGGCGGTGGTCGGCGGGTGATGGAGTGGTGAACGCAGGCCGCCAGCAAGCGCCCGCCCCACTGTAGCGCGCAAGTCTGTTGCATGCCAAGCCACCACGGCACAGCGGCGCGGGCGCGCCGCTGGCCTACCCGCGCAGCAGGCGGCACAGCTCGGACAGGCTGCTCACCGTGGCGTGCGGGGGCGCGTCGTACGGCCAAGCGTGCTCGGCCGGGTTGAACCACACGGCCTGCATGCCGGCGTCCATGGCACCTTGGGCGTCGAGCGTGGCGTCATCACCGACATGCAGCACTTCGTGGGGCTGCACCTGCAGCGCCGCCGCAGCCGCATGGAAGATGCGCGCATCGGGCTTGGCAATGCCCAACGCCTGAGCGCTCAGGCTGTGGCGGAAATACTGGCCGATGCCCACCCGGTGCACATCGGCATTGCCATTGGACACCGCCGCGACCGGATACCGCGCCGACAGGAAGGCCAAGGCATCATGCACATCGTCAAACAGGTCCACCCGCTGGCGCTCGGCAAAGAACAACTCGAAGGCAGGCTCTGCCAGCGAGGGCTCATCGCCCGCCTGCACGAGCGCCATCCGGATCGACTCACGCCGCAAGGCGCTGAGGTCATGCTGCAGGTCGGGCCGCAGCGTGACCATCTGGTTGCGGATGGCCCGCAGCGCGGCGGTGTCTTTGAACAGCGCGGCCGTAGCGGGTGCGTTCTCAGCCATCCAGGCCAGCAGCACGGCCTCGGCCCGCTCAATGGTGGGCCAGATGGGCCAGAGGGTGTCGTCCAGGTCGAGCGTGACAGCACGGATGCGGGAGAGGTCGAGGGTCCAGGTATCAGACATGCAAAAGCGACAAAGGCCGTGGTGAGGGCGGGGCAAGCGTTGTTGGCTAGGATAGCGCGCCCTGCAAACACCCTCGGCCGCCAGGCCGCAGGGCTTTTGACACAATCGGGCCCATGCCTTACTCCCCCTTCGCCCCCGAACCCCCCTACACCCACGGCCAGGCAGAGCGCACCGCCGTTGTGTTGTGCAACCTGGGCACGCCCGATGCGGCCACTGCACCAGCCGTGCGCCGCTACCTGGCCCAGTTTCTGGGGGACCACCGCGTGGTAGAGATCCCGCGGCTGCTGTGGATGCTGATCCTGCACGGCGTCATCCTGCGGGTGCGGCCGGCCAAGTCAGCCGCCAAGTACGCCGCGGTGTGGACAGCCGATGGCTCGCCCCTGGCGGTATGGACGGCCAAGCAGGCCACGCTGCTGCGCGGCTGGCTGGGCGAAGCGGGTCATCCGGTGCTGGTACGCCACGCGATGCGCTATGGCAACCCATCCATCGCCAGCCAGCTCGACGCTCTGAAGGCCGAGGGCGCCACGCGCATCCTGATCCTGCCGCTGTACCCGCAATACTCAGCCACCACCACGGCCAGCGTGTTCGATGCCGTCTACACCTGGGCCGCGCAGACCCGCAACGTACCCGAGTTGCGGTTTGTGAACCGCTACCACGACCACCCCGGCTACATCGACGCGCTGGCCCGCACCATCGAATCGCACTGGAAGACACACGGCCAGCCCGACCAGTTGGTCATGAGCTTCCATGGCGTGCCCGAACGCACCCTGCTCCTGGGCGACCCCTACCATTGCGAGGCCCGCAAAACCGGCCGCCTGCTGGCCGAGCGCCTGGGGCTGCGCGAGGACCGCTACCGCGTCACCTTCCAGTCGCGCTTTGGCAAGGCCAAGTGGCTCGAGCCCTACACCCAGCCCACCATCGAGGCGCTGGCCGCGGCAGGTACGCGGCGCGTGGATGTGGTGTGCCCCGGCTTTACCAGCGACTGCCTTGAGACGCTGGAAGAAATCAACATGGAGGTGCGTGAAGCCTTCCTGCACGCGGGCGGACAGGAGTTTCACTACATCCCCTGCCTGAACGACAACAACCAATGGATCACGGCGCTCAGCCACATTGCGCAGCAGCACCTGGCCGGCTGGCCCACGCAAATGCCCTCCACTGCGGCGCTGCAAGACGCGCGCAAGACCGCGCTGGCAGGCGGCGCCCCCCAGGGTGCGTGCCCGGTCAAGCACTGAGCCCTCGCCGAGCGGGGCATCGCCCGGCCGCCCGGGCAGCGGATGCCCGGGCGGCCGTATTCAATTGCTACTATTTTTATAGCACTCTCAGCATTAAAATCAAGCGCTACAGCCCTTTTTTTATCCAAAAATATCCATCCGGCGCGCTTACAGGTCTGCCGGTAGCCCGCCCACCCGCCCCCGCGCTCCATGCCCGCCATTGCCCTTGAACCCCACCAGCTTCGCCTGACCATCGCGCCCGCCGCGCTGGGTTTTGCCAACACGGCGGAGCTGCAGGACCTGCCCTTGCCGTGGATTGGTCAGGAGCGGGCACAGGCTGCGGCCCGGTTCGGTCTGACCATGGTGCAGCCGGACTACCACCTGTTTGTGCTGGGAGAGGTCGGCAGCGGCCGCGCATCGCTCATGCACCAGGCCATGTGTGAAGCGGCCGCCACCCGCGCCGTGCCGCCCGACCTGTGCTACGTGCACAACTTCGACGCACCCGAACACCCGCGAGCCGCGCGCCTGCCTGCGGGCCAGGGCCGGGTGCTGCGCCAGGCCATGGCCGAGCTGACCCGGTCCCTGCAGACCGACATCCCCCGCCACCTCAGCAGCCCGGACTTCCGCGCCCAGGCCCGCGCCATCACCCAGGTCTACGAAGCCCAGGAAGCCCAGGCCTTTTCAGCGCTGGAAGCGTTTGCGCGCGCGCGCCAGTTCTGCCTTACGCGCTCGGACGAGGACGGCGGGCACATGGTGTTCACCATCACCGGCAGCAACGGCCAGCCGCTGACAGAAAGCGAAGCCCGCGCCCTGCCGCCCGATCAGCGCGCCCGCATCGACCAGGCCGAGCAAGCGCTGCGTGCCGAAATCATGGCCTTTGCCCAGGCCCTGCGCCCGCTGGAGCGTGTGCGCGACGATGCGCTGAACGACCTGCGCAAGCGCACGGTTCGCCCCTTGCTGCAGCAGGCGCTGCAAAGCGTGCGCAGCACTGTTGCTGTGCTGCCGGAAGCGCTGCAAACCTGGCTGGAGCAGGTCGAACGCGAGCTGCTGCAACACCTGCAGTGGTTCGAGCTGGCCGATCTGCCGGCCCGGGACTCTGCTGCCGATGGGCCAGCCCCCGCCGAGCGGAGCGCCGACAACAGCGACGACAGCGATGGCGATGAGGACGACGACGCCCAGCGCGCGCTCAACCGGCTGTTGCACCTGTGCCAGATCCACGTGGCGGTGGACCACCACGCGCAACGGGGCGCGCCGGTCATCGTAGAAGACAACCCCCAGCACCGCACCTTGTTTGGCGGCATCGAAGCCCGCCACGAAAGCGATGCCCCCCACGCCGACTACACCGGCATCCGTGCAGGCAGCCTGCTGCGCGCGCACGGCGGCTTTGTGCTGCTGCACCTGCATGACCTGACCAGCGAGGAAGGCCTGTGGGCGCGCCTGCGGCGCTTTCTGCGATCCAGCCGTTTGCACATCGACGAGGCGGGCAGCGGCAGCAACCCCGGTGCGGCCGTATCACTGCAGCCCGAGCCAGTGCAGGTGGACGTGAAGATCGTTTTGATCGGCACGGTGGAGGAGTACTACGCCCTGCAGGAAGCCGACCCCGACACCGCGCGCCGCTTTCGTGCCAAGGTCGATTTCGTTGAAAGCTTTGCCGCCAGCAGCGACTCGCGCCGGGCCTGCGCCATCTTTGTGGCGCACAGCTGCAAACGCCACGGCCTGCCGCACTTTGCCCCCGCTGCCGTGGCTTTGCTGCTGGAGCAGGCACACCGCGAGGCCGATGACCAAGGCCGCCAGAGCGCCCAGTTCGGCCGCATCGAGGCCTTGCTGATGGAAGCCGCCTCCCTGTGCCAGGCCCGTGGCGGAGCGCGTGTGGAGGCTGCTGATGTGCAGGCCGCCCAACACGCCCGCATGCTGCGGCACAACTACCCGGAGGAGCAACTGCATGAATCCATCGCCGAAGGTGAGCGGCTCATCACCCTGACCGGCAGCGCTGTGGGGCAGATCAATGCCCTCACGCAGATCGACCTGGGCGATTACCGCTTTGGCTTTCCGGTGCGCATCACTGCGCGCACGTTTGCCGGACACGAGGGGCTGCTGAACATCGAGCGCGAGGTCGACATGTCAGGCCCCATCCACGACAAGGGCGTGCTCATCCTGCACAGCTACCTCACCGCCCTGTTCAGCCACGTGGCACCGCTGGCGCTCAATGCATCCATCGTGTTCGAACAGGAGTACAGCGGGGTCGAGGGCGACTCAGCCTCGTGCGCCGAGCTGTATGCCCTGCTGTCGAGCCTGTCGGGCCTGCCGCTGCGCCAGGGCATTGCCATCACCGGGGCACTCAACCAGCATGGCGAGGTGCTGCCCGTGGGCGGCATCAACGAAAAGATCGAAGGCTGGTTCCGCGCCTGCGCAGCCGCTGGCCTGGATGGCACGCACGGCGTGCTGGTGCCCTCGCGCAACCAGCGGCACCTGATGCTCTCGGCCGACATCGCCAGCGCGGTGGAGCGTGGCCTGTTTTTCGTGTACACCATGAACCATGTCAGCGAAGGTATCGCCCTGCTGACGGGCGAGCCATCAGGCATGAGCCCGGCTGATCTGCAGCAGCCGCGCACCGACGATGCTTCGGACAACGTGGCCAGCGCGGAAGACACCGTGCTCGAGCGTGCCGAGGAAACCCTGCGCGCCTTCCGCCGTGCCTGCCAAACCGCCGCATACCCCCGACGCGGCCGGGGCAATGCATCGCGGCGCAAGCGCTAAAGGCCACGCTACCGCCGGATCACGCGCACAGGCAGCATTGAGGGCCACGCTGACCGAGGCTTTCGCGCATGGTGCCTCCCTGGCGCAGGACGTGGATCTGCGTTGCCAAGTCTCGCTGGGGCCGCGCCCCCGCTACATTTGGCACCTGACGCTTGGCCGTTGTGAATCGCCATGCATCCGACAAAAACAGTGTGATCAGTCCCGAATTCATCGGGCGCAGAAAGACACCTCCATGAACTTTGACAGGGGCATCCCCCATTGCCTTCCCACCGACCCTCGGCATTGCAGTTTCTGCCTGTTTCCGTGGGAGGGATACGAGGGTAAGGCAGGCACCTCGGCCTCTCTGGATGTGATGGCCAGGGAAGCTGATCTGCACGGCACGGTCTTCGACGCCCTGGATCAAGAAGGCTGGGTTGAGACACGGGAGGAAGAGCTTGTTCTGGTCGGACAGGGCGAGTTTCACGTGCCGCTCATCCAGTCGCTGATCAGCCAATCGCGTGTCAATGAGCTGACGCAGGCGCGCAAAGAATTTGCCATCATTCCGGTTCAAGCGGGCTGCCTGGCCTGATGCGCTTGACATGGTCTTGCATGCTTGCCGCTCGCAGCGTTTGGATACCGGCGATCGACGCCGCAATCGTGCGTTTTGCCAGCGCGGTCCGCGATGCTGACTGAGCTCGAGATACCGGTGACCACCCAGGACGGCACGCGCCTGGCGCTGTGGCGGGTGCGTGACGATGCCGCAAACCCACCAGTCGGCACCAGCGACGTCTTCCTGACCCACGGCACGTTCTCGGACAAGAGAATCTGCCTGGGCATGGCGAAGCACCTGGCGAGTCTCGGCTGCTGCTGCTGGATTCTGGAATGGCGGGGCCACGGTAGCAGCGGGGCATCGGCGACAGCCTTCAACTTCGACACCGTGGCGCAGTGCGATGTGATGGCGGCCCTGGATCATCTAGGAGCCTGTCGGACTTTGAGCGTCGAAAGCGAAAATCGGCCCCAGCGAGGACAGTTTTTGCCGAATTTGCAGCCCCATAGCCGAGCTATGGGGCAAAAAGGCGGTTAAAAATGGACCGCTGCGGTCGATTTGCAGCCGACGACTCCCAAGTCCGACAGGCTCCCAGGGCCCGTTGACACTGGCCCACATCGTGTGAATGTCCCCTGGTGCGTTGTCTGATTCTCTTTTCGTTCAAAACATGAAACTGCTCTTCATTGCGGACCCGCTGCAAAGCTTCAAGATCTACAAGGACACCACCTTTGCCATGATGCGTGAGGCGGCGCGACGCGGGCACAGCCTGGCGGTGTGCGAGCCGCGTCAAGTGATGTGGCAGCGCGGAGGGCGGGTGACGGCGCAGGTCACCGGCATTGGCCTGACAGGCGATCCGGTCGCGTGGTACACCGCCGCGCCTGCGGTCCGCCAGGCGCTGGCCGACTTTGACGCAGTGCTCATGCGCAAGGACCCGCCGTTTGACAGCGAGTACTTCTATGCCACCCACCTCCTGGAGCAGGCAGAGCGGGAAGGCGCCCGCGTGTTCAACAAGCCTCGGGCGCTGCGCGACCATCCGGAAAAGCTGGCCATCCTGGAGTTTCCCGAACTCATCGCCCCGACGCTCGTCACGCGGGATGCCGCCGACATCCGTCGGTTTCACGACGAGCACCAAGACATCATCCTCAAGCCGCTCGATGGCATGGGCGGCATGGGGAT
>NZ_JBKDRI010000031.1:0-2500 GCF_046341535.1 Acidovorax sp. | reverse complement strand
CGAGTAGGCGCGGAAGCGTAAACGTCCACACTTATCGGCTGTCGAGCACAACAGCAGCTCGGGATAGGAATCTCTTCTGAGAGAGGGTCTGTAGCTCAGCTGGTTAGAGCACCGTCTTGATAAGGCGGGGGTCGCTGGTTCGAACCCAGCCAGACCCACCACGAGTTCCTCGGGGGTGTAGCTCAGCTGGGAGAGCACCTGCTTTGCAAGCAGGGGGTCATCGGTTCGATCCCGTTCACCTCCACCATTTCCTTTGCCGCTGTCTGATGTCCTCGAGGATGGAGTCGCAAGCCGGCTCGGCCCTTTCCGAAAGGAATCGGGGTACGAGTCGCCAGGTGACTCGCTCTTCGAGCGAATATCTGCTGTTCTTTAACAATCCGTAGAAGTCGATCGATGCGCGTGATGAGCGCGTGTCGATTGTGATTGCGTCAACCAAATTCTCGACTAAGTTCGAAAGAGCTTTGAGATGCGGCATTAACGCTTCGCTTCGACCTGGACTCGTACTCAGGAGTCCGCAAAGCTATAGGGTCAAGCGAATAAGTGCATGTGGTGGATGCCTTGGCGATCACAGGCGATGAAGGGCGTAGTAGCTTGCGATAAGCTGCGGGGAGCTGGCAAACGAGCTTTGATCCGCAGATACCCGAATGGGGAAACCCACTCCGCAAGGAGTATCCCGTGCTGAATACATAGGCGCGTGGAGGCGAACGCAGCGAACTGAAACATCTAAGTAGCTGCAGGAACAGAAATCAACCGAGATTCCGAAAGTAGTGGCGAGCGAAATCGGATCAGCCTGTACGTGATAGTCGACTTGCTAGCGGAACGGTCTGGAAAGGCCGGCCATAGAGGGTGATAGCCCCTTACGCGAAAGCAGGACGGTGGTACTGAGCGTACGATAAGTAGGGCGGGACACGTGAAATCCTGTCTGAAGATGGGGGGACCATCCTCCAAGGCTAAATACTCGTGATCGACCGATAGTGAACCAGTACCGTGAGGGAAAGGCGAAAAGAACCCCGGGAGGGGAGTGAAATAGATCCTGAAACCGCATGCATACAAACAGTCGGAGCCTCGCAAGGGGTGACGGCGTACCTTTTGTATAATGGGTCAGCGACTTACGTTTAGTGGCAAGCTTAACCGTGTAGGGAAGGCGTAGGGAAACCGAGTCCGAATAGGGCGATTCAGTCGCTAGGCGTAGACCCGAAACCGAGCGATCTACTCATGGCCAGGATGAAGGCAGGGTAACACCTGCTGGAGGTCCGAACCGACTAGTGTTGCAAAACTAGCGGATGAGCTGTGGGTAGGGGTGAAAGGCTAAACAAGCTCGGAAATAGCTGGTTCTCCCCGAAAACTATTTAGGTAGTGCGTCGTGTATTGCTCCGGGGGGTAGAGCACTGTAATGGTTGCGGGGGTCATCGTGACTTACCGCGCCATAGCAAACTCCGAATACCTGGAAGTATGAGCACGGCAGACAGACAGTGGGTGCTAACGTCCATTGTCGAGAGGGAAACAACCCAGACCGTCGGCTAAGGTCCCCAAGATTGGCTAAGTGGGAAACGAAGTGGGAAGGCTAAAACAGTCAGGAGGTTGGCTTAGAAGCAGCCATCCTTTAAAGAAAGCGTAATAGCTCACTGATCGAGTCGTCCTGCGCGGAAGATGTAACGGGGCTAAGCCAGTCACCGAAGCCACGGACTTGCGCAAGCAAGTGGTAGGGGAGCGTTCTGTACGCCTGCGAAGGTGAGTCGTAAGGCTTGCTGGAGGTATCAGAAGTGCGAATGCTGACATGAGTAGCGTTAAAGCGGGTGAAAGGCCCGCTCGCCGTAAGCGCAAGGTTTCCTACGCAACGTTCATCGGCGTAGGGTGAGTCGGCCCCTAAGGAGAGGACGAAAGTCGTATCTGATGGGAAGCAGGTCAATATTCCTGCACCGATCTTTAGTGCGATGGGGGGACGGATCGTGGAAGGTTGTCCGGGTGTTGGATGTCCCGGTTCTTGGTCTGTAGGTGTCCGGTAGGCAAATCCGCCGGGCGTATGCCGAGGGATTGAGACGAGCGAGCTTGCTCGCGAAGCAACTGGAAGTGGTCCCAGGAAAAGCCTCTAAGCTTCAGCTAAAGACGACCGTACCGCAAACCGACACTGGTGCGCGAGATGAGTATTCTCAGGCGCTTGAGAGAACTCGGGAGAAGGAACTCGGCAAATTGACACCGTAACTTCGGAAGAAGGTGTGCCTTTGTAGTTTGACCGTGAACAACGGGAGGACGAAGAGGTTGCAAAAAATCGGTGGCTGCGACTGTTTAATAAAAACACAGCACTCTGCAAACACGAAAGTGGACGTATAGGGTGTGACGCCTGCCCGGTGCCGGAAGGTTAAGTGATGGGGTGCAAGCTCTTGATCGAAGCCCCGGTAAACGGCGGCCGTAACTATAACGGTCCTAAGGTAGCGAAATTCCTTGTCGGGTAAGTTCCGACCTGCACGAATGGCGTAACGATGGCCACACTGTCTCCTCC
>NZ_JBKDRI010000030.1:0-12511 GCF_046341535.1 Acidovorax sp. | reverse complement strand
AGTTCTACGGGCAAGCACCCGATCTTGCGGGCGCACGGCGGTTTATCGCCGAGCGCCTCGCACGCGGGGAATCCGTCGTCCTGCTGGCCTTGGATGCCGCGGGCAGCGCAGCCGGCTTTTGCCAGCTGTACCCCACGTACTGCTCGGTCGAGGCTGCACCCACCTACACGCTGTACGACCTGTTTGTGACCCCGGACGCACGCCGCAGCGGCGCCGGACGCTGCCTGCTGCTGGCGGCGCACGCCACGGCGCAGCGCGATGGCATGGT
This sequence comes from Acidovorax sp., assembly GCF_046341535.1. Lineage (GTDB taxonomy): Bacteria > Pseudomonadota > Gammaproteobacteria > Burkholderiales > Burkholderiaceae_C > Acidovorax. The sequence goes on along the minus strand of NZ_JBKDRI010000030.1, from coordinate 12,243 downwards.
GCGCATGGACCTGACCACCGCGCACACGAATACCGCCGCTCAGGCGCTCTACGAGTCGCTGGGCTGGACGCAGGACACTGTGTTTCGCGCTTACAGCAAGCGGGTGGGCGCCTGAGCGCAGGGCACCCGACGGCAATCACCAGCGCAGCAGCCGCGGCCCCAGGACGGCGCCCAGCAGGGTCGGCAGGACCATGCCGGCGACGTACCACACCGCCAGAAACGGCGCCGCCATCTCTGGGCAATGCAGCGCATACACCAGTGCGCCCAGCGCGCCCGCCAGCAGCCCGGCGGCGCCCCCCGCCAGGGCCGGCCGCGTGGGGGCTGCGCCCCGCAGCGCCCAGAAAAATCCTGCCAAAGCAGGCATCGACAGGAAGGCGATGTTGAACGGACAGGTGCGCCAGGTGCTGCCCAGCACCAGCCCCAGCCGATCCTGCGGCGCGGCCAGCACCAGCGCGGCCAGCGCCAGTGCCCACAGCACGAGCGGCGGTGCGGCCAGCGCAGCGGCCATGCGGCCCACCGCCCACCCCGGGCGCGCCAGTCGTCGCACCACGGCCAGCCCCCCGACCGCCAGGGCGGCGGCAAACAGCAGCTTGCCCCAGAACATGGCCAGCGCCATCGTCTGCGCCAAACCGGGCAGGAGCCCATAGAAGGCGACCATCAGCACGGCGGCACCGCCCACGCCCGCCAGCGCCGCCAGCGCAAAGCGCTGCTCGACCGCGTGAGCATTCACCGCCTGCGGCTGCGCGGCCAATGCGTTGATCAAATCATCGGTTTTCATCACAGTCCCCTGATCTTGGCGGCCAGGGCCTTGAGCCCCCGGTGCACGCCGATTTTGACGGCCGACTCCGACAGCCCCGTCAGGCGCGCTGTCTCGACCACCGACAAACCTTCCAGCTTCATATGCACGATAGGCAGGCGCTGGCGGTCAGGCAGCGTCTGCAACAACTGAGCCAGGTCGCGACGCGCCTCGGCGGCGTCGCTGTCGCTGCTGGAAAACAGCTCGGCCGCGTCGTCCAGCGAGTCGTTGCGGGCATCCCTGGCAGCATGGGAGCGAAGCCAGTCGACCAGCTTGTAGCGCGCAATCGCGTGCACCCATGCCGTCACCGGCATGTCGCGCTGGTAGGTATGGCGCTGGTTGTGCACGGCCAGCAGCGTCTCCTGCACCAGGTCTTCCACCGCGTGGGGCCACTGCGTCAACCGGCGGCGCAAAAAGGCACGCAGATGGGCGCTGAGCTCCTTCAGAAACCGCTGGTAGGCGGCGGCATCGGCATCCAACGCCTGCAACAGCAGCCCGCGCAGCCGTTCTTCACTCTCCATGACATCTCCCGTTGGTATTCGTATGCGCCTACGCCTCGGTTACAGCCGGGGCGAAAAATAAAACGCACGGTATTTTGTCTGGGCATGTAACCGCCACGCAGTGCAGGGCGAACTACCTCACAGACCGGACGGCAACGCCCTGACGCACGGCAGACCGGTCTAGCCGCAAGCGGCCGCACACCTTAACTCAACCCAACCTTACCTTCCGGAGATTTCACATGACCACGAAGCACCCCCTGGCCCTTGGCGCCCTCGCCCTCGCCGCTATTGCATCCAGCGCCGCAGTCCAGGCCCAGACCATGCCCGCCGATGGCGCCAAGCCGGCCATGGAAAAATGCTATGGCGTCTCCATGGCCGGCAAAAACGATTGCGCTGCCGGCCCCGGCACCACCTGCGCGGGCACCTCCAAGATGGACTACCAGGGCAACGCCTGGAAGTATGTGCCCGCAGGTACCTGCACCTCGATCAAGACGCCCAAGGGCATGGGCTCGCTGATGCCCATCAAGGCCTGAGGCACGGCGCAAGCGCATGGGCACCGCCACATCGCAGCAACCCGCCCTGACCGCAGGGCTGGGGCTCAAGCCCCAGCACTACGCCGACGCGCTGCACTGCCGCGCGCCCGGCCTGTGGTGGGAGGTGCACCCCGAGAACTACCTGGCCGACGGCGGTCCACGCATGGCGTGGCTGCAGGCCATCCGGGCGCAGCACCCTGTGGCCTTGCACGGCGTGTCGCTATCGCTGGCCGCCGATGCGCCTGTGGACGCAAGCCACCTGGCGCGGCTTGCGGCGCTGGTGCAGCGCATCGAGCCTGTGCGGGTGTCCGAGCACCTGGCGTGGTCGGCATGGCGCGGGCAGTACCTGCCCGATTTGCTGCCGTTTCCGCGCACCACAGCGGCGCTGCATCGCATTGCCGACAACATTGCCCGCACGCAGGATGCGCTGAGGCAAGCGATTGCCATCGAAAACCCCACGCACTACCTGCACCTTGAAGGCCACGACTGGACCGAACCGGACTTTCTGGCCGAACTGGTGCGCCGCACCGGCTGCACCCTGCTGCTGGACGTGAACAACGTCCATGTGAGTGCCCACAACCTGGGGACGCGCCCCGAGGTCTATCTGGACGCCTTTCCCCTGCACGCCGTAACCGAGATCCACCTGGCGGGCCACCATGCCGACCCGGTGCACGGCAACGCCTTGCTGATCGACAGCCACGATGCCCCGGTGGCTCCTGCCGTGTGGGCGCTGTACGAGCAGGTGATCGCGCGCACCGGTCGCATACCCACGCTCATCGAGCGCGACGACCAGTTGCCCGACTTTGACGAACTGCTGGCCGAACGCGACCAGGCCCACCACATGCTGGCCGCCGCGCAGGCCGCGAGCGCCTTGCCCGTAGAGGATGCGCCATGCTGCTGAGCGCGTTCCAGGACGGTTTCTCGCAAGCACTGACGGCCACGCCCCCCGCAGGCGCCGCCCCCTGGCTGGCAGCCTTGCAGGCCCAGCCCGGTTTTGCCGTGTACCGCAACACCACGGCCAAGGGCTGCATCGATGCGCTACAGGCCAATTACCCCACCGTGTGCCAGCTGGTGGGCGAAGCGTGGTTTCGTGCGGCCGCGGCTGTGTTTGCACGCGCCCAGCCGCCCCACGATGGCCTGCTGATGAACTACGGCGCGGGTTTTGCCGACTTTCTGGCGGGCTTTGCGCCGGCGGCCGAACTGCCCTACCTGCCCGCAGTGGCGCGCCTGGACCGCTGCTGGACCGAATGCCATCTGGCCGCAGATGCGCAGGCCATCACACCCGTCTGGCTCGCACAGCAGCCCCCGGAATCACTCGGGCAACTCAACCTGCGCCCCCACCCGGCCGCGCGGTGGGCCTGGTGCGACGATCACCCGGCCTACGCCCTGTGGCGGCACCACCGCGAGGGCCTGCCGGTGCCCGAAGCACTCCACTGGACGGGCGACGGCGGTCTGCTGGCGCGGCCCGAAGCGGCCGTGACCTGGCACCCCATCGACCGGGCCGGGGTGGCTTTCATGGCGGCGTGCGCGCAGGGCCAGCCCCTGGAGGCCGCAGCCGCGCAGGCTGTGGCTGCCGACCCGCATGCCGACCTGACCACCCTGCTGCGCGCTCTGCTGGATGCTGGCGCGCTGGTGTCCGGCGCTTCATTGCCTTGTTCCAACGCTGCTACCCAGGAGACTCCATGACCCCCACCACGGCCCCAAACCCAGTACCCGTTGCATCGAGCGGTCTGCGCGCACCTCTGTCACGCCTGGCTGATGCCGCGGCCTGGCTCACCCCCCACAGCCTGCTGGCGCTCGTGAACCGCGTGGGCATCGCGGCCATCTTCTGGATGTCAGCACGCACCAAGGTCGAAGGCTGGTTCAGCGTGTCCGACAGTGCCTACACCCTCTTCCGCGAGGAATACCGGCTGCCGCTGCTGCCCCCGGAGCTTGCGGCGCAGATGGCGACCATGGCCGAACATGTGTTCCCCATCCTGCTGGTGCTGGGGCTGTTCACCCGGCTGTCGGCCCTGGCCCTGCTGGGCATGACGCTGGTCATCCAGGTCTTTGTGTACCCGGATGCGTGGCCCACGCATTTGTCGTGGGCGGGGCTGATGCTCTACCTGGCCGGGCGGGGCGGTGGCCGGCTTTCGCTGGATCACGCGCTGGGCATGCGCTGACGCCCGTCAGCGCGGCATCGCAGAGCGCACCCACCGCGCGATGTCGGCCGCGCCCAGGGCGCCCGATATCCGCGCCACCTCGCGCCCCTGGCTGAACAAGATCATGGTCGGGATGCTGCGGATACCGTAACGCGCCGCAATCTGCGGCTGGGCTTCGGTGTCGAGCTTGGCCAGGCGCACATCGGGCTCCAGCGTGCGCGCCGCCTGTGCATAGGCCGGCGCCATCTGGCGGCAGGGGCCGCACCAGGGGGCCCAGAAGTCCACCAGCACCGGAATATGGTTGCGCTCCACATGCCGGTCGAAGCTCGCTGCATCCAGATCCAGTGGCTCCCCTGCAAACAGGGGGCGGTGACAGCTGCCGCAGTCGGGCGAATCGCCCCACTGGGCGGCCTGCACGCGGTTGGTGGTGTGGCAGTGGGGACAAACGATGTGCAGGGCGTCGGTCATGGGCAACTCGCAAGTTCTATGGCTTCGCAGATGGCGGCCCCCGCCCCGTGTTTCAAGGGCGGGCGGCAGGCACTAAAGAAGCCGGGTCAGCAGGCTCACCACAAAACTCAGCAGCAGCGTGGACGCCAGCGGCACATCCCAGTCCCGCCCCAACCACCTGAAGCGGAAATCCCCCGGCAAGCGCCCAAAACCCAGTCGGCGCAACAGCGGTGTGAGCCAGCTGATGAGCATCAGGGCCAGAAAAATGACGAGCAGCCAGCGGAACATGCGGCCTCGATCACAACCGGTGCGAACGGTCGCCGTGCACAAACCCCAGCGGCTCCCACGGCTCGCCCGCGCCCAGCGCCAGTACCTTGAACAGCTCGCCCATTTCGTGTTCCATGATTAATTTGGCCGCCGCCGCGCGATCCGCCTGCGGCAGTAGCTCCATTTTTGATAGCAATCCGCAATTGATGAGGAAGTGCGCCTGCGTGGTGTAGCCCAGCACGTGAAGTCCCGCATCCTGCGCGGCCAGCGCCATGGCGGTGAAGTTGACGTGGGCAGTGATGTCTTTGAGGCCCACCTGCACCAGCGGGTCGCCGTCGGCCCTGTGACCTTGGTGGCACATCAGGGTGCCCATGTGGCGCTGGGGGTGGTAGTACTCGTCCTCGCCAAAGCCGTAGTCCAGCAGCACGATTACGCCACGCGTGAGCCGGTCTGCCAGGGTGCGGATGAATCCTTCGCCCTGCGCGTGGGTCTCGGTCAGGTAGTCCTGCGGGCCCTCGATCTCGACGGGTGGCCGCAGGTGGGTGGGCCGGTCGGCCCAGGCAAAGCGGCCGTCATCGGCCAGCACCACGCCGCGCTCATGCCAGACGCCGTCTTCGTGGCCGCCGTGGCGTGCCAGCAGCTGCACTGGCATGGCGTCCAGCACCTCATTGCCCACCACCACGCCACTCAGTTGGTCGGGCAGCGCACTCACCCAGCGCAGCTTGTGCGCATGGGCGGCCAGCCGGGCCTGCTGGCGCGCGCGCAGGCTGCCCGACAGATCGACGATGGTATAGCGCCGCACCTGGTCGCCCAGGGCATCAAGCAGCTGCAGCGCCAGTGCACCCGAGCCCGCACCGAACTCCCACACCTCGTCGGTACCGGTGCGTGCCAGCGCCTGCCCCACTTGCACGGCCAGCGTCTGGCCAAACAGCGGTGTCAGCTCGGGCGCGGTCACAAAGTCGCTGCCCGACTCGGGCATGGCGCCAAACTTGGTGGAGTCGTTGGCGTAATAGCCCAGGCCGGGCATGTACAAGGCCAGGGCCATGAAGCGGTCAAAACCCAGCCAGCCACCGGCGGCGGCAATGGCCTGGGTGATGTGGGCAGCAATTTCATTGGAGAGGACAGTCATAATTTGGCCGCTAACTACGCGCCCTCTGAGCAAATCAAATGAGCGATTCGTCCAACTCTTCTAGTGCACAACCATCTTCCGAGGTTGTGCGGTGGTTGCAGTCCTTGGCCCTGCCACTCTGGGCTCGTGGCATCTTGGTCATTGTATTTCTAGCAGTGATGCTTGGCGGGCTTGGGTTGGTCATGTGGAGCGCGGTCATTCGCGACCGCGAATCCATGACTGCCGCCATCAGCTTGCTTACCGTGGCGCTGCCTGTCAGCCTCATCGTGATCGGTCTGGTGTTTGGGCAACGCAGCGAAAAGCGCCTCGCCAACATCACCCATGCAATTCTTGACAAGCTCATTCCGCTTCAAGTGCAAGAAATTGCCTGTCAATCACGCAAGCTCCAGCTGACTGCGCTTTTACGTACAGGTTGCCGGGCCACATACGCACTGGCAGCGCCACCAGGGCAAAGCCCTTTGAAACATCCCCTGCGCTTCAGTGTGGAGTTGAACGTACGCAAAGTGAACGTGATGTTCAGCCTCCCTGACACGATCGTGCCTGATGGATCGCTGGACAAAAACCCCGCGCTTTCAGCATATCGCCATGTGATTGCAGGCGCTCAGGCGGAGGGTTACCAATTGAATTCTGAGCTGGCAGAGTACGGTGGAGAAGATGGGGGAAGGGCGCTACTGTTCTTTCGCACGCTTCCCGATGACTTTTTGCTACGCCCTATCGAAAAACTGTATTTCACACAGGATCTTGGCTTTTTTGTGCGCGGCATACTGGAAGCACAAGAGCTGACAAAACCTCAGCCCACGACTGCGGAGCAATAACCATATGAAGAGTAAAAGATGGGTCTTGATCACGGGTGGCGCCCATCGACTGGGCAGAGAAATAGCGTTTGCTTTTACAAATGCGGGCTGGAACATACTATGCCACTACCGCACGTCCAAAGACGGTGCGCAAGCAACCCAAAAAGCGATTCATGACTTGGGAGGCTCTTGCCAGCTCGTCGATATGGATCTTTCAAAGGGAAATGCCGCCGAAAATTTGATGAATCGATGCGTGGAACTTACCGGGAAAGCTCCCCAATGCATTGTTAACAACGCCTCTATTTTCGAAGCTGACGATGCCCCCTCTGCAACAGCAGAGGCATTGCAAACGCACTTTCAAATCAACACCGCAACCCCGCTGCTTTTGGCGAACGCGCTGTACAACCACCTGCGCGGTGCCGCCGACGTGACGAATGGAGAACACTGCGTGATCCACGTGCTCGACCAGAAAGTGCACAACCTGAATCCCGATTACTTCTCCTACACGGTAAGTAAGCTGGCACTGGAACGCAGCGTGGCGCTTCAGGCGCAAGCCTTGGCACCCACTGTGAGAGTGTGCGGGCTCTCGCCAGGACTGCTTTATCTGAGCGGCCCCCAAACCCAATCCAACTTCGATCGAGCCAGCGTGGTCAACTTGATTCAAAAGCGCATAGAACCCACAGATGTAGCCATGTGTGCGCTGTTCATGGCACAGAACACCAGCATCAACGGATGCACGCTCAGGGCCGACAACGGCCAGCATCTCATTCCACTGAGCCGGGATGTCATGTGGGCCATTGAAGAGGCAGAAGACCGATGAACTCCATTCTTCTCTCCTTTGGAGCCATAGACTCGCGGCTGGCCACTCATTGCCGGGCACTGAGCCTTCGCCAGCATGAGGTGATGGTTCGAATTGGCGTACACGACTTTGAGCGTGAAGCACCACAACGGATCTGGTTTGACGTTGATCTTTGCGTGAAGCTTGACTTTGCACCAGCGACAAAAGACGACATCTCTGAAACGGTCGACTACGACTTCATCAGAAAAACAATCGTGGACCATGTGGGCAACCGCCATCATGAATTGCAGGAAACGCTTTGCGATGCAATTTCTGATGCTTTGCTGAGAAGGCACGACATTCACGCTGTGCGTGTCTCCACTCGAAAACCCGACGTATATCCCGACTGCGCATCGGTCGGTGTGGAACGGGTATCCATCAAGCCATGGTGAAAAGATTGATCACCTCAACGCCGAACATCACCCCCAGGAATGGCCACCAGACCTTAACCCTCACCGGCTTGCGCTTTAACGCCAACCTGGGCATCCTCGACCATGAGAAGACCGCTCCCCAGCCCATCCAGGTCGATGCCGAACTGAGCCTGGGCCTGCAGCCGCTGGCCCCCCATGACGATGACATCACCCACGTGCTGGACTACCGCAAGGTGCGACAGATCATCATCGACGAGTGCACGGCCGAGCACGTGAACCTGCTCGAGAGCCTGATCGGCAAGCTGGCCACCCGCCTGATGCAACTGCCCGGCGTGCGGGGCGTGCGGGTGAAGATTGCCAAGCTGGAAATCTTTGACGACTGCGAAGTGGCCATTCGCGTCGAGACAGGACAGTGGTGAGCCCATGAGCACCTTGATGAACGAAGCCTCGGGCGACCGCCCCGCACATCCATCCGGCTGGACCGGCGAACCCGCGCAATCCACCCACGGCGTTGGCGCCGCCCGCATGAAGATCGAACGCGAAACACACAAGCTTGAAAAGCGCCTGTGCCGCGAAGTCGGCAAGGCCATTGTGGACTTCAACATGATCGAAGAAGGCGACAAGGTGATGGTGTGCATGTCGGGCGGCAAGGACAGCTATGCGTTGCTGGACATCCTGCTCAAGCTCCAGGCCCGCGCGCCCATCCACTTTGATCTGGTGGCCGTCAACCTGGACCAGAAGCAGCCCGGCTTTCCAGAGCATGTGCTGCCCGACTACCTGACCAGCACCGGCGTGCCCTTTCACATCGAAAACGAAGACACCTACAGCGTCGTCAAGAAGCTGATCCCCGAGGGCAAGACCACCTGCAGCCTGTGCAGCCGCCTGCGCCGGGGCATTTTGTACCGCGTGGCCGATGAACTGGGCTGCACCAAGATCGCGCTGGGCCACCATCGCGACGACATCTTGCAGACCCTGCTGCTCAACATGTTCTTTGGCGGCAAGATGAAAAGCATGCCCCCCAAGCTGGTGAGTGACGACGGCCGGCATGTGGTGATCCGGCCGCTGGCCTACGTGGCCGAAAAAGACACCGTCCGCTGGGCCGCTCACCGCAACTTCCCCATCATTCCGTGCAACCTGTGCGGCAGCCAGGAAAACCTGCAACGCAAGCAGGTCGGCGAGATGCTGCGCGATTGGGAAAAGCGCTTTCCCGGTCGCGTGGAAAACATGTTCAACGCGCTGCAAAACGTCGTGCCTTCGCACCTGCTGGACAGCCACCTGTACGACTTCCGGAACGCCAGAGCCACGGGCGTGGCCAGTGACGACGGGGACAAGGCCTTTGACCGGGAAGAGTTTTCTGCGCCGTCTCCTTCGCTGCCAGGGGTCCAGGTGGTGCAACTGTCGTGAACCTGTGGCGGCTGGCGGTGTCTTACCGAGACCGTCCCGCCGCAAGCCACACCCCGGAGCGCCCCGCCATGAACCCTCGCCGCCTCACCCCCTGTCTCGTCTCGGCCCTGGCCGCCCTGGTGCTGGCAGGGTGCAGCACGGGCCCGCGCATCGTGGACGGGCGGGTGCAGAGTTTTGCCACCCCCGGCGCAGTCACCACCACCGCCACCTACCGGCTCGAGCGCCTGCCGTCGCAGCAGGGCCCGGCGTTCGATCCGATTGCCGCGCTGGCCGAACAGGCGCTGGCGCGTGCCGGACTGCGGCGCGATGATGACCAGCCCCAACTGCTGGCGCAGATCGGCGTGCAGGCCGACACGGTGCCCCGGGCAGACCCCTGGGGCTATCCCTATGGCCCGCACAGCGCTCTGGGCGGCTTGGGCCCGTCGCCCTGGGCATGGGGCGGTGGCTGGCATGGGCGTGGCTGGGGCGTGGGCGGGCTGTGGGCCATGGGCGCCCCCACGCCGCTGTACCGGCGCGCGGTGAGCATGGTGCTGCGCAGCGCGCGCGACCAGACGGTGGTGTACGAAACCTCGGCCGTGCACGAAGATGTGTGGGTGAGCGACCCTGGGGTGTATGGCGTGCTGTTTGATGCGGCGCTGCAAGGATTTCCGGCACCCCCGGCCGGCCCGCGGCAGGTGCGCCTGCCACTGGTTTTGCCCGCAATGCCGGGCATGGTGGCGCCCTCCACCAGCGCAACGCCTGCGGCTCCAAACAGTTTGTCGGCACCGGCAGCACCGCCAACGCGGTAAGCTCGCGTGCTGGCCTGTGTCAGCCGCAAGGGCACAATGCTTGGCGGCGCACTGGGCGGTCGTCCCTGGGTGACCCCAACCCATTGCCTTGCCAGCCACCCCCTTCCGACACGACACTCGACCGCATGGACGCCACCCGCATTGTCGCCATCCGCCACGGAGAAACCGCCTGGAACGTGGACACCCGCATCCAGGGCCATCTGGACATTGCGCTCAATGACACGGGCCGGTGGCAGGCCCGGCAGGTCGCCCAGGCGCTGGCCAGCGAGCCGGTGGCCGCTGTGTATACCAGCGACCTGCAACGCGCGCATGCCACCGCCCAGGCCGTGGCCCACAGCACGGGCGCGCCACTGGTCGCAGACACAGGCCTGCGCGAGCGCAGCTTCGGCCACTTCCAGGGCCGCACGTTTGCCGAGATCGAGACCGAATTCCCTGAAGACGCCTTGCGCTGGCGCCAGCGCGATCCGCACTACGCGCCAGAAGGCGGCGAGTCGCTGCTGATGCTGCGCAACCGCATCGAGCACACCGTCACCGCTCTGGCACGCGGGCATGTCGGCGCGCAGATCGTGATGGTCGCGCATGGCGGTGTTCTTGATGTGCTGTATCGCCTGGCCACGCGCCAGGACATCCAGGCACCGCGTACCTGGCAGTTGGCCAACGCGGCTATCAACCGCCTTTTGTGGACCCCCGACGGCCTGACCCTGATCGGTTGGGCCGATACCCAGCATCTAGACCCTGCAGCACACGATGAAACCCATGCCTGACTCCCTCACATCCTCCATCGGCCAGCGTGTGGACCTGATCGACACACCTGCGCTGGTGATTGACCTCGACGCCATGGAGCGCAACATCCAGCGCATGGCTGATTTTGCGCGCAAGCACCGCGTGCGCTGGCGCCCCCATGCCAAGATGCACAAGAGCGCCGAACTGGCGCTGCAAATGCAGCGTGCTGGCGCCCAGGGCGTGTGTGTGCAAAAAGTGTCTGAGGCCGAGGCACTGGCCGCAGGCGGCGTGACCGACATCACCATCACCAACGAGGTGGTGGCCATGCCCAAGCTGCAGCGCGCGGCGCGCCTGGCGGCCCGGCTGGCGGCGCAGGGTGGGCGCCTGGCGATTGCGGTAGACCACATCGAAGGCATTGCGCGGCTGGCCGAGGCCATGACGATGCACGGCAGCGATGCCGGCATCGACGTGCTGGTCGAGATCGACGTGGGCCAGGGCCGGTGTGGCGTGCCGCCCGGCGAGGCCGCCGTGGCGCTGGCCCAGGCCATCACCCAGCACAGCCGCCTTCGGTTTGCCGGACTGCAGGCCTACCACGGACGGGCGCAACACATGGCCAGCACCGTGGGGCGCCGCGCGGCCATCACCGAGGTGGTGTCCGCCGCACAGCTCACGCGCATGCTGATCGAAGACGCCGGCCTGCCCGTGCCCCTGGTCACCGGCTCGGGCACCGGCACGCTGGTGCACGAGGCTGCCAGCGGCGTGTTTGGTGAGGTGCAGGCGGGCTCTTTCCTGTTCATGGACGCCGACTACGCACGCAACGAACGCGAACCCGCCCAGCCGCAGTTTGAACACGCCGCCTTCATCAAGACACAGGTGATCTCGGCGCATGAGAGCCACGCCGTGTGCGACGCCGGCCACAAAAGCCACGCCATCGATTCAGGCCTGCCCACAGTGGCCCTGCTGCCGCCCGACTACGCACTTCGCTACGCCAACGGCGGCGACGAGCACGGCCTGCTCTACGCCCAGGGCCCGCAGGCGCTGCTACCCGCGCTGGGCCAGATGCTGTGGCTCATTCCGGGCCATTGCGACCCCACTGTGAACCTGTACGACTTCATGATCGGCGTGCGCGGCGGCCTGGCCGAGGGCGTGGTGGAACGCATCATCCGGGTCGATGCCCGAGGCGCGCTGACTTGATGGGCACCAGCGGGGGGCGGCTTGTGCGCACGATGGCGCCACAAACCTCGCCCCTGAGGCGCACGCTGGCCAGCTTGCAGCCTGCAATGGCCAGGTCATCCACCACATGCACGTAGCCAGCATGCGGTGCCCAGGGGCCCGCACTTCAACCTAAAAGCGGCAGTTGACCGCTTGTAGTCTAGTGTGCTGTCCCGCAAATACGTGAGCAAAGTCGATGCAGCTTTTCAAGGATCGAATCGGCGGTGGCAGTCCATGTGAAGGGCTGGCAGTTTGTGTTGTGCGCGGCGACGAAGTGGTCGATGCGCTGCACAAGCTGCT
>NZ_JBKDRI010000029.1:0-8626 GCF_046341535.1 Acidovorax sp. | reverse complement strand
TTCCTGTCCTCATGGCGGTATCTCCGTTCCCAAGATACCGCATTGGCATGCACGATTAATGCCAGAAATTAACGGGACATGACACTAGGAGCCTGTCGGACTTGGAAATCGTCGGCTGCAAATCGACCGCAGCGGTCCATTGTTAACCGCCTTTTTGCCCCATAGCTCGGCTATGGGGCTGCAAATTCGGCAAAAACTGTCCTCGCTCTCGCCGATTTTCGCTTTCGACGCTCCAAGTCCGACAGGCTCCTAGATTGCTATAATCAAAGGCTTTTCGATCCTCTGCCCGGCCGTTTTGTGACACTGCTTTGCCAGCAAAGCGTTGCAAAACCTTCAAACGTCAATCCCGACGCAGCCATTGGTGGCGCGGCCAAGATCGTGGGAATCCAAATGAACCTGATTCAAACCCTGGAAGCGGAAGAGATCGCCCGCTTGAACAAAACCATCCCCGAATTCGCGCCTGGCGACACGGTCGTCGTGAGCGTGAACGTGGTGGAAGGCACCCGCAAGCGCGTGCAGGCCTACGAAGGCGTGGTGATTGCCAAGCGCAATCGCGGCCTGAACAGCGGCTTCACGGTGCGCAAGATCTCCAGCGGCGAAGGCGTGGAACGCACGTTTCAAACCTACAGCCCGCTGATTGCCAGCATTGAAGTCAAGCGCCGCGGTGACGTGCGCCGTGCCAAGCTGTACTACCTGCGCGATCGCAGCGGCAAGTCGGCACGCATCAAGGAAAAGCTTCCTTCGCGCGTCAACAAGGCTGCAGCCACCGTCGCCTAAGGCGCGGGCTCGTCCTGACAAGCCGCTACAGCATCTGCCTGTAGCGGCTTTTTGTTTTTGCGCCCAGCACGGGCGGGCACCTCGGTGTGCATGTACCGGTTGTGCGATGCGGGTGTGCGTTTGTGCCTGCACGGAGGAGCAACACCGCATGGCGCTCCAAAAGCGGTGCTGGCAAGTGCATAGCGCTGCCACCTCAAAGTTGAGGCTGCGTAAACAACGCAAGCCCCGAGTCCACGCGGTGTGCGGCAAGATGACAAGCGGTCAACTACCTTTTTAGGTTTAAGCGTTTCTTGCGACCTTTTTTCCGTGAAACCCACACCCACTCCAGCCGTCTCATCGGTCATCTTCCAGGGTTCGGCCCTTCCCGATTTCGATCCACGACGGGTGCCGGTGGCGGCGGTTGACTCGCAGTTGCCCGCGGTGGCGCCCGCCGCGCAGACGCCGCAGGCGTTGCGGCACCGGTTTGCGTCGGCGCCTGTGTGGGAGCCTGAAGTCGTTCTGGAAAAAAAATTCATGGACCGCGAGCCAGCCCATGCGGCGGTGCTGCTGGCCATCGTGCAGCGCGAGCAACCCATGGTCCTGCTCACCGAGCGCACGGCGCATCTGTCCACCCACTCTGGCCAGGTGGCCTTCCCCGGGGGGCGTGCGGACGCGCAAGACGCCTCACCAGCAGAGACCGCACTGCGCGAGGCGCAGGAAGAGGTGGGCCTTGAGCGCGAGTTTGTGGAGGTACTCGGTAGCCTGCCCACCTATGTGACGGGGTCGTCCTTCATCATCACGCCGGTGGTCGCGCTGGTGCGTCCCGACTGCGTTTTGCGCCCCAATCCCTACGAAGTGGCCGACCTGTTTGAGGTGCCCCTGGCGTTCCTGCTCGATCCTGCCAACCACCGTCGCCATGTGTTCGATCACGACGGCAGCCGCCGCGAGTGGTTCTCGATGCCCTACCAGGATGGGGAAAAGAATCGGTTTATCTGGGGTGCCACAGCGGGCATGTTGCGCAACTTCTACCGGTTCATGTCGGCCTGAGAAGCCGGTCGGGCCGCGCCAAAGGCACGGTCGGCGCCGGTATCATTGCTGCATGAGCTTTTTCGCCATCTTGTTCGCCCTGCTGATCGAGCAGGCGCGCCCGCTCGCGCAAAGCAATCCCATCCACGCTGGCGTGCGTGCATGGGCCCTGTCGGTGAGCCGCAATTTTGACGCGGGCAAACCGCACCACGGCTGGGTTGCGTGGTCCCTGGCTGTGCTGGTGCCAGCGGCCGTGACGTTGGCGATTCACTGGTTGCTGGTGTGGGGCCTGGGCTGGCCTTTTGCGGTGATCTGGAGCATTGCGGTGCTCTACCTCACGCTGGGCTTTCGTCAGTTCAGCCATCATTTCACCGGTATCCGCGATGCGCTGGAGAGCGGCGATGAGGACGCTGCGCGCGAGCGACTTGCCCACTGGCAGCGGGTCGATGTGGGAGTGCTGCCCCGAAGCGAGATCGTGCGCCATGTCATCGAGTATTCGGTGCTGGCTGCGCATCGCCATGTGTTTGGCGTGCTGGTGTGGTTTTCGGTCCTGGCGGCACTCGGCCTCGGGCCCGCCGGCGCCGTGCTGTACCGGCTGGCGGAGTTCGTATCGCGCTACTGGCACCCGCGTCAGCAGTCTCGGACGCAGCCCGTCAGCGCGGCCTTGCAGCGCGCGTGCGCACAGGCCTGGACGGTGATCGACTGGCTGCCCGCGCGGCTGACTGCGCTGAGCTTTGCGGTGGTGGGCAGTTTTGAGGAAGCGATTGAAGGGTGGCGCTTCCATGCACAGCACTTTCCTGACGATAACGACGGGGTGGTGCTGGCCGCCACTGCGGGCGCGATCAATGTCCGCCTTGGAGGCGAGTCTCTCAAGGCCCGAACCCTGGTAGATGCTCCCCAAGGGCCGGCGGCAGACGCCGAGCTGGGCGGCAGCGACTCGACGCCGGGGCGTGAGCCGGAAGTCGGCCACCTGCGCAGTGTCGTCGGCCTGGTCTGGCGGTCTGTCGTGGTCTGGATGCTGTTGCTGGCGTTGCTTACCTTGGCCCGCCTGCTGGGCTGATTCTGCAGATTCTGCAGATCCTGTGCCAGGCGCACGGGGCGTTCACCGGGCGACTGCCCGGCCGCGCGGCCGCGTTGAGGGGGCCCCCGCCCCCGCCTTGCAGGCGGCATGCAATGGTTCTCGCGCTTCAGTACCGCGTGTGGCTCAGTTCTTCGAACAGGTCGCTGTAGATGCGGTGCCGTGTCGGACTGATCGCGCTGTCGCCCGTGCCATCTTTCAGCGCGGCAAGCACGCCGCAACCGGGCTCATGCAGATGCGTGCAGTTATAGAACTTGCAGTGCCCAGCATGGGCTGCGATGTCAGGCATGCACGCAGCAAGCTGCGTGGGGGCAATGTGATGCAGGCCAAATTCTTGAAAGCCTGGTGAATCGATCAGCGCCGTGGTGCGCGCAGCGTCCATCCAGTACCAGTGGGTGCTGGTTGTGGTGTGCTTGCCCGAGTTCAGAGCCTGCGAGATTTCTCCCGTGACAACCGTGGCACCGGGCACCAGCAGGTTGATCAGCGTGCTTTTGCCCGATCCCGATGGCCCAAGGATGAGTGTTGTCTTGCCCCGAAGCTGCTCCATCAGCAGCGACCGGTCCGCATCGCTGGCGCGTGCCAGTGACAGCGGCAGCACAGCATAGTGCTTGCCTGCGCCCATGTGGCGGTAGGGTAGCAGGCGCTCCCAGGCGCGGGCAAATGGCTCCACCAGATCGCTCTTGTTCAGTGCAATGATGGGTTTGATGCCCTCAGCCTCGGCAGCAATGAGCGCGCGCGCGAGCTGGCTCTCAGAAAAGACGGGTTCGGCCGCGATGAGAATCAGGACCTGGTCCAGATTGGCCGCAAAAGACTTGGTTCGGATCTCATCCTGCCGATACAACAGGTTGCGCCGCTCATGGATCTTCTCGATGGTGCCCTCATCACCTTGACCGGGCGGCGCGGCTTGCCACAGCACGCGGTCGCCAACAACGGCCTGGTTTTTCTTTCCACGCGGGTGACAGATGCGGCGCTGTCCATCAGGTGTCTCGACCATGCAGTGCCGACCATGGCTGGCCACCACGATGCCCGGGATGAGCTCGCTGCGCTCACCCATCAGCCAGCGCTTCCAGTGCAGGGCGCGCTATTCGACCAACGCATCGAATTGACCCGCGCATTCAAAGTCAGTGGCTGATATGCCATGCACGTCGTGGGTGTTCAGCCGCACGACACAGCGGTTGTAGTGCACCGACAGGTCTGGGTGGTGGTCCTGCGCATTGGCGATGAAAGCCACGGCATTCACGAACGAGATGGTTTCGTAGTAATTGGCAAAGTGGTAGGTCTTCTCAATGGCCACATCAGGCCCGTCGCCTGTCAGGTGCCAGCCCTCGACTTTGGCGAGGCTTGCTACAACTTCTGTAGCTGTCAGGGCGCGTCGGACGTGCGCGGACCAGTCTTTTTTCTTCAACATCGAGGAGCTCATGGATAGACAACCTTCTGGGGCTGCATGCGCGCCAGCCGTTCGGCGGCAGGCGGATGCGAATAGTAGAACTGCACGTATACCGGGTCTGGTGTCAGGGTGGACGCATTGTCTTCGTACAGCTTGAGCAGTGCAGACGAAAGGTCGGCGCCGCTGGCCTGGGCCGCAGCGTACGCGTCCGCCTGGAACTCATGCCGCCTGGATTGCTGCGCCATGAGCGGGGCGATGAACAGCGTGAACACGGGCGTGGCCAGCAAGAACAGCAGCAGCGCCAGCGCATCGTTGGGCGCCGACGCCAGCGCCGGGTCGAGCGAGAGGTTGGGCACCACGCCCAGCCCAGTGTAGAACCACACTTGCCCGGAAAGCCATCCCAGCAGTGCGAAACCAGCCAGGCTGATTGCAAACATCATCACCATGCGCTGCGTCATGTGGCGGTGCTTGAAATGGCCCAGCTCGTGCGCCAGCACCGCCTCGACTTCGCCGGGCGAAAGCTGGCGTAGCAGGGTGTCGTAGAAAACGACGCGCTTGGAAGCGCCAAAGTCGGTGAAGTAGGCTTTGGCATGCGCGCTGCGGCGGCTGCCATCCATCACAAACAGGCCCTTGGCTGAAAAGCCGCAGCGCTGCATCAGCGCCGTCACGCGATCGCGAAGCGATTCGTCCTGGAGCGGCTCGAACCTGTTGAACAGCGGCGCGATCCACGTGGGGTACACCACCATCAGCAGCAGGTTGAACCCCATCCAGAAGCACCATGCCCACAGCCACCACAGCGACCCCGTTGCTCCCATCAGCCACAGAATCAGGGCCGCTACCGCCAGGCCGATGGTCGCGCCGATCAGCAGCCCTTTGGCCGCGTCTTCCAGCCACAGTCGCCACGTCATGCGGTTGAAGCCAAAGCGTTCTTCGATCACAAAGGTCTGGTACAGCGACAGCGGCAGATCCATCAAGCCGCTGATCACGGCAAAGGCCGCCAGCAATGCAAGCTGCTGCGTCATGCCACCGCCCAAGGTGTTGAGGAGGGCCTGATTGAGTGCATCGAGGCCGCCCAGCAGCGTCCAGCCCAAAAGCACGGCAGCGCCCACCGCCATTTCGATCAGGCCAAACCGCGTCTTTGCGATGGTGTAGTCAGCCGCTTTTTGGTGTGCAGCGAGCGAGATGCGTTCGGCGAACGCCTCAGGCACGGCCCCGCGGTGCGTTGCTACGTGACGAATCTGGCGCGATGCCAGCCACAGCCGAAGCACAAGACCAGCGACCAGTGCGACAGCAAAGGCCAGGGTCAGCGCCAGTGACGGTGACATCAGAGTCTCAGGAGGGTAGGGGGAAGCCATGTGCGGCGAGTTTAGGCCATCGGCGACAATGCGCGCCATGTCAGAAACCCACAACCCTTCCCCCGCCATGCTTGCCAAATCCGATCAGAACCTGGTGTGGCTTGATTGCGAAATGACGGGCCTGGAACCCGAAACCGATCGCTTGCTGGAAATTGCGGTCGTGGTGACCGGCCCCAGCTTGGAGCCGCGCGTGGAGGGTCCGGTGCTGGTCATCCATCAGTCCACTGCGCTGCTCGATGGCATGGACGCGTGGAACAAGGGCACGCATGGCCGCAGTGGCCTCATCGACAAGGTCAAGGCATCCACCGTGACGGAGACCGAAGCCGAGCAGGAAATCATGGCCTTCCTGTCGAAGTACGTGCCCAAGGGCGTAGCGCCGATGTGCGGCAACAGCATCGGTCAGGACCGGCGCTTTCTGGCGCGCTACATGCCCCGGCTCGAGCGATTTTTTCATTACCGCAACGTGGACGTGAGCACCCTCAAGGAGCTGGCCAAGCGCTGGAAGCCCGAGGCCTATACCAGCTTCAAAAAGGCGCAAAAGCACACCGCGCTGGCCGACGTCCACGAATCCATCGACGAGCTGGCGCACTACCGGACGCATCTGCTGGCTGTCTGAGTTTGCGGTGACCGCGCAGCAGTGATACACGCTGGCTGCGCCATGAGTTGAAAAGTCTCTCCATCGCCCTTCGTTTGAGGAGGGGGGTTGCGGGGAAACCCTGATCCATGTCATAATCTCTGGCTGCGCAGGAATCAACCGCGCAGATTGCGCATCTCCCCTCACACACCGGGCCCGCCAGCGCACCGTTTTCCAAGAACGGTGCAGGACTGGCAAAAACGCCCACCCGCACCGGATTGACTCGTGCAGGTTTCGTTTGATGGTTGATGTTTTTTAACCATTGACGAAGCCACTCGCAGGCTGCGCTTGCGATCGTCTTCGTGAGAGAAAAATCATGACCGACACCTCTTTGGTGCAGGGCGAGTTCGCGCCTGCACACATTTCCCTGGCTGCTGACGTTTCCGCAGAGGCCGTTCAAGAATCAACGACGGAGCCCAACGGTTTCATCGATCTGGGCCTGGCGCCTGAACTGGTTCGTGCCGTGGCTGACCTGGGTTATACCCAGCCCACCAGCGTGCAGCGCAAGGCCATCCCCCTGGCCATGGGCGGCGGCAACGACGCCACCAAGTTCATTGACCTGATGGTGTCTAGTCAGACTGGCAGCGGCAAGACGGCAGCCTTTTTGCTGCCTGTGTTGCACACGCTGATCAGGCAACAGGCCGAGGCCGAAGCCGAGGAGCGTGCTGCGTTCGAACGTGCTGCGGCCGAAGCGGCTGCGCGTGGTGAGCCTGCTCCCAAGCGTGCCAAGCGCAAGGATCCCACCAGCTCGCGCAATTTCAAAGCCGCCACACCGGGTGCCCTGATCCTGTGCCCCACCCGTGAACTGGCACAGCAGGTGGCGCATGACGCCATCGACCTGGTCAAGCATTGCCGCGGCCTGCGCGTGGCCAACGTGGTGGGCGGCATGCCGTACCAACTGCAGATCGCCAAGCTGCAAAACGCCAACCTCGTGGTGGCGACGCCGGGCCGTCTGCTCGATCTTCAGCGCTCGATGCAGATCAAGCTGGATAAAGTGCAATTTTTGGTGGTTGACGAAGCCGACCGCATGCTCGACCTGGGCTTCTCGGATGACCTGGCCGAACTGAACCAGCTGACCTCGCAGCGCAAGCAGACCATGATGTTCAGCGCCACGTTCGCGCCGCGCATCCAGCAGCTGGCGATGCGCGTGATGCACGACGGTGGTTCGTCGGTGCAAAAGGTGACGATCGACTCCCCCCAGGAAAAGCACGCCAACATCAAGCAAATGCTGTATTGGGCTGACAACGCTCAGCACAAGCGCAAGCTGCTGGATCACTGGCTGCGTGACACCAGCATCAACCAGGCCATCGTGTTTGCCAGCACGCAGGTGGAGTGCGATGGTCTGGCCAACGACCTGCAGCAGGAAGGCTTCTCGGCCGTGGCCCTGCACGGCGCCCTGAGCCAGGGCCTGCGCAACCGCCGATTGATGGCGCTGCGCGCCGGCCAGGTGCAGATTCTGGTGGCCACCGATGTGGCTGCGCGCGGTATTGACGTGCCCACGATCACCCACGTGTTCAACTTCGGTCTGCCCATGAAGGCCGAGGATTACACCCACCGCATCGGCCGCACCGGCCGTGCGGGCCGCGATGGCCTGGCCGTCACGTTCGCCGAGTTCCGCGACCGCCGCAAAATCTACGACATTGAGTCGTACAGCCGCCAGCAGTTCAAGGCCGAGGTGATCCCGGGCATGGAGCCCTCGCAACGCGCTCCGCAGGCACCTCGCGGAGGTGATTTTGGTGGTGGCCGTGGCGCTCCTGGGCGTTCCTACGATAACCGTGACAATGCGTCGCGTGGTCGGTTTGGTGGCCCCGCCCGTGGTGGCTACGGCGACCGCGGTGGTTTCGGTGGCGGTTTTGGCGGCGGTCGTGATGACCGCGGCTTTGCCCCTCGCCGTGACAGCGAAGGCTACGGCCGCAAGCCCGGCTTTGGCGACGCTGGCCGCGGTGGTTTTGCACCGCGCAGCGAGGCGGGCGCTCCACGGGGCGACTACGCTCCCCGCAAACCGGCATTCGCCAAGCCTGCGGGTGCAGGTGGCGCCAAGCCATTCGTGGCCCATGACGCGCGCAAGCGCCCCGCACGTCCGGCACGCTGATCGATGGGCGTCTGGCGGGCCTTGATCGCCTGCCGTGACTGCAACGCGCTTTCAACCGCTTCCCCAAGGGCTGACCCCGAAAGGTGTCAGCCCTTATTTCGTGCCGACTGGCTAACGCGGTTGCGTCATCGTGCGTGCAAGTCCTACGGGCGCTTAGCCTAAAAACGGCAGTTGGATGCATTTGCCAGCGCTGCTGTTGGGGCGCCAGGCAAGGCGCGATGACGCGGCAGGCTCGTGCCTGCAAGGAGGAGCAACACCGCATGGCGCTCCAAAAGCGGTGCTGGCAAGTGCATAGCGC
>NZ_JBKDRI010000028.1:0-38849 GCF_046341535.1 Acidovorax sp. | reverse complement strand
AGGAAATGGTCATGCCTGGCGACAACGTGTCGATCACGGTCAAGCTGATCAACCCCATCGCCATGGAAGAAGGCCTGCGCTTTGCGATCCGCGAAGGCGGCCGCACGGTGGGCGCTGGCGTGGTTGCCAAGATCATCGCCTGAGAATCCATTCAAAAGGGGTATAGCTCAATTGGCAGAGCGTCGGTCTCCAAAACCGAAGGTTGTAGGTTCGATTCCTACTGCCCCTGCCACTTGAAAGTGGCCCAAACCGAGCCCGCCATGCCCTGGCGGGCTTCGGTGTCTTAGGTGGTGTCGGTCTCTGGAAGCAGGAATTACTTAAACATGACCAATTCACAGGTCGAAACTGTCAATACAGGCGCAGACAACGCCAAGCTAGCTGCGGTAGCGGTCTTGGTCATTGCGTCTGTGGCGGGCTTTTACTTGCTTGGCAAGCAGGGCGCTTTGGTCCAATGGGCGGCTCTGCTGGTCGGGTTGTCCGCGGCTGTAGGGGTATTTCTTATCTCTGAGACGGGCCGTCAGTTCATTGCGTTTGCAAAAGATGCTTGGCGCGAAGTCAAGAAGGTCGTCTGGCCTACTCGCAAAGAGACATTGCAGATGACTGCCTACGTGTTTGCCTTCGTGGTCGTCATGGCCCTTTTTCTTTGGTTCACCGATAAGACGCTTGAGTGGGTCCTGTACGACTTGATTTTGGGCTGGAGGAAGTGATGACGACCGAAGCGCAAACACAAACGAATGGAGCGGAAGCTCCTATGGCCACTTCGGCTGTTGCTAACCCTGATTTGCGTTGGTACATCGTGCATGCCTACTCGGGCATGGAAAAAGCGGTCGAACGCAACATCCAAGAGCGGATCACTCGCTCGGGCATGGATGCAAAATTCGGCCGCATCTTGGTGCCGACCGAAGAAGTCGTGGAAATGAAGAATGGTCAGCGCAAGACGACCGAGCGTCGCCTCTTTCCGGGCTATGTCTTCGTTGAAATGGTCATGGACGACGATACCTGGCACCTGGTGAAGCACACCAACAAGGTCACCGGTTTTGTCGGCGGTGCCAAAAACCGTCCTGCTCCGATCTCTGAAGAAGAGGTCCAAAAGATCGTCAGCCAGATGCAGGAAGGCACCGAGAAACCGCGCCACAAGGTCGAGTTCATGGTCGGGGAACTCATCCGTGTCAAGGAAGGCCCGTTCACCGACTTCAACGGCTCGGTGGAGGAGGTCAATTATGAAAAGAATCGCGTGCGCGTTTCCGTCATGATTTTTGGACGCTCCACACCCGTCGAATTGGAATTTGGTCAGGTTGAGAAGACCTGATCTGTGCCGGACAGCGGATTGTTGTCCGGTGATGGCGACCTTGCACCTTTCGACTCGGTGCATGCGTTAAGGATAGTGAGTCGTTAACCCCCGGGGAGCCAAAGGCGGCGTTGTGCGGCTGAGGCGTTATCACCCGCAAGGAGCAAGCTATGGCGAAAAAAATCGTCGGCTTCATCAAGCTGCAAGTGCCAGCTGGTAAAGCCAATCCATCCCCACCGATCGGCCCCGCGCTGGGTCAGCGCGGCCTCAACATCATGGAGTTCTGCAAGGCATTCAACGCGCAGACCCAAGGTGTCGAGCCAGGTTTGCCGTTGCCCGTGGTCATCACGGCGTTTGCAGACAAGAGCTTCACCTTCATCATCAAGACGCCGCCCGCGACGACACTGATCAAGAAGGCCATCAAGCTGGACAAGGGTTCTTCCAATGCCTTGAAGATCAAGGTGGGCAAGATCACTCGCGAACAGCTCGAGGAAATCGCCAAGACCAAGATGAAAGATATGAACGCAGCCAACGTCGCTGCGGCGGTCCGTACGCTGGCCGGTTCCGCGCGCTCGATGGGCGTTACGGTGGAGGGTTTGTAAATGTCCAAGCTCACAAAGAAACAAAAGGCCCTGCAGGGCAAGGTCGACAGCAACAAGCTTTACGCTTTCTCTGAAGCGGTTGCCATCGTCAAAGAAGCGGCGACTGCCAAGTTCGATGAATCCATTGATGTGGCTGTTCAGCTTGGCATCGATGCGAAGAAATCCGATCAAGTGGTTCGCGGAGCCGTAGTTCTGCCGAACGGCACGGGCAAGACGACGCGCGTGGCCGTGTTCGCGCAGGGTGCCAAGGCTGAAGAGGCCAAGGCTGCTGGTGCTGACATTGTTGGCATGGACGACCTGGCTGCCATGGTCAAGGCAGGCGACATGCCCTTTGACGTCGTGATCGCTGCTCCCGATGCGATGCGCGTCGTGGGCACGTTGGGCCAGATCCTGGGCCCGCGTGGCCTGATGCCCAACCCCAAGGTTGGCACGGTGACGCCGGATGTCGCCGCGGCTGTGAAGAACGCCAAGGCTGGCCAGGTGCAGTTCCGCGTCGACAAGGCAGGTATCGTGCACAGCACGATTGGCCGCCGGTCGTTCGACAACGAAAAGCTCCAAGGCAACCTGGCAGCTTTGATCGACGCGCTGAACAAGGCCAAACCTGCTTCGAGCAAGGGCCTGTACCTGCGCAAAGTGGCGGTGTCCTCCACCATGGGTCTCGGCGTACGCGTTGATACCCAGACCATCGCAGCGTAATTGCGAAGAAATCTTCAGGCTTTTTCGAGAGCCTGATGTGGTGGGCTGGCTGCGCCTGCGGGCGTTGCCAGGCCATCCAAGACCGTTGGTGTGCGAATGCACTTAATCCCCTGGGGCCAACGCAGATGGCGATCCCGCTGCAGATGGAAATGTGTTTCCAAAACAGTTGGTCGCTGCAACAAGAGCGCGCACGACGGCGCAAGCCGAAATGCGCAATGAAAGGAGTAGACCTTGAGTCTTAATCGCAGTGAGAAAGAAGCGGTCATCAGTGAAGTGACCAGCCTCGCCGCTAAAGCTCAAACGCTTGTGATCGCGGAATACCGCGGCATCACGGTCGCCGACATGACCAAACTGCGCGTCGATGCTCGCAGCAAAGGTGTGAGCCTGAGTGTTCTGAAGAACACCTTGGCCCGCCGTGCTGTGGCTGGTAGCGCGTTTGACGTGGTGGCAGACCAGATGACCGGTCCTCTGATCTATGGCTTCTCCGAAGACGCCGTGGCCGCCGCAAAAGTGGTGGCCGACTTTGCGAAAACCAACGACAAACTGGTGATTCGCGGTGGCGCTTTCGGTGGCAAGGCCCTGGATGTCAACGGCGTTAAGCAACTGGCCAACATTCCTTCCAAGGAAGTGTTGCTGGCCCAGATTTGCGGCTTGCTTATGTCCCCAATGTCGCGCACGGCCGTTGTGCTGGGCGCGCTGGCGGCGAAAAAAGGCGAAGGCGCAGCCGCACCGGCTGCAGAACCTGCAGCGGCTTGAGAGCCCGGCAGTCAACCAACAAAATTGTTAGGAAACCAAAATGGCATTCGATAAAGACGCATTTCTGACCGCGCTGGACAGCATGACGGTGATGGAACTCAATGACCTGGTCAAGGCCATTGAAGAAAAGTTTGGGGTGAGCGCTGCAGCCATGGCTGCACCTGCTGCCGCTGGTGGTGGTGCTGCTGCGGCGGCGGCTGAGGAAAAGACGGAATTCAACGTGGTGCTGACGGAAGCTGGCGCCAACAAGGTCTCCGTCATCAAGGCCGTGCGCGAAATCACCGGTCTGGGCCTGAAGGAAGCCAAGGATCTGGTCGACGGCGCTCCGAAGAACGTCAAGGAAGGTATTGCCAAGGCAGACGCCGAAGCAGCCGTCAAGAAGCTGGTGGAAGCCGGCGCCAAGGCCGAACTCAAGTAATTCGGTCTCGCTCAAGGGCTGGAGGCTTCCTTTCAAGGGCCTCCAGCCTTTGGTGCTTTCAGAGCGCACCCGAAAGCCTCGCCCCGGATCAGGTTTTCGAGTGTCTTCTGTCCACCCCGACAGCAGAAGATGCCTTGGTTCGGGTGATGTGCAATGCATCACCGTCCGCCATGGTTGGTAGTGGCCAACCGCCAAGCCCGCAGTGACAACTCACCTTGCGGGTCAGTCGTCGAAGACCCAGGACTCATGTCTTTGCCCGGAGATCTCATGGCCTATTCCTTTACCGAACGCAAGCGAATCCGCAAAAGTTTCGGCACCCGCGATAGCGTGCTCGAAGTCCCTTACCTGCTACAGATGCAAAAGGACGCTTACACCGCTTTCTTGCAGGCAGATAAAGCACCCCAGAAAAGAACCATAGAAGGTCTTCAGGCTGCATTTGACGCAGCCTTCCCCATCGTCTCGCACAACGGTTTTGTGGAGATGAAGTTCATCGAGTACAACCTGGCCAAGCCAGCGTTTGACGTGCGCGAATGCCAGACGCGTGGCCTGACCTTTGCCTCGGCTGTGCGCGCCAAGGTCCAGCTGATCATCTATGACCGCGAATCGTCGACATCGCAGTCCAAGGTCGTCAAGGAAGTCAAGGAGCAGGAGGTCTACATGGGCGAAGTACCGCTCATGACCGACAAGGGCTCGTTCATCATCAATGGCACCGAGCGCGTGATCGTTTCGCAGCTCCATCGTTCGCCTGGCGTGTTTTTCGAACACGACAAGGGCAAGACTCACAGCTCGGGCAAGCTGCTGTTCTCGGCGCGCATCATTCCTTACCGTGGCTCGTGGCTGGACTTTGAGTTCGATCCCAAGGACATCCTGTATTTCCGTGTCGACCGTCGCCGCAAGATGCCGGTCACGATTCTGCTCAAGGCGATCGGCCTCAATCCAGAATCGATCCTGGCGAACTTCTTCGTCAACGACAACTTCCGCCTGATGGACAGCGGCGCGCAGATGGAGTTCGTCTCCGAGCGCCTGCGTGGCGAAGTGGCGCGTTTCGATATCACCGACAAGTCGGGCAAGGTCATCGTTGCCAAAGACAAGCGCGTGACGGCACGCCACACCCGCGAATTGGAGCAGTCTGGCACCACGCACATCAGCGTCCCGGAAGACTTCCTGATTGGCCGCGTGGTCGCCCGCAACATTGTGGACGCCGACACGGGCGAAATCATCGCCAAGGCCAACGAGGAGCTGACCGAAGCGCTGCTCAAGAAGCTGCGTTCTGCCGGTGTGCAAGACCTGCAGGTTATCTACACGAACGAACTGGACCAAGGCGCCTACATCTCGCAGACCCTGCGCATCGATGAAACGGTTGACGAATTCGCCGCCCGCGTGGCCATCTATCGCATGATGCGCCCCGGTGAGCCACCGACCGAAGACGCAGTGCAGGCCCTCTTCCAGCGCCTGTTCTACAACCCCGATACGTACGACCTGTCCCGCGTGGGCCGCATGAAGTTCAACGCCAAGATCGGCCGCGACGAATCCACCGGCCCGATGGTGCTGTCCAATGAAGACATCCTGGCCGTGGTCAAGATTCTGGTGGACCTGCGCAACGGCAACGGCGAAGTCGACGATATCGACCACCTGGGCAACCGCCGCGTGCGTTGTGTCGGCGAACTGGCTGAAAACCAGTACCGCACCGGTCTGGCACGGATCGAAAAGGCTGTGAAGGAACGTCTGGGCCAAGCGGAGCAGGAACCGCTCATGCCCCACGATCTGATCAACAGCAAGCCAATCTCGGCTGCTCTGAAGGAATTCTTCGGTGCCTCGCAACTGTCGCAGTTCATGGACCAGACCAACCCGCTGGCCGAAATCACGCACAAGCGGCGTGTTTCCGCCCTGGGCCCTGGAGGTCTGACCCGCGAACGTGCCGGCTTCGAAGTGCGTGACGTGCATGTGACCCACTATGGTCGCGTCTGCCCCATCGAAACGCCTGAAGGCCCGAACATCGGCCTCATCAACTCGCTGGCCTTGTACGCCCGCCTGAACGAATACGGCTTCATCGAGACGCCTTATCGCCGTGTGGTGGATGGCAAGGTGACGAACGAAATCGACTACCTGTCGGCCATCGAAGAGGGTAAGTACGTGATCGCGCAGGCCAACGCCGTGCTCGACAAGGATGGGCGCCTCACCGGTGAACTGGTATCGGCTCGCGAGAAGGGCGAATCCATCCTGTGTGGTGCAGATCGCGTGCAGTACATGGACGTGTCTCCCGCACAGATCGTGTCGGTCGCTGCATCGCTGGTTCCGTTTTTGGAGCATGACGATGCGAACCGCGCGCTGATGGGCGCCAACATGTCGCGCCAGGCCGTGCCTGTGCTGCGTCCTGAAAAGCCGCTGGTCGGTACGGGCATCGAGCGCGTTGCTGCCGTGGACTCGGGTACGGTGGTCACTGCCAACCGCGGCGGTATCGTGGACTACGTCGACGCCACCCGCATTGTGGTGCGGGTCAATGACGACGAGGCCGTGGCTGGCGAAGTGGGCGTGGACATCTACAACCTCATCAAGTACCAGCGTTCCAACCAGAACACCAACATTCACCAGCGTCCCATCGTCAAAAAGGGCGACAAGCTGGTCAAGGGTGACGTGATTGCCGACGGTGCATCGACCGACTTCGGCGAAATCGCTATCGGTCAGAACATGCTGATCGCGTTCATGCCCTGGAACGGCTACAACTTCGAAGATTCGATCCTGATCTCCGAGCGTGTGGTCGCTGAGGACCGCTACACATCCATCCACATTGAGGAACTCGTGGTGATGGCCCGCGACACCAAGCTCGGTGCCGAAGAAATCACGCGCGACATTCCGAACCTGTCGGAGCAGCAACTCAATCGCCTGGACGAGTCCGGCATCATCTACGTGGGTGCTGAAGTGCAGCCCGGTGACACGCTGGTCGGCAAAGTGACGCCCAAGGGCGAGACCACACTCACCCCTGAAGAGAAGCTGCTGCGCGCCATCTTCGGTGAGAAGGCTTCCGACGTGAAGGACACCTCGCTGCGTGTGGATCAGGGCTCGCAAGGCACGGTGATCGACGTTCAGGTGTTCACCCGCGAAGGCATCCAGCGCGACAAGCGCGCCCAGCAGATCATCGACGATGAACTCAAGCGTTTCCGCCTGGACCTGAACGACCAGCTTCGCATCGTCGAAGCTGACGCGTTCGACCGTATCGAAAAGCTGCTCAATGGCCGCGTGGCCAATGGTGGCCCACAAAAACTGGCCAAGGGCACGAAGATCGACAAGGCCTATCTGTCGTCGGTCGAGAAGTTCCACTGGTTCGATATCCGTCCTGCCGAAGACGAAGTGGCCACGCAGCTTGAATCCATCAAGAACGCCCTGGAGCAGACGCGCCACAGCTTCGACCTCGCCTTTGAAGAAAAGCGCAAGAAGCTCACGCAGGGCGATGAGCTGCCTGCGGGCGTGCTCAAAATGGTCAAGGTGTACCTGGCCGTCAAGCGCCGCCTGCAACCAGGCGACAAGATGGCCGGCCGTCACGGCAACAAGGGTGTGGTGTCCAAGATCGTCCCGGTCGAAGACATGCCCTACATGGCCGATGGCACCCCTGCCGACATCGTTCTGAACCCGCTGGGCGTGCCCTCGCGGATGAACATCGGTCAGGTGCTGGAAGTGCACCTGGGCTGGGCGGGCAAGGGTATTGGCCAGCGCATTGGCAACATGCTCCAGGAGCAGGCCAAGGCGGCCGAAATGCGCACGTTCCTCGAAGAGGTATACAACTCGCGCGGCCGCAAAGAAGACCTGTCGCAGGTGAGCGATGATGACCTGATGGCCATGGCAGCCCACCTTGCTGGCGGTGTTCCCTACGCCACCCCGGTGTTCGATGGTGCTTCGGAAGACGAGATCAAGGACATGCTCAAGCTTGCCTACCCGGACGACATCGCCGAGCGCAAGGGTCTGACGCCTACCCGTACCCAGGCATACCTGTTTGACGGCCGCACGGGCGAGCGCTTCGAGCGCCCGACCACGATCGGCTACATGCACTACCTCAAGCTGCACCACCTGGTGGACGACAAGATGCACGCGCGCTCGACCGGGCCGTACTCGCTGGTCACGCAGCAGCCGCTGGGCGGCAAGGCGCAGTTCGGTGGCCAGCGTTTCGGGGAAATGGAAGTGTGGGCGCTGGAAGCCTACGGCGCTGCCTATGTGCTGCAGGAAATGCTGACCGTCAAGTCCGACGACGTGGTGGGCCGTACCAAGGTGTACGAATCGATCGTCAAGGGTGAACACGCCATCGAAGCCGGCATGCCGGAATCGTTCAACGTGCTGGTCAAGGAAATCCGTTCGCTGGGCCTGGACATCGAGCTGGAACGCTCCTAAGCAGAAAAGGAAAGAGTCACTATGAAATCGCTACTCGACCTGTTCAAGCAATTCACGCCGGATGAGCATTTCGATGCCATCCGCATCGGCATGGCTTCGCCCGAGAAGATCCGTTCGTGGTCTTTCGGCGAAGTGAAAAAGCCTGAAACCATCAACTACCGCACTTTCAAGCCCGAGCGTGATGGCCTGTTCTGCGCCAAGATTTTTGGTCCCATCAAGGACTACGAATGCCTGTGCGGCAAGTACAAGCGCCTCAAGCACCGCGGCGTGATCTGCGAGAAGTGCGGTGTTGAAGTGACGCAAACCAAGGTGCGCCGCGAGCGCATGGGTCACATCGACCTGGCCGCGCCCTGCGCGCACATCTGGTTCCTGAAGTCGCTGCCATCGCGTCTGGGCCTGGTGCTGGACATGACGCTGCGCGACATCGAACGCGTGCTGTACTTTGAAGCCTATGTGGTGACCGACCCTGGCATGACCCCGCTGAAGAAGTTCAGCATCATGTCCGAGGACGACTACGACGCCAAGCGCAAGGAATTCGGTGATGAGTTCATCGCCAAGATGGGCGCGGAAGGCATCAAGGACCTGCTGGAATCCATCGACATCGACCTGTCGATCGAGAAGCTGCGCGGCGATCTGACCGGCTCGGAAGTCAAGGTCAAGAAGAACGCCAAGCGACTGAAGGTGCTCGAAGCCTTCAAGAAGTCGGGCATCAAGCCCGAGTGGATGGTTCTGGAAGTGCTGCCCGTGTTGCCGCCAGACCTGCGTCCGCTGGTGCCGCTCGATGGTGGCCGCTTCGCGACCTCCGATCTGAACGACCTGTATCGCCGCGTCATTAACCGCAACTCGCGTCTGCGCCGTCTGCTGGAGCTCAAGGCCCCTGAAATCATCGCCCGCAACGAAAAGCGGATGCTGCAGGAAGCCGTCGATTCGTTGCTCGACAACGGCCGCCGTGGCAAGGCCATGACGGGCGCCAACAAGCGTGCGCTGAAGTCCCTGGCTGACATGATCAAGGGCAAGAGCGGCCGCTTCCGCCAAAACCTGCTGGGCAAGCGCGTGGACTACTCTGGTCGTTCAGTGATCACGGTGGGCCCCACGCTCAAGCTGCACCAGTGCGGTTTGCCCAAGCTGATGGCGCTGGAACTGTTCAAGCCGTTCATCTTCTCGCGTCTGGAGGCCATGGGCATCGCGACGACGATCAAGGCTGCCAAGAAGGAAGTCGAATCCGGCACGCCGGTGGTGTGGGACATCCTGGAAGAGGTCATCAAGGAACACCCCGTGATGCTCAACCGTGCGCCTACGCTGCACCGTCTGGGCATTCAGGCCTTTGAGCCCATCCTGATCGAAGGCAAGGCCATCCAACTGCACCCGCTGGTCTGCGCGGCGTTCAACGCCGACTTCGACGGTGACCAGATGGCCGTGCACGTGCCGCTGTCGGTGGAAGCGCAGATGGAAGCCCGCACCCTGATGCTGGCCTCCAATAACGTGCTCTTCCCGGCGTCTGGCGAACCTTCCATCGTTCCTTCGCAAGACGTGGTGCTGGGTTTGTATTACGCCACCCGTGACCGTATCAACGGCAAAGGCGAAGGTCTTGTGTTTGCCGATACCGGTGAAGTACAGCGTGCGCTTGACGCGGGCCAAGTCGAACTGGCCGCCAAGATCACGGTGCGGATGACCGAGTGGACCAAGGACAAGGCCACGGGTGAATTCGTGTCTTCGACCTCCCTGGTGGAAACCACGGCCGGTCGTGCGCTGCTGTCTGAAATCCTTCCCAAGGGCCTGCCGTTCAGCCATATGAACAAGGCACTCAAGAAGAAGGAAATCTCCAAGCTCATCAACGTGAGTTTCCGCAAGTGCGGCCTGAAGGAAACCGTGGTCTTCGCCGACAAGCTGCTGCAAAACGGCTTCCGCCTGGCGACACGCGCCGGTATTTCCATCGCCATCGATGACATGCTGGTGCCGCCACAGAAGGCAGGAATCATCGAGCGCTCCGAAAAGGAAGTCAAAGAGATCGAACAGCAGTATGTGTCCGGTCTGGTGACGTCTGGCGAGCGCTACAACAAGGTGGTGGACATCTGGGGCAAGGCCGGCGATGAAGTGTCCAAGGTGATGATGGCCCAGCTGTCCAAGCAAAAGGTCACCGATCGCCACGGCAATCAGGTAGACCAGGAATCGTTCAACTCCATCTACATGATGGCCGACTCCGGTGCCCGTGGCTCTGCTGCCCAGATCCGTCAGGTGGCCGGTATGCGTGGTCTGATGGCCAAGCCAGACGGTTCGATCATCGAAACGCCGATTACCGCGAACTTCCGCGAAGGTCTGAACGTGCTGGAGTACTTCATCTCCACCCACGGTGCCCGTAAGGGTCTGGCCGACACGGCGCTCAAGACCGCCAATTCCGGTTACCTCACCCGCCGCCTGGTGGATGTGACGCAGGATCTGGTCGTGACCGAAGAAGACTGCAACACCGCCAATGGTTCGCTGATGCGCGCCATCGTCGAGGGTGGCGAAGTCATCGAATCGCTTCGCGACCGTGTCCTGGGCCGCACGGCTGCCGAAGACGTGTTGCACCCTGAAACGCGTGCCGTGCTGGTCGAGGCGGGCGTGATGCTGGAAGAAGACATCATCGAAGAGCTGGAGGCTGCTGGCGTCGATGAGGTCAAGGTGCGCACGGCGCTGACCTGCGAAACGCGCTATGGCCTGTGCGCCAAGTGCTACGGCCGCGACCTGGGTCGTGGCGGTCTGATCAACCTCGGCGAAGCCGTGGGTGTGATCGCGGCCCAGTCCATCGGCGAACCCGGCACGCAGTTGACCATGCGTACGTTCCACATCGGTGGTGCCGCTTCGCGTGCCGCCATCGCATCGAGCGTGGAAGCCAAGTCCAACGGCGTGATCGGCTTCAATGCCACGATGCGCTATGTGAGCAACACCAAGGGCGAGCTGGTGGTGATTGCGCGTTCGGGTGAAATCATCATCCACGACGAGCATGGCCGTGAGCGCGAGCGCCACAAGGTGCCTTACGGTGCCACGCTCACCGTGAAGGCCGATCAGCAGATCAAGGCCGGCACCATCCTGGCCAACTGGGACCCGCTGACGCGCCCCATCATCACCGAGTTCGCCGGCAAGACCAAGTTCGAGAACGTCGAAGAAGGCCTGACTGTTGCAAAGCAGGTGGACGAGGTGACGGGTCTGTCTACGCTGGTGGTGATCGACCCCAAGCGCCGTGGCGCCGCCAAGGTCGTACGCCCACAGGTCAAGCTGATCGACGCCCAGGGCAACGAAGTGAAGATCCCGGGTACCGACCACTCGGTGACCATTGGATTCCAGGTCGGCGCGCTGATTCAGGTGCGCGATGGCCAGGATGTGGGCCCTGGCGAAGTGTTGGCGCGTATCCCGGTGGAAGGTCAGAAGACACGTGACATTACCGGTGGTCTGCCCCGCGTGGCCGAGCTTTTCGAAGCCCGTACGCCCAAGGACAAGGGCACGCTGGCCGAGATGACCGGCACCGTGTCGTTCGGCAAGGAAACCAAGGGCAAGGTCCGTTTGCAAATCACCGATCCGGAAGGCCATGTGTTCGAAGAGCTGGTGCCCAAGGAGAAGAACATCCTGGTGCACGAAGGCCAGGTGGTGAACAAGGGCGAATCCATCGTCGACGGCCCGGCCGATCCGCAGGACATCCTGCGCCTGCTGGGTATCGAGGAACTGTCGCGCTACATCGTCGATGAAGTGCAGGATGTGTATCGCTTGCAGGGTGTGAAGATCAACGACAAGCACATTGAGGTGATCGTTCGCCAGATGTTGCGCCGCGTCGTGGTTGAGAACGTCGGCGAGTCGAACTACATCGCTGGTGAGCAGGTCGAGCGCTCCGAGATCCTCAACACCAACGAGGCGCTGCAGGCCGAGGGCAAGATTCCCGCGACCTACAGCAACCTGCTGCTAGGTATCACCAAGGCCTCGCTGTCCACCGACTCGTTCATCTCGGCCGCTTCTTTCCAGGAAACGACCCGCGTGCTGACCGAGGCTGCCATCATGGGCAAGCGCGATGAGCTGCGTGGCCTGAAGGAAAACGTCATCGTGGGTCGCCTGATCCCGGCCGGTACCGGCCTGGCATACCACCAAGCTCGCAAGGCCAAGGACGCCATGGACGATGCGGAGCGTCGGGCCATCGCCGAAGCGGAAGCGGCCGAAATGGAGGCCCAGGGCGCTTCTTCCGATGAGGAAAACCACAGCACTGCCACCGCTGCGGACTCTGCTGCGGACTAAGCCACCAGCGGCTGTCGTCACATGAAACGCTCCCGTCCTGTCCTGAGGCAGGCCGGGAGCTTTTTTGTTGGTGGCGGCCGCTGGCTCACTGTGGTGACCCGGTGTAGTGGGTCGTCTTGATCGATTCAACGTCAGGCAAAGGTGCCTGCAGCTCGCCATTTGTCCATGTGGTACTCGCCTCTTTTCTGGATCGCCGTTGCGTTCATCGTGTTCTGGGCGCTTGGTGCCTATAACCGCCTGATGCGCTTGCGTTCAGCGGTCATACAGACGTTCGGCGGCTTTGACGCGCATACGCAACGCCTGCTGACCCTGCTGGCCGAGTTGACTGCGGCGCAGGCTGCCGGCCGGGCCACTGCTGTGATGCCGCAGGCCCAAGCCGATGGCCCCATGACCGCCCTGGAGGGCGCTGCGGCGCACTTCAGCGCCACGTTGGCCACCGCCCGTACGCGGCCACTGCACCCCGATGCGATCGCCGCGCTGGCAGCGGCCCAAAACAACCTGCACGCCTGCTGGAGTGACACCATGCACCCCCACGCAAGCCCCGCCACCCCCAGCGTCGATGAATCCCAGGTTACGGCTGCCCAGCCGCCCGGGCGCACCCCTCAGGTCGATGAGACGCCTGGCTCGATGGCCGTGTCCCCATCTGCTGCCCTGCACAGCGTCATGCCCTGGCAGATCCGTTGGGGCGAGAACGTGGCCCACGTAAGCCATGCCCTTGAAGTCTTCAACGATGCGGTCAGGCAGTACAACGAGGCTATCGCACAGTTCCCGGCGAGCGTGCTGGCCCGGCTTTTTGGCTTTAAGGCCGCCCGCGGCCTTTGAGCCCACTTGCGACCGACATACACCATGCCTCACCCTACTTCCCCACGCGGCCCACGAGGTGCGCGTTCCGACCCTGCTGCCAGGCAAGGCAGCGGCGGGCCCGTGCGCTCGGGCAGTGCTGCTGCGCCGTCCCCAGGGGCACAACCATGGGCCGACGGTTCCATGCCCTTGTGGCAGCAGCTTGTGCAGGTTGCACTGGCGCTGCGGGCCATACGCAGCGGTAAGTCGGGCACAGCCGCGATCGCCGCCGTGCATCCCGACGTGCGCCCCGGCGTGCAGTCGCTTTTGTTCCAGGTGCTGCGGCAGTTGGGCCGGGCCGAAGCCCTGCGGCGTCATATGGTTTCCCGTCAGCCTCCCCAGGCGGCAGACGCACTGCTGTGTACGGCGCTTGCGCTGTGCTGGGACCCCGCGCACGCCCCGTACGAGCCATTCACGTTGGTCAACCAGGCCGTCGAGGCCGCCAAACACGATCCGGCCACGCGTGGTCAGGCCTCTTTCATCAACGGCTGCCTGAGGCGCTTTTTACGCGAGCGGGACGCGCTGGTAGCGGCCACCGACGGCGACCTGCAGGCCCGCTGGAACCATCCGCGCTGGTGGATTGACCTTGTGCGAAAGGACCACCCCACGGACTGGGAGCAGATCCTGGCAGCCAACAATGCCCACGCGCCCATGACCTTGCGCGTCAACCAACAAAAATGCACGGTTACGCGCTACCGTAGTGCATTGAATGCTATCAATTTAGGTGCAATGCCGGTGGGTGAGTGGGGGCTGATTCTGGAGCGCCCCGTGCCCGTGCAGGTGTTGCCTGGGTTTGCCCAAGGCTGGGTATCCGTGCAGGACGCCGCCGCACAGCGCGCAGCCGGCCTGCTGCTTGACGGCATGGACGCTGGCCAGCCGCTTCGCGTGCTGGATGCCTGTGCAGCCCCCGGGGGCAAGACAGCGCATCTGCTGGAGCACGCCAGGGCGGGTGTGCCGCTGGAGGTCACCGCGCTGGAGGTCGATGCGGTGCGTGCCGGTCGCATCAACGAGACGCTGGACCGGCTCGGCCTGCACGCACAGGTGGTGGTGGCTGATGCCGCGCAGCCTGCAAGCTGGTGGCAGCAGCACTGCGGTGGCGCACTGTTCGACGCCGTCTTGCTCGATGCGCCCTGCACGGCGTCGGGTATTGTTCGGCGCCATCCGGATGTGCGCTGGCTGCGCCGCGAGTCGGACATTGCCCAGCTGGCCAAGATCCAGGCGGCTCTGCTGGCGGCCCTGTGGCCCCTGGTGCGCCCTGGGGGGCGTCTGCTGTATTGCACATGCTCGGTGTTTCGCGCCGAGGGCGACCAGCAGGTGCAAACGTTTCTTGCGCACAACACCGATGCTGTCTTGCTGCCCTCGCCGGGCCATTTAATACCCGCCGCCCGGGACAGCCGCGCACACGTCCTCGACAATCCAGTCAGTGATCACGACGGATTTTTTTACGCACTGTTGCAAAAATCAGCGTCATGAGTTCGTGAGGGCTTGTGGCTGGGTGATGTGCGCCCTGGTCCTTGCACTGATGGCGCATGCGACCGGCATGGCAGCACCGGCCGATGATGCGGCCGCGGAGAGCGCCGAACTCCGCCTGGACCGCACCAGCGACGGCCTTTTTCTCAGTACCCATCTTCCGTTTGTTCTGCCCGATTTGGCGGAAGATGCGCTGTACAAGGGGATCCCGATGTTCTTCGTGGCCGAAGCGCAGGTGTTTCGCCACCGGTGGTACTGGACCGACAAGCAAGTGGCCCAGGCCACCCGGTACCTGCGTCTGAGCTACCAGCCCCTGACGCGCCGATGGCGGCTCAACACCTCGACCGCGCCCTTTTCCAACTCTGGGCTTGGCGTGGTGCTGGGCCAAAATTTTGACGATTACAACGACGCCCTGTCGGCCATACAGCGGATTGCGCGCTGGAGAGTCGCCGATGCAACTGCGATTGAGACAAGCGCGGTGCATACGGTCGATTTGCGGTTTCGGCTGGACATGTCGCAACTGCCACGCCCCTTCCAGATCGGGGCGGTGGGTCAGTCGGGCTGGAACGTGCTGGTCTCGCGCAGCCAGCGCCTCATGCCGGAGCCTGCGAAGTGACACCGCCTGGCGACAGTTCGGGCACGCAGGGCCCACCAGGCTCCAGCCACCTGGCCGCGCGGCCGTCGCGGGCCGTGCGCTGGGCGATTGGCGTGGGTGCAGCCGTCATGTCCGCCATTGCACTCGTCCTGCTCTTTCTGCTGACGCTGGCCACGAACAACCGCGCACTCTACGAGCGCAACTATGCCTGGCTGTTCGGCATCAATGTGCTGGTGGCGCTGTTGCTGCTGGCCGTGTTGCTGTGGGTCGCGGTTCGGCTGACCATGCGCCTGCGCCAAGGGAGGTTCGGCAGTCGGCTGCTGGTCAAGCTGGCTGCCATTTTTGCGCTCGTGGGCCTGGTGCCCGGGGTGCTGATCTATGTGGTGTCCTACCAGTTCGTCACGCGCTCTATCGAAAGCTGGTTTGACGTCAAGGTCGAAGGGGCCCTGTCGGCAGGTGTCAACCTGGCGCGGGTGTCACTGGACTCTCTGGCAACCGACATGGCCGCCAAGACCCGCAACGCCAGTATGCAGATCGGGCCGGCCCAAGGCGCGGGCGCCGGACTCGTGCTGGAGCGAATCCGCGAGCAACTGGGCGCCACCGACGTGGTGCTGTGGAACGCATCGGGCCAGGCCGTGGCCAGCGCCGGCCAGAGTCGCTTCAGCCTCAACCCGGAGCGACCGCCGGCCTCGCTGCTACGAACAGTGCGGCAACAGCGCGCCTCTGCGCAGATTGACGGATTGGACGATGTTTCCAACCCGCTGGAAGCACAGAACGCGCGCGTCAAGGTGCTAGTGCTGGTCAGCAGCCCCGGCGTGGGATTGCTGGTGGAGCCGCGTTACCTGCAGGCCACGCTGCCTTTGCCTCCGGCGCTCGTGGCCAACGCCATCGCCGTACAGGAAGCCAACCGCGAGTACCAGGAGCGCGCGCTCGCCCGCGACGGACTGCGCCGCATGTATGTCGGCACGCTCACGTTGAGCCTGTTTCTGGCGGTTTTCGGTGCGGTGCTGTTGGCTGTGTTGCTGGGTAACCAGCTCGTACGGCCCTTGCTGGTGCTGGCCGAGGGCGTGCGTGAGGTGGCGGCGGGCAACCTCAGTCCGAAGGCGGCTTTGCAGGGGCGCGACGAACTGGGTGGGCTGACGCGTTCCTTTGCGCTCATGACGCAGCAGCTTGCCGATGCGCGTCAGGCCGTGGAGCAGAGCATGGAGCAGGTGGACGCATCGCGCGCCAACCTGCAGACCATTTTGGACAACCTCGCCGCGGGGGTCATCGTTCTCGACGTCCAGGGCCTCATCCTCTCGTCAAACCCCGGCGCGACGCGGATTTTGAAGGCTCCCATGGCTGCCTACGAGCGACACCCGCTGTCTTCTGTGCCGGGCCTGGCCGAGTTCGCTGCCGCTGTCCAAGAACAGTTCGACGCCTTCCTGGGTGACCACGATCGGCACGGACTCGATCACTGGCAGCACCCGTTTGAACTGCACCCGTCCACCAACCCAGGCGCGCCGCAACATGTCACCAGTCTGGTGGCGCGGGGTGCAGAGCTCCCCAATGCTGCCCGACTGTTGGTTTTTGACGACATTTCAGAAATTGTTTCTGCCCAGCGCGCGCAGGCCTGGGGCGAGGTCGCCCGCCGTCTGGCGCATGAAATCAAGAACCCGCTCACGCCGATTCAACTGTCCGCAGAGCGCCTGGAAATGAAGCTTTCAGGCAAGGTCGGAGCCGTGGAGCAGGCGATACTGACGAAATCGGTCAAAACCATCGTGGACCAGGTTGATGCGATGAAGAGGTTGGTCAACGAGTTTCGCGATTACGCGAGACTGCCCGCCGCAGAACTCCATCCGCTGGACCTGAATGCGCTGATTGCCGACGTACTCAACCTCTACGGTGAAGAGAACGCCGCCGTGCCGGTAGTCGCCGAGCTCGACCCGCAATGCCCCCCGATTGCAGGGGACGCCCAGCAATTGCGGCAGGTCGTGCACAACCTGCTGCAAAACGCACAGGACGCCACCGAGCAGGCGCGCGCCCAAGGCAAGAGTGAGCTCAATCCCGTGCGCATCAGTACCCGGTGGAGCAGCACCACGCGCCGAGTGCGGCTGTCAGTGTCGGACTGCGGCGTTGGTTTTCCTGCCCATATCCTGCAGCGCGCGTTCGAGCCGTATGTCACCACCAAGGCGCGCGGCACCGGCCTGGGGCTGGCCGTGGTCAAGAAGATCGCGGACGAGCACGGGGCAAGGATCGATCTTTCCAACCGCATGGAAGGCGGTGTGGTGCGCGGCGCGCAAGTGTCGTTATCATTCGGCCCTGAATCCCCGGTGGCGTGATAACAACAACGCTCCGCAGTACCTCAAGGTCCTTAAAACCCATGGCAAACATTCTGGTGGTCGACGACGAGCTGGGCATCCGTGACCTGCTCTCAGAAATTCTGAACGACGAAGGCCACAGTGTGGACCTTGCGGAAAACGCGACGCAGGCCCGCAGCGCGCGCGCCGCCAACGTCTATGACCTCATCCTGCTGGACATCTGGATGCCCGATACGGATGGGGTGTCGCTCCTGAAGGAGTGGTCCACCGCAGGCGTGCTCACGATGCCCGTGATCATGATGAGCGGGCATGCCACCATCGATACGGCGGTCGAAGCGACCCGCATCGGCGCCTTCTCCTTTCTGGAAAAGCCCATCACTTTGCAAAAGCTTCTCAAGGCTGTGGAACAGGGGCTGGCCCGTAACGCGGCCCATCCAGCTTCGCCCACAGCATCCGTGCCGATCGCAGTGGCGCAGGTCGCAGCCGACCCCGCACATGCCGCCCTCGCCTCGTCGCACGTGACCGCAGTGCTTTCGGGCGCAGAGATGGGTCCCCACGCCCACCAGGGGTTCGATCTGGACCGCCCGCTGCGCGAAGCCCGTGATGGTTTTGAGAAGGCTTATTTCGAGTTCCATCTGGCGCGCGAGGGTGGTTCGATGACGCGGGTAGCCGAAAAGACGGGGCTGGAGCGCACCCACCTGTACCGCAAGCTGCGCCAGCTGGGCGTGGATCTGGGACGCGGCAAGCGCGGCTGATGGGCAGTTTGGGTTGAGCGCAAAAAAATCCAGCGCGAACTTTGACAGGCCTCGTTTCTGGTTATAATTTAAGGCTCTGGCCCGGTAGCTCAGTCGGTAGAGCAGAGGATTGAAAATCCTTGTGTCGGTGGTTCGATTCCGCCCCAGGCCACCAAAATTCAGCGCCCAACTGTTCTCAGTTGGGCGTTTTCATTTGTGTTTCCCGCATGACACGCGGGGTTCCCGCACATTCTGCGTGTGCCAGGGGGTGGTCAGACTCGGTGCCTATGGCGGCCAGTTCGACCCTTTTCTGCCCTCTGTTCTCTAGGAATCTCTGCTAACTTTTTCGCCGTAGCACACGCACATCGCCATACGCGACAACGAGTTGTGCGTGTGTCGGCTTTTCGAGTTCGCCGACCGGTCTGGAGTAGCAGGCCATCAGGCCGCAACAGCGTCCGGGGACGCACACGGCATCCAGTACAAGCCGTCGCGCTGGCGGGCATGTACGAGTTCCCGGTAGGCGTGGAGCGGGCCTTCGTGCGCCGGCTTCCCCTTGTCGCGATCCTTCACTTTGAAGGGATCAATCGGCTTCCTACCCTCCTGGCCTGCCCGCTGCATGACTCGGTCGCGGTGCATCTCCGCACCCTTGAAAGACCAGAGTGCCTTGAAGACCTCAGCCTGCCTGTCGGTGCACCGGATCGGACCTTGAGGCCAACTGGCCAGCGTTACCCATTTGAAGTCCGCCGAGAACGGGCCATTGACCAGCGTCCAGGGCTCCTGTGACTCGGCTGGCGCAGGTTGCGCCCCGGGCTGCAAGAAGGAGATCCCGCCGCCGTAGTAGGCGAACCGTTCGTCCAGGGGCAGCCATTCGACCCCAGCGGGAAGCCGTGCTCGTCGCGCTTCAACCGATGCCGGCGTGATGACACGGATAGTGGCCCCCGCGACGCGGACGCGGTCGAAGACCGACGGGTCGACGCAAAGCGGAACCAGGTTCGGTGCCAGAAGTGCCGGGCCCCTGCGCGCCTCGCCCAGTCGCCAGACTCCGTTGCCGAGGTCAGTGAAGCCGTCTCGGCTCTCGATCTCCAGCGCCATACGCAGCTTCGAACGCAGCCAACTCTTGTCCAGCATCACTGCAGCGAGATCGTTGGCGGCGAGAGGTATGGGGCCACAGTCAGAGCACTGGCATACCTGGCCGCCCTGTCCGTCGCCGAAGACCTGGCCGTTGCGCAACTGGCAGTACGGGCAAAGCGTGAACGTGCGGCTGATGACGGTCGGTTTGATCGCCGGCCCCAGGGTGGTGCAAGCCCCGATCTCGGCCGGGGACAGGGCACCCCGAAACACTGGCGTGCCGCCCGCGAACAGGCGGCAGACCAACGACCACGCTTCGTGAGTCGACATCGGTCAGTACTCGAAGGCTGGGTGCTGTTCCGTCGCGTCGGCGCTGGGTGGTGTCTCCTGCGCGTTGAGCGTCTGCCCCTTCTGGAGGATGCCCAGTTCGACCAGGTAACCCTCCAGCTGTGCCTGCAGGGCAGCGTCGAACTTGTGCAGGTTCAGCCGTCCCTTGCGGGTGACCTCAATCGTGACAACCTTTGCCCTGGCCTTGCCCGGCTCGGGAGGGTAGTACAGGTTGATGTGTGCGGCCGTGACGAGCCAGTTCTCCGCCAGCGGGCCGGGCAGCTTTTCCGCGAGCAGATCGGTGACGCAGCGGTGTTCACTCGACGCCATCGCCGTGCAATCGATCTTCAGTTGCGTGTCTGGGCTGAGCAGGCTGATCGACTTCACCTGCAGCACGTTGAACCCATCGACTTCCGCCTGTGGCACATCGAAACCCAGCCGCAGCACGGACAGATCCAGCGTTGGCGGCAGCAGGCGGTGGGCGTCGAGCTTCACATGCAGCAAGTGCTCGGCGAAGGCCTTCAGCAGCATCTGGTGGTACTTGGCCCCGCCTTTGACCAGAGAGCGGGTGACGCCCGTGGCGGAGGAATATTCCAGCGCCGAGTGGATGTTCGGGTTGCCGACGCGGCGCTTCAAGTCATCACCCTGGTTTGACACCGCCGCCCTCGGAAACGCGGCGACTCAAAATGCTGGCGCAAGACCTGCCAACGGAACCGGTGGTGTCGGCGCAGTTAACGCATCAACGGCTTATCCGGGTGCGGCCATGGCACTGACCAACACAGCAGCACCAGCCAACGCCTCCGCACTGAACAACGGCATGGCTACCAACTCAGTCGCTCGTCCCTTGGACGACAAAACCCTCGCGGCTATGCAGGCGGACGACGAACTTTTTGTTCCCACTGAAGCCAATCGCAAAGGACTGTGGATCAGCGGCAAAGCTGAACGCGCCCAACTCGCTCTACCGCGCAACCAAAAACTGCGCGAAGCCCTTTATGGCGAACAAGAACGTCTGCAAAAAATTCTGGAACAGCGCGCTGCTGATGCGGGTATTGACCTCAAAGCCAAGCCACAAGCCAGTGCCTATTCATCGGCCTCAGTCTCACCAGTTTCATTGGATGGTGTGATCACCGACAGCACCTTGCGCAATGCCAGCACCACCACCGGCACAAGTGATTCATCTGCCAGCACCCAAAAGGTTCGCCTTGAATGGTCGGACATTGCGCATGCTGCGTCACCTGCGGGTGACAAACGCGCTGTGCTGTCAAATGCCAAATCTGACACTGCCAGCGGCACCACCAGCCTGGCGGGTCAAGTGCTGCGTTTGAACGGCAAGCCCTTGGCCAACGTCACTCTCAGTGTGGCGGGTGCTAAAGTTAAAACTGATGATCAAGGCGAGTTCTTGTTGACTGGTTTGCCCGCAGGCCCTCAAGTGTTGTCCATTGATGGCCGCAGCGCTAACCGCGCCGATGCCCAATATGGCGTGTTCCAATACCGCCTCGACATTCAGGCAGGCCAAGCCAACACCTTGCCTTTCGTTGTGTGGATGCCCAAGCTGGACACCCGCAATGCCGTCAAGATCGATTCACCCACTCGCTCCGAAACCGTCATCAGCCATCCGTTGATTCCCGGGCTGCAAGTGGTCTTGCCTGCTGGCACTGTGGTGCGCGATGCCGATGGCAAAGTGGTCACCGAAGTGAGCATCACCCCCGTTCCGGTCGATCAAACTCCCTTCCCCATGCCCTTTGTGGGTGTACCCGTGTTCTATACCCTGCAGCCAGGCGGTGCGGTGCTGCAAGGCGTGGATGGCAAGCCCCGTGCGGCTACGCTGAAGTACCCCAACTACACCAGCTTTGGTCCGGGTGAGCCCATGCAACTCTTTGACTACGACCCACAGGGCCGTGGTTGGTATGTCTATAGCCAAGCCAAAGTCAGCAGTACAGACCCCACCACCATTGCGGCTGCTGAACCTTTCAACGTGTACCAGTTCACTATTCACAGTATTTCCGTGTTCGGCAAAGCAGGTGGCGGCGCTTGCGGTTGCGGTTGTGGCGGAGGAGGTTCTGGCGGTGGTGACGGAGGCGGTTGGGGTCAAGGCGGCGGCGGCGGTGGTAGTGGTTCTTGCGGCGGGGATCCAGTGGACATGACCACAGGCCACTTTGTTCACATTGAACGCGACCTGATGATCAACGATGTCTTAGCCATTGACATTCGCCGTACCTATCGCTCACTTGACAACAAAGAAAATGCTGGCCAAGAGCACATTCGTGCCTTTGGTGTGGGAACGACACATAACTACGACATCTATCTGCGTGCGGGGAATCAGCTTGGTGGTAACTGGAAGCTCATGCAACTGATCATGCCCAATGGCCGAGTCGTTCCGTTTAAAGGTACCTTGGATGGGACAATCTACCAAACCTATTCCAACTTTGAGTCGTCGGGCGAATTTCGCGGTGCAAAGATAAAGCTCGTCGACAGCACGTTTGTTTTGTTTTTCAGAGATGGTCGCCAGTGGGGTTTCACCAAATTCAATCAGCTTTTGAAATGGATGGACGACCGCAACGGTAACCGCATCAACATTGATCACCGCAGCTTAGGTGCCTACGACCACACCACGCGAATTACAGCCCCCAACGGCCGCTGGGTCGAGTTCACCTACAAAAACTTTCTCGTCGAAAAAAGCACCGACCACATCGGCCGCAGCTTCACCTACACCTATGACGCTAGCCAGCGGCTGACCGAGGTCACCGACCCACTGGGTAAAAAACGCATCTACACCTGGGACGCGGTGAAAAACCGAATTACCAGCATCAAAGACCCCAATGGAAATACACGGGTCACCAATGAATACGACACTGCCGGGCGCGTCAAAAAACAAACCCTGGCCGATGGCAGCACCTACCAATGGGTTTACACACTGGATGGCGCAGGCAATATGTCCCAGGTTGACTTCACCGACCGCCGAGGCACGGTGCGTCGACTGAACTTCGACCCCCAGGGCTGGTTGGTCAAAAACACCTTTGCACTGGGCAAACCTGAACAATACGTTGAAACCTACGAAATCACCGATGGCTTGCGCACCGCCAAAGTTGACGGCCTGGGCCGCCGCACTCAATACGAATACGACACAGTGGGCAACCTGCTCAAAATCACCCGCCTGGCAGGCACCGCAAACGCGGTGAGCACCACCATCACCTACGACCCGGTCTTCAACCAACCTCTCACCATCACCAACCCCTTGGGGCACAAGTTCACCCTCACCTACAACACCAAAGGCAACCTCACCAAAGTGAGCGACCCCCTGGGCAACGCCTACAACATCACCTACGATATCCAAGGCAAGCCCCTGAACATCACCAACCCCGTGAGCAAGGTGACCAAACTCGCCTGGGACGGCGCGGACCTGAGCACCGTGACCGATGCCTTGAACCGCGTCATGCAATACCGCACCGACGGAGCAGGCCGGGTGCAGTCCATCACCGACCCCTTGGGCAACCGCACCTTGCAAGACTGGGACGCGCTGAACCGCTTGACCCAAATCACCAACCCCCTGGGCAACACCATCAAGTTTGGTTACGACAACAACGGCTTCCTCACCACCCAGGTCGACGAAAAAAACAATCCCACCGCCACCAGCACCTACAACGGTACCGGCCAGCGCATCAGCGTCAAAGACGCCTTGAACCAGATGGAGACCATGGCCTATGACGCCGCAGGCCAACTCCGGCAGCGCATCGACCGCAAAGGCCAACTGTCCTCAGTCACCTATGACGCCCTGAGCCGCACCAAACGCATCGGCTTTGGTGCCACCGCCGCAGCGCCCACCGCCTTCAAAAGCGTGGTCGAACTCAGCTGGGACGCCGCCAACCGCCTGACCCAAGTGCTCGATAAAACCTGCACCAACCCGACGACCAGCCTGAACTGCGCCACGGTGGGCAGCACACAGACCACCACACTCACCTACGACAACCTCGACCGCCTCATCAAAGAAGTCACCCCCCAAGGTGAAGTCAACTACACCTACGACGCGGCCGAC
Organism: Acidovorax sp.; assembly: GCF_046341535.1. Classification (GTDB taxonomy): domain Bacteria; phylum Pseudomonadota; class Gammaproteobacteria; order Burkholderiales; family Burkholderiaceae_C; genus Acidovorax. Next base: position 15,082 of record NZ_JBKDRI010000028.1, on the reverse strand, counting down.
CGTCGCACCAGCATGACGGTGAAGAACGGTGCTCCTGCAGCCCAAACCACCCAGCCCACCTTGAGCTACACCTGGGACAACGCCAGTCGCCTCACCCAAATCAGCCAGGCCGCAGGCGCGCCCAACGGCGGTGTGGCCCAAACCATCACACTCGCCTACGACGCCGCCAGCAGAAGAACCCAAACCAAACTCGCCAACGGCAGCACCATCACCTACACCTACGACGATGCCGACCAACTCACCGCCATGGACTACAAAAAGTCAGACGGCACATTGATCGGCAACCTCACCTACACCTACGACAAAGCAGGCAGGCGCACCAGCGCGGGCGGCAGCCTCGCCAAAATCAACCTGCCCGCCACCAACATCACCACAGCCACCTACGACGCCAACAACCGCCTGACCCAATGGGGCGGCAAAACCTTCAGCTACGACCAAAACGGCAACCTCATTGCCGACGGCACCAGCACCTACCAGTGGGACGAACGCAACCAGCTCAAAGGCGTCTCCACCGGTGCCACGGGCCTGGCCAACTTCCAGTACGACGCCTTTGGCAGAAGAAGCGGCAAGACGGTGGGCAGCACCACGACGGGCTTCCTCTACGACGGCGACAACTTCGTGCAGGAACTCAGCGGCACCGCCAACACAAGTAGCGTCAAAGCCCAACTCATCACCGGTGGGCTGGATGAAATCTTCCTGCGGGAAGAAGGCATCAACCTGCAAAGCGTGATGGCTGACGCCAACAACAACACCATCCGAATCCTGGACAAAAACCAGGCCAAAGTGGTGGACTACAGCTACGAGGCCTACGGCAAAACAACAGCCGACGCCACAAACACCAACAGCCAGCAGTACACCGGGCGGGAGAACGACAACCCGGGGAATGACAATGGGTTGTATTTCTACCGGAATCGGTATTACATGCCGGGGTGTGCGCGGTTCCTCAGCGAGGATCCCATCGGGTGGGCGTCTGGGCAGACGAATAATTACAGCTATGTGGGGGGCAACCCTGTCAGCCTGCGTGATCCGCTAGGTTTGTATTCGTGTGGAATGCCAAGCGTAGACGAGTGGTGGAGCGAGGCGAAGGATGCTTGGAAAACTACCGACAGCACAATTGATTCTTGGTTTCCTGACATTCCGTTCAGTGACAAGGAGGCGCCAATGGTCGGAAGCCCTGCCAAGGTGGCTGCTCTCGTAGGCGGTGGCGCGGCTGCTTCGTCGTTCGGCGGCCAGACTCTTGGGCAAGCTGTTCGTGATGCTTACTTTCCCAAGGCCGTCAAACATCCGTTTGGTCCCGCCATCACGCCGATGAAGACACCTATCTACTGGCCTCGTGTTGCAACCACCTCGGCAATAACGGGCGTGGCGACGTCGTTGGCTTGGGGTATTGGAGTCGCTATCGGTTCCGCAGTGAGTCCGTTTGCGAATCGTGCATTGGACGCATCTTGCTATTGATCGTGAGGAAAAGTGAACTTCAAACATGACGCGTGAACTTCTGCCCAACTTTGCCAAAGCGTGGCTGTTTCACGCTCTGCTGTTGACGGTTGCTTTCGGTACCGTGGCGGAAAGCACGTTTGGCGAGCTCATGGGATGGGAAAAAGCCGCATCAGGAATCTGCTCCATTGCTTATTACATATTGATCCCGATCGCAACGCAGTTTCCTCACCTGCTATTCGTGAATTCGAATCTGCGGACTGAGGCGCTGCCTAGACCTATCGGTCGTCTGCAATTCTTCGGGGGCGTTTTTGTTTTCTGGGTACTGATGGGGTTCGTTTTGAGTCTGCAACTGGTTTGGGGGGGCGATTCTGACCTGGTACGGCGTGGCATGGCACGCTGGGCCTTACTTGTCGGGCTAGCGGTGTTTTTTTCGGCACTCGACTATGCGATTCCGTCCTACAGACGTCACGTGCGTTTATGCCAGTGTTATCAATGGGGTCCAAGGGCCCGCGTTTTTACTAAGCGATGAGTCGCGCTCATTGGTGTCAAGCGTTACCTTGCCCCAACCGGTTGCGCTGAGGGGCACACGGTTTGGGGCTACGTCTAAAGGATGAAAAGATGCGTTCTCCACTGGTCAGGTTGTTGATTGCGTTGACCTTGTTGTCGTTCGATTCTTTTGCATCGCGCCGTTTGCAGGAGACCGAAAAGTTGCCATTGGAAAAGTACGTTCTGGGCTATTTTGGTCAAAGGCCTTCAGGCGAAAAGTACTTCATGGCTTGTGCGCCTGATGGGCACGAGAATCGAGTTCTTGTTCGAGATTTTTTGGGTAAGCGCTACGGCAAGGTTTTGCGTATAGAACGTAGCAGATTCTTAATTCAAGAGCTGATTGAAGTATCAGACGGGGATTGGCAGCCGCGAAGCAGATGGGTTCCTTTGTTGACTGAGGCGGAATATCTCAAAGCTTGTCCTGGTCTGAGTTCAGAATGACCCTGCGTGAGTTGGTACCAGGTCTTGCCTTGCCGTCGCTGGGTGCGCTGATAGGTGAATCCTTCAGCGCTTGCCCTTAGCCGCCTTGCTTGAGCTGCCCTTGCCCTGCGGGTGGACAAACCCGATGGGCCGCTTGGGTGGTGAGGGTGCCAAAGGTGCTGTCATTTCGACGATGCCAATGCTGTGGGCGAGGCATGTTATCCCAAAACCCCGCAGAAGCCCGCAGTGCTTGCTGAGAATAGTTCGCCCAAGCGATAGACTGCTCCACCAAAATTCAGCGCCCAACTGTTCTCAGTTGGGCGTTTTCATTTGCAACTCCGGCACATGTTGCGTGCGTCAGCCGGGATGTCTTGGGGGCGGCCGGGTCAGGGAACGGCGGGCCAGGAGCCTCGTTGAAGGATGGTCCTTGTCCTGAAGGCGCGCGATATCGTCAAGACTACGGCTGTGGTGGAGTCTGTCGACTGAATGTGGACCGTTGCAACGGGCCCGGTATCACTGGCCGGTGGTTGACTCTTGCACAAGCGACTTAACGCTGCGACTTCAGCGGGACCTCCGCGAGTGGCGACGGGCGCCCGAAAAGGTAGCCTTGGAAGTACTGACAGCCCAAACTGAGCAGGTATTCACGCTGCGCCTCGGTTTCGACTCCCTCTGCAACGACCGACATGCCCAGCGTATGTGCGAGCTGGTGGATCATGGTGGCGATCGCGGCTTCGTCTTTGTCGTTCGGCAGATTCGAGACGAAACTGCGATCAATCTTGAGCTGATGCAGCGGCAGCCGTTTGATGTAGGACATGGACGAGTAACCCGTGCCAAAGTCGTCAAGTGCAAACTGGAAACCTCGCGTGCCCAAAGCACGCATCTTTTCAATGGTTTCGTCCAGGTTGCTGTGCAGCAAACTTTCAGTCAGCTCCAGCTTGGCTCGGTGCGGGTCGGCCCCTTCGGCTTCGACGACTTCGCAAAAATCCGAGACAAATTCATCGCGATGGACCTGCCGTGCGCTCACATTGACCGAGATGAACAGCGCATTGCGCTGCGGGTCTGTCTTCCAGGCATTCAATTGCTTGCATGCCTGTTGTAGCACCCATCGTCCAATGGGAATGATCAAACCGTTGTTCTCGGCGAGCGGAATGAACTCGGACGGGGGAATCAGGCCATGCAGGCGGTGGTTCCAGCGAATGAGCGCTTCGTATCCAACGACCTTGCGGCGCCGGTTCACGATCGGCTGGTAATGCAGCAGCAATTCGTTCAGATCCAATGCTCTGCGAAGGTCTTGCTCCAACGCAGAACGCCGCGTGACGTTGGTCTGAATCTCTTGATCAAAAAAGCGATAAAGATTGCGGCCGGCGGTTTTGGCCTGATACATCGCAATGTCTGCTCGGCGCATCACTTCGGAGACCTTCTCCTGAGTGCCTGTGCCGTAGGTGATACCAATGCTGCAGGTGATGCGGTAGGAGAGCTCTGCCAACTGGAATCGCGCGTCCATACAGGCACGGATGCTGTCTGCCACGCTCGTGGCCACGGTTTGCGCCACGAGTCCTGGCGTGAGGTCCGCAATCACGATCACGAACTCGTCCCCTCCAAGGCGCGCCACGATATCGCCGTATCGAATCTCCAGGCTCATGCGCCGCGCAACTTCGCGCAGCAACTCGTCACCGACATGATGACCCTGGGTGTCGTTGAGGTCCTTGAAGTTATCCAGGTCGATAAACAAAACAGCGTAGTGGGTATTGCGTTCGGCGCACTGGGCGCTGATGCGTTCCAGGCGATCAAAGAGCGCCCGACGGTTGAGCAGACCGGTCAGGGCGTCGTAGTACGCCAAGCGTTCGACTTGCTCTTCTGCGCTCTTGCGCTGGGTGATATCCCGAAGGGTGACCACATAGCCATTGCTCACCCTTTCGCCGACGGCTGAATCGCCGGGGGGGCCGCCCGGCGCGGTCTTTGCGGCGATGGAACACTCGAAGTGCCGCAGCAATCCTCCTGGCAGTTGCAGGGGAAACTCAATGTTTTGCACATGCCCGTGCAAGTTGGTCTGGCGTACCGCATCGTGGAAAATAATGCCCGAGGGTTCGTCCAGCAATTCAAGGACGCCCTTGCCGACCAGTGACTTCAGGGGCTGGCCCAGTACAAACGACGACGGCGAGCGTGCCATGACGATCGTGAGATCTACGTCCAGCGCCAGCAACGAATCGGGCATGGCCGCCAGGGTTGCTTCCAGGTCCAGCCTGGCCTGCTGGCCCGCCCTTTCCGTCTTTACCCGATCGGTGACATCGGTGATAAACCCATGCCACACCACGCTACCGTCGGCTTCCAATCTGGGCTGCGCGTGGCCCTCGAAAATAGATGACGCGTCCGTCTGATTCTTGAACTGCAAGCTAAAGCGTTGGCGCCATGGCTGTCGCGTATGGGCGCTGTGTTCAATGCTTTCCCGAAATTCTCCGGGGTTCGATAGCCGGACTTGCGAAAACAGTGCGCGCACATCGCCGATGACTTCCTCGGGCGTCACCCCAAAAAGATGGGTGAGTTGGCGACTTGCAAACAGGAATGAATAACGCCCTTTTGGGCTTCGGCGGAACTGATACACCACGCCTGGCAATTGCTCTGTGAGGTCAGACAAGAACAGGTGTTGTTGTTCCAGCTGGGCACGCAAGGCGACGCGTTCGCTCACGTCGGTATAGGTGCCTATCATGAGTGCGGGCTGACCCTCGGGGGTCCAATGCACAATCTGGCCGCGCGAGCGGATCCACACCCATTGCCCGTCCCGGTGACGCATCCGAAAAACGGCGTCCTGCACCTGCTGCTTTTCGTTGTAGGGCTGTCGGGATCGGCGCATCGAAGACACATCCTCTGGGTGCGTCATGTCCTCCATGTTTTTCTCGCTCAGGCCCTCCATCGTCTGCGCGTCATAACCCAGCAGCGACGCCGCACGCTGGTCCAGCACGCTGATGCCGCCGATAAAGTCCAGCGTCCAGGTGCCTGTGCCCGTGGCCTGCATCACGCTTTCAAGCCGCTCGTTTTTGCTCTGCAGGCTTTGCTGCAACTGCATCGTGGCGGTGATGTCCCGCTGAATGCTGATCCAGTGCGTACACCAACCCGTCTCGTCCGAGATGGGCACGATCTTCATTTCTGTCCAGTAGGGCGTGCCATCCTTGCGGTAATTGATGAGGGTTTCGTTAACGGGTTCCCACCGCTTGAGCGCCTCCGACATTTTGCGAATCTGCTGCGGGTCGGTTCGCGGCCCCTGAAAGATCGACGGAGACTGGCCCAGCAGTTCTTCTCTGGAATATCCAGAGTGACTGCAGATGGCAGGATTGACATACAAGATACGGCGGATTGCGCTGCCAGGCTGGACTTGCGCCTCTGTGACGACCACCATGTCATGCAGCAAGTCCAGGCTGGCCCCCAGAAATCGGTTGCGTTCCCTGGTTTCCAGCAAGAGCGACTGGGCATGCATCTGCGCGGCGATGCGCGCCAGCTGAACGCAGGCGTGAGTCTCATGGGGCCCCCATCCTTGGCTCCGATTCCGGATTTGCTGCACCCACACGTCAAACGACCTGCGGGCGCCCAGCACCATGGTCCCATCCTCACGTTGCAGCTTTGTGAAGTCGTTAGGACGTCCTCCCCACTGAATCGTCTGACACCATTCTTTGCGCATCACAACCAAATAGGTATCGGGTGCGCCGGTGGGCGACACAGCCAGCAGACCGACCAGTTGCGGGGTTGTCTGTGCAGGCTCCCAGCCCCAGTCGACGATGGAGTCTGTGCTCACTGGCGTGCCTGGGGGGCATGCGGCCAGCCGGTTTTCAAGCTCAAGCAAGGAGGCATCCGACAGACCGGGAATTCCCCAGCGCTGCCCATGCAATTTGCCAAAAATATGGTCTGCACCGGTCAGCATGGCCGCTGTTGTTTCAAACTCCCGCCAACGTTGGTCCGCTTGCGGTAACTGGCCCAGCATGTGCTCCAGCGCAGTCATTGTCGTATCGGCCTTGTGCATGCGCTCCAGCATTTCCACTTGCAGCAGGCTGTCTAGCTTGGAAATCAGCGTGTTGGCAATCAGCTCGCAAGCGACCAACACGGAGTGGCGCTGGTGTTGCGGGGGAACGCGGGGTTCATGGTGGTGGCAAGCGAGCATGCCCCACAGCTTTCCCTCGTGCAGCAGTGAGATAGTGAGGGTGGCGCGCACGGACATGTTGCGCAGGTAAGCCACATGCATCGACGAGGGCTGGCGCAGCAGGCAATGACTTTGATCCAGCGGCGCAGCCAACCCGTCGAGCGGGGGAGCAAGCGCGACTGGCACGGCGTCGATATCAGCGATCACCCTCAGCAGGTTGCGGGTGTAGAGCTCGCGCGCCTGCGCCGGGATGTCGGACGCGGGGAATCGCTGACCCATAAAGCGCTGATCAACGCCCGGGGCCGTGGCTTCGGCCAGGACCTCGCCGCTCCAGTCGGATTCAAACCGATACAGCATGACGCGGTCGTATTTCAGGAATCCCTGTAGCGCCTTCACGCTCGACTGAACGAACGAGTCCACCGACGTGGTGTCCCGCAATGCACGGGTTGAGCGGGTGAGCTTTCCTAGCAGTGCCACGTCTTCCTGCTCTGCACCGGTTGGGGCCCAGTCAGGGATCATTTCCAGCACAACCAGCGGGGGCTTCGACGCTGGGACATGGTGAACCATGAGCTCAAGCTTCGGGTGAGGCGTGCGCCCCGCCACTTGGCCCACCATGGTGCCTGCCTGGTTGAGGGTTTGCTCGCACCAGTCGTCCCATGCGCTGGCAGGTTGACCCAGCAGATCAGTCGCTGATTGCCCGATCGCGCCCGACGCCGGTACGGTCAACCATTGCTCCAGTCCCTCAGAGTGCCGGACAACGCGACCAGAGGAGGTTTCACATACCAGCAGCGCTCCGTAGCCCTGGATGGCCTCGGGTATGTGGATGGCCTCCTGAGCGCAGTGGGCGAGCTCCCGCGGACTGACGAGGCGGGGGCCGCAGGTATCGCTAGTGCTCGATGCGGGTAGGGATGAGTTCATGGATGCGCGACGGCGGCCCCCTCGTCGTTGAAGGCATGGGCGATGCTGCGGAATGCGAGCATTGCTGCCTCGGCTGCCACCAGCTTGTGTTCAGGCGTTGTCACTTGCGCGTCCAGCCATTCACACCACTGTTGCCAGCGTTTGGCCAGTGGCGGCGAATCCCCCATGGGGTGGCCCGCAAAGAATGTAGTGCTCTGCGCCAGCTCGGCCGGAAGCGCTCGTCGAAGGTGCGCCGCGATGACGGCTCCGCCATTGAGTGCCCCCTGGGCCACATACGCGATACCAAACCAACCACCCGGTTGCTCCGTGGCGCGCTGCATACGGTCCGTCCAGAATGCATCTGCGGCAAGGCTCTTTGCGCTCGCCGAATCATCCCCAACAACCCGTAGGGCGGTTTGCAAATCAAGGCGCAGCAGAGCGCAACGCGCTGGTGGGATGTAGATTGGATCAATGTCAGCAGGCCATGTACTTTGCAAGACGGTTTCCAGAGGCTCCCAGCAGGCAAGCCACTTGGCGAGCACGCGGACGTACTGTGGTGCTGAGATCTGGGAAGCCATCAAGCATTGCGAAACCGGGGATTTTTCAAGAGCCCTGTGTGCCTGCGCCGTGTAAGCGCGCAGAAAATCCGAAGCCGGCACCGCATGCACCGATGCATCAGCCTGCTGAGGGGCAATCGCAGATTGCAACGGATGAACTGCCATAGGCGTTGGGGCTGACTCCTAAAGGGTACGGTGCCATGCCATTAGTAAGCCCATAGTATTTGTGCTAGGAATCCGTGTATGTCAGGAGAGTTTGATTCCTGGCCGCTGCTGTCAGCGACTGTACAGGCCATTGCCTGGTGCCGTTCAGGTCGTTGAAGCGCAAGCCTGCGGATGCTTGCAGTCAACCAGTGCGTGTGCCAAAGTGCTGAGTGGCACTGGCCCAAAGAATGCGTACGCCTGCGCTGCGGCGGCGGAAATCTGGCATGAGTACGATCTATCTACTGGACGATCATTCGCTGTTGCGTGAGGGCTTGTGCTGCCTGCTGCAGGCAGCCGGCTATCGCGTGGTGGGCCACGCCGCGGATGCTGCCCAGGCATTGCAGGAGATTGTGCAGTTGCAACCCGATGTGCTGCTGCTCGACCTGATGCTGAACCGTACATCGGGGCTGGTGGTATTGATCGAACTGCAAAGGCGTTCATCCTTGCCGACGCGGTCCATCGTGCTGACCATGTCGGCCCAGCCGCGCCATGTGCGCGAGTCGCTGCGCAGCGGCGCGCAAGGTTATGTGCTCAAGGGGGCGACTTCGATCGAGCTGCGTCATGCGATCGAAGTGGTTCTCAAGGGCGGGCGCTATCTCAGTGCGCAGGTGGCGGGGTTTGATCCGCATCGCGAACCGCGCGCATCGCATAGCGCTCTCGCACAAGAAGATACCGACCCCTGGGATGCCCTGTCGATGCGCGAGCGGCAGATTCTGGAGATGGTTGTGCGGGGGCACAGCAGCGCCGCGATTGCGCAAGCGGTCCATTTGTCGCCCAAGACCATCGAGACCTATCGCTCGCGCATGATGGCTAAGCTGGGTGTTCGCAATGTGACGGAGCTGGTTCGGCATGCCGTCAGGCACGGCCTGATTGACGCGGACGCCACCTGAGGCCCTCAAGGCCTGCCGCCGCTTGCCGTCGCTGCGCAGCCCGCGCGTCGGGGCGAAAAAAAGCCCGCAGCACAGGCTGCAGGCTCTGAGGCATGCGCCGCGACGATCTGGCTTGGAAGTCGCGGGCGCGCTGCGCAGTGAATCGATTGCTTACTTCGCGACCACGCGCACCATTTCGAGGCACTTGTTCGAATAGCCCCATTCGTTGTCGTACCAGCTCACGATCTTGACGAAGGTGCCGTCCAGTGCGACGCCGGCGTCAGCGTCGAAGATCGAGGTGCGGGTATCACCGCGGAAGTCAGTGGCCACCACTTTGTCTTCGGTATAGCCCAGCACGCCCTTCAAGGCGCCTTCAGACTGGGCCTTCATCTCGGCCTTGATTTCGTCGTAGGTGGCGGGCTTTTCCAGCTCCACCGTCAGATCCACCACCGACACATCGGAGGTGGGCACGCGGAAGGCCATGCCGGTCAGCTTTTTATTGAGCGAGGGGATCACCACGCCCACCGCCTTGGCAGCGCCGGTGCTCGAAGGAATGATGTTTTCCAAGATGCCACGGCCACCGCGCCAGTCCTTGTTGCTGGGGCCATCCACGGTTTTTTGTGTGGCGGTGGCTGCGTGTACGGTGGTCATCAGGCCGCGCTTGATGCCCCACTTGTCGTGCAGAACTTTGGCCACAGGTGCCAGGCAGTTGGTGGTGCACGAGGCGTTGGAGACGATGGTCTGGCCGGCGTAGCTGCCGTGGTTCACGCCGAACACGAACATGGGGGTATCGTCCTTGGAGGGGGCCGACAGGATGACCTTCTTGGCACCCGCATCAAGGTGCTTTTGCGCCGTGACCTTGTCCAGGAACAGGCCGGTAGATTCGATCACCACGTCGGCGCCCACTTCGTTCCACTTCAGGTTGGCGGGGTCACGCTCTTGGGTCAGGCGGATTTTTTTGCCGTTGACGACCAGGGTGTTGCCCTCGACCGCCACACTGCCTTCAAAACGGCCATGCACGCTGTCGTACTGCAGCATGTAGGCCAGGTAGTCGGGCTCCAGCAGGTCGTTGATGGCAACGACTTCGATGTCGCTGAAGTTTTGAATGGCTGAGCGCAGCACGTTGCGGCCGATGCGGCCGAAGCCGTTGATACCAATCTTGATCGTCATGGTGTTTGCTTGGTGGGTTTAAAAAGTGGATGAAGTCTCTGCCAGGTCCTGTCGCAACAAACCTAATTGCAACATATCGTGATGAGTGTTATCCCAATAGGCTGTCTCGCGCAAGCGCCCCTCCGATTGAAAGCCTAGCTGCCGCGCCAGCTTGAGTGACGCATGATTTTCTGGATGTATGAGGGCTTCGACCCTGTGGATGTGCATGTTTTCAAATGCCCAATGCAGGATGGCGTTAGCAGCCTCGCGCATGTAGCCTTGGCCCCATGCAAAACGTCCTAGCTCATATCCAATAGAACATTTTTTCCACTGCTTGGACCAACCGAACACTCCGCAAGTACCCAAAACAGTGTGATCGGATATGCGCTCCAAGACCCAGCGATACGCTGGAGAAGGTGCACGCTCCTGCTCTTGGAACTGAGCAACCAGTTGATGTGCCTGCTCCAGATCTTGAAGTGGATCGCGCCCCATCAATTGCATGGCAACAGCGTCGCCCCGTATTGACAACATGGCTTGTGCATCCGCATGCTGTACGCGGCGCAAAAGCAAGCGTGAAGTGGTCAGTGACGGCGTGCTGTCCATGGGCTCACTTGCGTAAAACTTGCTCCACGGTATCTGCCACGTTCTCAGGTGTGAAGCCGAAGTGCTTGAACAAAACGGGTGCGGGCGCGGATTCACCGTAGGTGTCGATGCCCACCACGGCGGCGCAACCGTACTTCCACCAGCCGTCGGTCACGCCCATTTCCACGGCCACGCGAGGCACGCCGGCAGGCAGCACGCTGGCCTTGTAGTTGGCGTCTTCGCGGTCGAAGGTGGTTGTGCTGGGCATGGAGACCACGCGCACGGCAATCTTGCGGTCGGCCAGCAGGCGCTGGGCCTTCAGGGCCAGTTGCACTTCAGAGCCGGTGGCGATGATCACGGCCACGGGCTTTTTCTTGATGCCAACGTCGGCCGGTTCGCTCAGCACATAGGCACCGCGGCTGATGTCGCCCAGGTCACGCTTGGGCGCGTAGGGCAGGTTCTGGCGCGACAGGGCCAGCACGGTGGGCTTGGTGCGGTTGGACAGGGCCACACTCCAGGCCACAGCGGTTTCGGTGGTGTCGGCGGGGCGCCAGACGTCCAGGTTGGGGATCAGGCGCAGGCTTGCCACGTGTTCGACCGACTGGTGCGTGGGGCCGTCTTCGCCCAGGCCGATGGAGTCGTGCGTGAACACGTGTATCACGCGCTGCTTCATCAGCGCAGCCATGCGGATGGCGTTGCGGCTGTAGTCGCTGAACGTGAGGAAGGTGCCACCGTAGGGAATGAAGCCGCCGTGCAGCGCCACGCCATTCATGATGGCGGCCATGCCGAATTCGCGCACGCCGTAGTTGATGTGGCGGCCGCCGAGCTTTTGACCGTTGTCGAGCGTGGTCTGCACCACATTGCCCTGCGTGTCAAAGCGCAGGCTGGGCGTGCTCTGGGTGTTGGTGAGGTTGGAGCCGGTGAGGTCGGCGCTGCCGCCCAGCAGTTCGGGCAGGGCTGCGGTGAAGGCTTCCAGCGCCAGCTGGCTGGCCTTGCGGCTGGCCACGGTTTCGCCCTTGGTGTGGGCTGCCACCACGGTGTCCACAGCCACTTGGGCAAAGTGGGCAGGCAGGTCGCCCTTCATGCGGCGTGTGAACTCGGCGGCCAGCGCGGGGAAGGCCTTGCTGTAGGCGGCAAAGCGGTCGTTCCAGGCTGCTTCGGCGCTCTGGCCGCGGGTCTTGGCATCCCAGCTGGCGTAAACGTCTTCAGGGACCACGAAGGGCTCGGCCGTCCAGCCCAGGGCTTCGCGGGTGAGCTTGATCTCTTCGGCACCCAGCGGCTCGCCGTGGGCCTTGGCGGTGTTGGCGCGGTTGGGGCTGCCCTTGCCGATATGCGTCTTGCACATGATGAGCGATGGGCGCTCGGTCTGCTTCTTGGCTTCGGCGATCGCGGCGGCCACCTTGTCGGCGTCGTGGCCGTCGATGGGGCCAATCACGTTCCAGCCTGCGGACACAAACCGCAGCGCGGTGTTGTCGGCAAACCAGGGTGTCACCTGGCCGTCAATCGAGATACCGTTGTCGTCGTACAGGGCGATCAGCTTGTTGAGCCTCCACGCCCCGGCCAGCGAAATCGCTTCCTGGCTGATGCCTTCCATCAGGCAGCCGTCGCCCAGGAAAGCAAAGGTGTTGTGGTCGACCACCGCATGCCCTTCGCGGTTGAACTCGGCGGCCAGCAGCTTTTCGGCCAGCGCAAAGCCCACGGCGTTGGTGATGCCCTGGCCCAGCGGGCCGGTGGTGGTTTCCACGCCGGGGGTCACGCCCGCTTCGGGGTGGCCAGCCGTCTTGCTGTGCAGCTGGCGGAAGTTCTTGAGCTCGCTGATCGGCAGGTCGTAGCCCGTCAGGTGCAGCAGCGCATACAGCAGCATGGAGCCGTGGCCATTGCTCAGAACAAAACGGTCGCGGTCAAACCACTGGGGGTTGACGGGGTTGTGCTTGAGGTGGCGTGCCCACAGGCCCACGGCCATGTCGGCCATGCCCATGGGGGCGCCGGGGTGGCCGGAATTGGCTTGTTGAACGGCGTCCATGGCCAATGCGCGGATCGCATTGGCCATATGGTGGGATTGCTGGGTGTTGGCCATGGAGGTGGGGGGGTGAATTCGGCGTAAACCCCGCATTTTACCGGGGGTGCTCCGGGCCCGGTGTGTGCGCCTGAGCGCCTGCGATGCACTACAGTGCGGGCCATGCATGGACTGCACCTTACTGCCGATCTGCGTGGCTGCCGCTGCGCCTGCACGTGGCTGCTGGACGCGACCGCGCTGGGCCACGCCTGCACCGAGGCCGTGCGGGCTGCCGGACTGCAACCCGTGGGCCAACTTTTCCATTCATTTCCAGCCACTGCGCACGGTCAGGGTGGGGTTACTGCTACTATTTTGCTAGCAGAGTCGCATTTGTGCGTTCATACCTGGCCTGAACAGATGGCCGTGACGCTGGATGTGTACGTGTGCAATTTCGGGGCCGACCACTCGAACAAGGCGCGCGCACTGATGGAGTCCTTGCTGGCCCTGTTCGAGCCGACCACCGTGCAGCGCCATGCGCTGCAGCGAGGCGCCGTGCCGGAACCCGTGGCATGAGCGCGGGCCAACCCGTCTGCGCGCTGCTGTTGGCCGCTGGCCGCGGCGAGCGCATGCGCCCGCTGACCGACGCCACGCCCAAGCCCCTGCTTGAAGTACAGGGCCAGCCGTTGCTGCAGTGGCACCTGCAGGCCTTGCAAGCAGCAGGGGTTGAGCGCGTTGTGATCAACACCGCGTGGTTGGGCGAGCAGATCATCGAGCGGTTTTCTAGTATTTTTGGCCACCCGCGCACGGCGGGTAAGGGTAAGCTGCTATCAATTTCATACTCGAATGAAGGCGCTGACTTCGGCGGTGCGCTGGAGACAGCCGGTGGCATTGCGCGTGCGCTGCCGCAGCTGGGCCCGGTCTTCTGGCTGGCGGCGGGCGATGTGTTTGCACCCGATTTCGTGTTTGACAGCGCAGCGGTGCGGGCCTTTGCCGATAGCGGCCATCTGGCGCACCTGTGGCTGGTGCCCAACCCCGCGCACAACCCGCATGGCGACTTCGGCATCTCGCCCCAGGGCCTGGCATTGAACCTGCCTGCCGACAGCGCTGCGCCGCGCTACACCTACAGCACCATCGCGCTGCTGCGCGCCGAGCTGTTTGCGCCGCCCTGGTGGGAGATCCCGGCGGGAAACCCTGCTGGTGTCAAGTCCCCTCTGGCCCCGCTGCTGCGACGCGCGATGGACGCGGGGCGCGTGTCGGCATCGCTGTACACAGGCCGCTGGACCGATGTGGGCACCCCCGAGCGGCTGGCCGAGCTGAACCGCTGACGCGGCGGTGTAGACAGCCTACTCGCGTGGCTTAGAACTTATCCGTAAAGTATGTTTACGCGTAGCGGTACTTTTCTGAAAGCGATGATGGCGGCGGCCAAGTGGTTAAGTGCGAGGAAACTGCGCTCAAGTTTCTCGTACCTCACGAGCAACTTGCGAAATCGGTTGAACCAGCTGTGACACACCTCGACCACCCATCGTCGCGCCTTCCTCTTGGGGTCGCGCCGTTTGATGTCAGCCTCCTTGCGTCGGTCGACCACGTGCGCAATGTAGCCATGGTCCAAGATGACCTTCATGGCCGGTTTGCCTCGATAGCCAGCGTCGGCACACAAGTGCTTGTTGCGTCGCTGTGGCGGTGTCTTGCGCTTGACCATGATGGACTGAAGTACCGCATCGACCTGGGTGACGTCATGCTCATTGGCCCCGGTCACGACGATCGACAACGGGACGCCACGCCCGTCCACCAGCAGATGTCGCTTGCTTCCCTTTTTTCCCCCGATCGGTCGGATTTCGGCCGACCGCTTCTTGTGCCAGGGGTGCCTTGAACATCGCTCCGTCAATGCTCTGCCAGCGCCATGCGATGCCTTCCATCTGGTCGTACTCGGCAAGCCCAGCTTTCCAGATGGCCTGGAATACACCTGCTTTTTCCCATTCGAGAAATCGCTTGTGGACTGCGCTGGCACTGCCAAATCGTTCCTTGGGCAAGGCCTTCCATTGGCAACCTGTTCTCAGCACGTACATCACAGCCTCGAACACTTGTCGCGCCGGCTTGGGTGGGCGACCAGCGCCGGGCTTGCGCAAATATTCTTTGCCGGCAGGGCGCTCTCGCATAGGAATCAGCGGCTCCACCCGCTGCCAAAAATCATCGGTCACTACCCATGAGTCCACTCGCTTCTTGGTCGTCAAAGTCTTGCCTTACGCCGCGTCAACTACGGCTCAGGGAGATAGTTTACTATTTACGGATAAACTCT
>NZ_JBKDRI010000027.1:0-20181 GCF_046341535.1 Acidovorax sp. | reverse complement strand
GCGCTATGCACTTGCCAGCACCGCTTTTGGAGCGCCATGCGGTGTTGCTCCTCCTTGCAGGTACGAGCCTGCCGCGTCGTCGCGCCTTGCCTGGCGCCCCAAAAGCAGCGCTGGCAAATGCATCCAACTGCAGTTTTTAGGCTGAGGCGAAAGAGGCGGCGCAAGCCAAGGCCGGCGTCGAGCGCCGCGGGGGCTGCGTTGGTGCACGGGCCCCGCTGGTCTATCGCTGCGACAATGCGCCCATGCGAATCCTCGTGGTGGAAGACGACCCCGGCATTGCCATCGGTCTGCGTGCCAACCTTCAGCAGCGCGGCTACGCGGTGGACGTCAGCGACCGTGTGGCCCAGGCCTGGAGCGCGCTGCGGGTCGAGCGGTTTGATGCGGTGCTCCTTGATCTCGGTCTGGTTGACGGGGACGGCACCGAGCTTGTGCGGCGGTTGCGCCTCAGTCCTGGGCAAAGCGGCGCGTATCCGGCCCTGCCCGACCCCGCCACGCCCGTGCTGATTGTCACCGCGCGGGATCAGGTCCATGAGCGCATTGCCGGCCTGGACCAGGGCGCAGATGACTACCTGAGCAAGCCGTTCGATATGGACGAGCTCGATGCCCGCTTGCGCGCCCTGTTGCGCCGCGCTGCCGGGCGCTCGTCGCCGGTGATCCGCCATGGCGACATCGAACTGGACCCTGCCTTGCGCGCGGTACGTCAAGACGGGCAGCCCGTGGATCTGTCGCCCCGAGAATTCTCGGTGCTGCTGGTACTTCTGGAGGCGCGGGGGCGTGTAATGTCCCGCCACCAGATCAAGGCGTGCCTGTACAGCTGGGATGCGGCCATCGAGAGCAACGCCATCGAGGTGCACATCCACCACCTGCGCCGCAAGCTGGGCAGCGGGTTGATCCAGACCATGCGCGGCGTAGGCTACTTCATACCGCAGGAAGAGCGGCGGTGATGAGTGGCGCGGCGCCCTTCCTGCCTGCGCGAGGCCGTCGGCCATCGCTCACCCGCCATGTCATGCTTTGGTCACTGGGCGCGCTGGCCGTGGTGTGGGCCAGTTTTGTTTGGGTGGGCTACCGGACGGGAGTTCACGAGGCCGATGAGCTGACCGATGGCCATCTTGCCAGCGTGGCGGGGCTGCTGCTGAATTTGCACGTGGCCGACTCGGGCCCAGAGGCCAATGTGACCGAGCGCGCGGCCCCTGCCTGGCTGAAGATGCATGACTACCAGCAGTCACTCAGCGTGGTGCAATGGAATGCCCAGGGGGCGCTGCAGACCCGACGCGGTAAGGCGCCGCTGCCGCCATTCGCCCAGGCTGAAGGGTTTGCCAACATCGAACTGGGCGCGCCTGCCACGGCATGGCGATCGTTTTCGCAGTGGGACGCTTCCCACACCCGCAAGATCATGGTGCTGGTGGAACTCGACGAGCGGGATGCTCTTGCACGGGACATAGCCGAGCAGATGATCGCGCCCGGCCTGTGGCTATTGCCTGTGGTCTCGTTGGCCCTGGGCCTGGCGCTGTGGCGTGGTCTACGCCCGTTGTATGCGTTGTCGGCCGATGTGGCCGCGCTTGATCCGGCCAGCGCGCAGCGCCTTGCGGTGGGGCACTCCTGGAGCGAATTTGCCTCGGTGGTGGCATCCATCAACACGCTGCTGGACCGCCAGCACGATGCCATGGTGCGTGAACGGCGGTTGGCCAGCGAGGTGGCGCACGAACTGCGCACCCCGCTTTCATCCATCGCCCTGCAGGCCAGCGCCCTCGGGGGCGGGTTGGATGCTGAAGCACAAGCGCAGGCCGTCGCGCGCATCGGCCAGGATGCCCTGCGCGCCGGCCATGTGCTCAATCAGCTCCTGGCGCTGGCCCGGGCCAGCCGCGCAGAGCTTCATGAGGCCAAGGCACCCGTGGATCTGTCTGCGCTGGTGCGCCACGCCTGTGCGGATTACGCCCAGGCCGCCTGGCAGCGCGGTGACGACCTGGCCCTGGTGGCCCCGCCGGGGATCGTCGTGCAGGGCCATGCCGTGCTGCTGGACATCGCGGTGCGGAACCTGTTGGAAAACGCGCTCAAGCACTCGCCCCACGGCACCCGCATTGCTGTGGAGGTCGGGGTGGGGCCGCCCACAGGCGTCTGGGTCCAGGTCTGCGACGACGGGCAGCGCCCGCCCGCAGGTGCAGCCGCCGGCCCGGCGCCCCGTCCGGCGGACAGCCTGCACCTGGGCCATGAGATCCTGCGCCGGGTCGCCGATGTCCACGGGGGCAGGTTTGGCCCGGTGGCGCCGAGGCCATCGTTCACGACGTGCTTCCGGCTGGATTTGCCTGCATCGCCCCGGCGGGTCGGCGGTTAAAATTACGGGTTACAACGCGGTTACGGCCGCAGGATTTCGCGTCGGCGTTCCCGTTGATGCCCTGGCTGCTCTGTTTCTCAACCTTCCCACCGGACCTTACGACCATGCCCCTCGTCTCGATGCGCGAACTGCTCGACCATGCTGCCAGTCACGGCTACGGCATTCCTGCCTTTAACGTCAACAACCTCGAGCAGGTCCAGGCCGTGATGGCCGCGGCCGACGAGGTGGGCGCCCCGGTCATCCTGCAGGCCAGCGCCGGCGCGCGCAAGTACGCAGGCGAGCCCTTCATCAAGCACCTCATCCAGGCGGCCGTGGAAGCGTTTCCCCACATTCCGCTGGTGATGCACCAGGACCATGGCACGTCGCCCAAGGTCTGCCAGGGCGCCATCGACCTGGGCTTTGGCTCGGTGATGATGGACGGCTCGTTGATGGAAGACGGCAAAACACCATCGAGCTTTGAATACAACGTGGAAGTGACTCGCAAGGTGGTGGACATGGCCCACAAGCTGGGCGTCACGGTCGAGGGTGAACTGGGCTGCCTGGGTAACCTGGAAACCGGCGACGCTGGCGAGGAAGATGGCATCGGCGCCGTGGGCAAGCTTGACCACAGCCAGATGCTCACCGACCCCGAGGAGGCCGCCACCTTCGTGAAGGCCACCCAGCTGGACGCTCTGGCCATTGCCATCGGCACCAGCCACGGTGCCTACAAATTCAGCCGCAAGCCCACGGGCGACATCCTGGCCATCAGCCGCGTCAAGGAAATCCACCAGCGCATTCCCAACACCCATCTGGTCATGCACGGCTCCTCATCGGTGCCTGCTGAACTGCTGGCCATCATCAACCAGTACGGTGGCAAGATGAAGGAAACCTACGGCGTGCCGGTCGAAGAGATTCAAGAGGCGATCAAGCACGGCGTGCGCAAGATCAACATCGACACCGACATTCGCCTGGCCATGACCGGCGCGGTGCGCAAGTTCCTGGCCGAGAACCCCGACAAGTTCGACGCCCGCGAATGGCTCAAGCCCGCCCGCGAAGCAGCCAAGCAGGTCTGCAAGCAGCGCTACCTGGAGTTTGGCTGCGAAGGCCAGGGAGCCAAGGTCAAGGGCCACAGCCTGCAGGTCATTGCAGCCCAGTATGCGTCCGGAGCGCTCGCCCAGGTGGTGAACTGATCGCACCGCTTCGCGCGCCCAGCGCCCTGCCGCCTCGTGTGGCTGGGCGCTTTTTCACGCCCTGTCGTACCCCTCAATGCGCATGAACCCTTGATCCTAAATACGGCAGTTGACCGCTTGTCATCTTGGCGCACACCGCATGGACTCGAGCCTTGGGTTGTTTTTGCAGCCCCACCTTGGGGGAGACAGCGCTATTCACTTGCCAGCACCGCTTTTGGAGCGCCATGCGGTGTTGCTCCTCTTTACAGGCACGAGCCTGCCGCGTCGTCGCGCCTCGCCTGGCACCCCAACAGCAGCGCTGGCAAATGCATCCAACTGCCGTTTTTAGGGTCACTGCAAGACTCCACCAGGGAACAAAAAAAAGACGCCACGAAACCCGGGCGCCCCTGAGATGGACGTGAACGTGAAAGAGGATGGCTGGACCTTGCAAAGCGCTCAGCCTGCGAAACGGCCATACCCAGTAACAGCGCCCCTCGCAAGGGCCGCCGTACCGCGCTGAAGGCGCTCCCCCCGGGGAGAAGGCGCGCAGCGTCGCAGAGGGTCCGCCCTGCTACACCTCCAGCCATTCCTTGCGGATATCGCTGTTGGCGCGCAAGCTGTCCGGCGTGCCATCGAACACGATGACGCCATGTCCCATGACGAGTGCGCGGTCCGAGATGGACATCGCAATGGTCAGTTTTTGCTCGATCAGCAGCACCGAGACGCCGCGCGCCTTGAGGGTCTGCAGGTACTGCCCTACCAGCTCGACAATCTTGGGCGCCAAGCCTTCTGTGGGCTCGTCGATGATGATGAGATCGGGGTCGCCCATCAGGGTGCGGCACAGCGTGAGCATCTGCTGCTCGCCCCCCGACATCACGCCCGCCTCGGTGTGCTGGCGCTCCTTGAGGCGCGGGAACATCGCATACATGTCGTCAAACGACCAGCGGCTGCCCTTGCCCGCGCCCTTTTGACCCAGCAGCAGGTTCTGGTGGACAGTGAGATTGGGGAACACATCACGGCTTTCCGGCACATAGCCCAAACCCAGGTGCGCGATCTCGTAGGCCTTCCTGCCATGAAGCGGCTGACCCTTCCAGTGGATGGTTCCTTCCCAGTCCACGAGCCCCGTGATGGCCTTGGCCGTGGTCGAGCGGCCCGATCCGTTGCGGCCCAGCAGGGCTACGATTTCACCGGGCTGCACGTCAAACGTGACGCCGTGCAGCACGTGGCTTTTGCCGTAGAAGGCGTGCAGGTTGTCGATCTTGAGCATTTCTAATGTCCCCCTGCCTGCTGTTCGGCCACTGCGGACCCGAGGTAGGCCTCCTGCACGCGCTGGTTGGCACGCACCTTCTCCGGCGTGTCAAAGGCAATCACCTCGCCGTACACCACCACTGCAATCTTGTCGGCCAGCCCGAACACCACGCCCATGTCATGCTCCACCGTGAGCAGCGTGCGGCCTTCCGTGACCTCCTTGATGAGGTGGATGAACCGTGTGGTCTCGCTCTTGCTCATGCCTGCGGTGGGCTCGTCCAGCAGGATGACGTTAGCGCCGCCAGCAATGGTGATGCCGATCTCCAGGGCCCGCTGCTCGGCATACGTGAGATTCATGGCCAGGATGTCACGCTTGTGGTCAAGCTTGATCATCTCCATCAGCTCGGTTGCGCGGCGGTTGGCATCGTGCAGACCCGACAAGAAGCGCAGAAAGGTGTACCTGTAGCCCATGCTCCAAAGGACGCCGCAGCGCAGGTTCTCAAACACCGACAGCTTGGGAAAGATGTTGGTGATCTGGAAACTGCGTGACAGTCCCTGGCGGTTGATCTCATACGGTGGCAAGCCGTTGATACGTTGGCCATTGAGGATCACGTCGCCGCTGGTGGGCGCAAATCGGCCACTGATCAGATTGAACAGCGTGGACTTTCCAGCCCCATTGGGGCCAATGATGGCCACGCGCTCGCCGGGTGCCACGCCCAGATTGGCGCCCCGAATGATCTCCGTCTTGCCGAAACTCTTGCGCAGGTCGCGCAGTTCGAGTGCGTAGGCGTGGTGGGTTGCGTTGTCAGCCGCCATGATTAAAGCGCCTCCCCACGTTGGATCTGATGCTCGATTTCTTCCTGGATCGTGCTCCACTGGCGCACAAATTGCCGGCGGCACCATTCAAACAACCCAAAGCCCGTCACCATCACAACGATGGCGCCAACCCAGCTCGCCAGCCCCTTCGCATCGAGCGTGGCCCCCAGGAAGCTGAGCTGGGGCCCGAGCGCCGCGTTGAGTTGCAGGTGGTACGTCATCTCGATCATGCAGGCTGCCCCCATCACGCCCACCAGTGCGGCACCCGCCAGCGCCAGGTAAGACACCCACAACCGCCCCAACTTGCCGAACTTGGCCAAGCGCAGGTTCATCATGACCAGGCTGGCAATGCCGCCAGGCGCAAACATCACCATGAACAGGAACACGAGCCCGAGGTAGAGCAGCCAGGCCTTGGACAGCTCGGACAGCAGCACCGATGCCAGCACCAGCAGCACGGCGCCGATGATGGGGCCGAAGAAAAATGTGGCCCCACCAAGGAACGTGAACAGCAGGTAGCCCCCCGAGCGGAGCACACTGAGGCTGTCTGCCCCGGTGATGATCTCGAAGTTGATCGCGGCCAAGCCGCCGCCGATGCCCGCGAAAAAGCCCGCGATGATGAAGGCCAGATAGCGCACGCGCTGCGTGTTGTAGCCAATGAACTCCACGCGCTCTGGGTTGTCACGCACCGCGTTCAGGATGCGTCCCAGGGGAGTCCCCGTGAAGGCAAACATGGCCGCCGTGCAGACAAAGCAGTACGCGGCAATGAGGTAGTACACATGGATGGCCGGGCCGAACGTGATGCCAAACAAAGGTGTGCCGTACACCCGATTGGTGGTGATGCCACCCTCGCCCCCGAAGAACTCAGGGAACATCAGCGCCATCGATGCCACCAGCTCTCCGATACCCAGGGTGATCATGGCAAACGTCGTGCCTGACTTCTTGGTGGTGACAAAGCCCAACACGATGGCAAAGAAGGCTCCAGCCAGTCCGCCGATGATGGGAATGAACACCAGCGGTATCGCAAAGGATCCCTTGGTGGCCATGTTCATGGCGTGGATGGCAATGAACGAGCCGAGCCCCGTGTACACCGCATGGCCAAAGCTCAGCATGCCGCCCTGCCCCAGCAGAATGTTGTACGACAGGCAAATGATGATCAGGTAGCCCATCTGCGACAGCATGGTGAGCGCCAGGCTGCTGCGAAACACCATGGGTGCCACCATCAGGACGATGGCAAACAGGCTCCAGATCACAAACCGCCCCACGTTCCAGGGCTTGAACCGGTAGTGCGAGGCCACGCTGGCGCCCGCAGATGTTATTGTCGAGTTGGAATTCATGTCGTCAGTCCTCCCGGGTGCCCAGCAGGCCCTTGGGGCGGAAGATCAGGATCAGCACCAGGAACAGGTACGGCAGGATGGGCGCCACCTGCGAGATCGTCAGCTTGAGCAGCGGGTAGCCGAAGGTCTGGTCGGTCACTGCAATGCCCACCGCCTTGAGTACATGGACGAGCGAGTAGTCCAGCGCCACGGCGAACGTCTGCACCAGGCCAATCAGCAGTGACGCCAAAAAGGCGCCCGCCAGCGAGCCCATTCCGCCCACCACCACCACCACGAAAATGATGGAGCCGACCGATGCAGCCATGGCAGGTTCGGTGATGTAGGTGTTGCCACCAATCACACCCGCCAGACCGGCCAGGGCAGCGCCGCCACCAAAAACCAGCATGAACACGCGCGGCACGTTATGGCCCAGCGCCTCCACCATCTCGGGATACTTGAGGGCCGCCCGGATCACGAGGCCAATGCGCGTGCGCGTCAGCAGCAGCCACACCGACACCAGCATCAGCAGTGCAACCAGCATCACGAACGAGCGCGACCTGGGGAATTGGGTGCCGTACAGAGAAAACAACGGGCCCTGCAGTTCCTCGGGCAGGCCATAAGGCACGGTGGAGCGGCCCCAAACCAATTGCACCACCTCCAAAATAAGGTAGGACAGACCAAAGGTGACCAGCAGCTCCGGCACATGCCCGAACTTGTGCACACGGCGCAGGCAATATCGCTCAAACGCAGCGCCAAGCGCGAACACGACGAGCGGGGCCAGCACCAGTGCGGGCCAAAAGCCGATCACCTCGGAGATGGTGAACGCAAAATACGCACCCAGCATGTAAAAGCTGGCGTGAGCAAAGTTAAGCACACCCATCATGCTGAAAATCAGCGTGAGGCCCGAACTCAGCATGAACAGCAAGAGCCCATAGCTCACGCCGTTCAGCAACGAGATAACGAAAAACTCAAGATTCATTGGAATTTTTCACTTCAGAGGAAAAAGGCCCGATTGGCTCGGGCCTCCAAGCACATCAGACCCGCAATCAGGGACGCTTCATCTGGCACGACGTCGGCGTGCTCGCCACAAAGGGCTCGTAGTACTTCACGGGCACAAAGGTATAGCCGGTTCCCTCCGCGTCGATCGGAAACTTGCCGCCCGCCTTTTCCCACTTGCTGATGAACAGGCCCTGCTGCATCTGGTGGTCGGTTTTGCGCATTTCGACCTCGCCGTTGAAGCTCTTGAACTTCATGCCCGACATGGTGGCAGCCACCTTCACGGGGTCGGTCGTTTTGGCCTTGGCAAACGCTTCGCTCAGCAAGACGAACGTGTGATACAGGGACCCCATGGTCAAATCTTCGTTGAACTTTTTCCTGAACTCGATCACTAGCGGGTTCATTGGGCCAGGCATGTTGATGTGGGAAAAGAGCACCTGGTACACGCGGCCGGGAGAGCCGGAACCGATGGCGGTGGGGGCGCCAGGGAAGGATGCGTAGTAGGTGTAGAAGTTGACGTTGTTCAGGCCCGCATCATTGGCGGCCTTGATCAGCAGCGCAAGGTCGGACCCCCAGTTGCCGGTGATCACGCTGTCCGCGCCCGACTGCTTGATCTTAGCGATATAGGGTGAGAAGTCGCGCACCTGGGCCAGCGGGTGGAGGTCGTCGCCCACGAACTGCACATCGGGGCGCTTGCGCTGCATCATTTCCTTGGCGAACTTTGAAACCTGGTGGCCGTGCGAGTAGTTTTGATTGATCAGATAGACCTTTTTGATCTCGGGAATATCTTTCATGTAGGTCGTGAGCGCTTCCATCTTCATCGAGGTGTCTGCGTCGAGGCGGAAGTGCCAGAAACTGCACTTGCTGTTGGTCAGATCAGGGTCTACCGCTGCATAGTTCAGGAACACCGCTTCCTTGCCAGGGTTTCGGGCGTTGTGCTTTTCCAGCGAGTCCATGATGGCCAGCGCAGGGCCCGAGCCGAGGCCCTGAACGATGTAGCGCACGCCCTGGTCCAAGGCAGAGCGCACGGCGCTGTTGGTTTCCTGCGGGCTCAACTTGTTGTCGATGCTGATGATTTCAAACTTGACGCCTGCGGCATTCTTTTTGTTGAACTCTTCGGCGAGGAACTGGATGCTCTTGAGCTGGTTCGAGCCAATCGTGGCCATGAGGCCAGAAAAGGCATCAATCATGGCGATCTTGACGGTCTCGCCTTGTTGAGCAAAAGCGCCACAAGCGCTTGCCAAAATTACAGATGCTGCTACAGCCTTAATAGCAAATTTCATGGTTTTCCTTGTCAATCGGTAGAACGCAACGCGCCGCGTTGAAACAAAGCGATGCCCGGGGATTGCTCCCAGAGGTGTCGCATACGTGAGAGGCGCCACACTCGACCGAGTGCGCGCCAGGTCAGGGCACTATGGAAAACGTGCTAGCGCAATTGCATGCCAACGCGCCGTGCCCTGCCCTCATCACAGGCCTGGAAGCCTGTAATCCTGGAGCTGCTCGCGCAGTTTGGTCTTGAGCATCTTTCCGGTGGCACCGAGCGGAATGGCATCGACGAACACCACGTCATCCGGAATCTGCCACCGGGCCGTCTTGCCTTGGTAGAACGCCAGCAGCTCTTCGCGCGTCACTGCTGCGCCCGGCCGCTTGACCACGACCACGATGGGGCGCTCGTCCCACTTGGGATGCGGCATGCCCACACAGGCGGCCATGGCAACCGCCGGATGCGCCATGGCGATGTTCTCGATGTCGATCGAGCTGATCCACTCGCCGCCAGACTTGATCACGTCCTTGCTGCGGTCGGTGATCTGCATGAAACCATCGGCGTCGATCGTGGCAACATCCCCCGTGGGAAACCAGCCTCGGCCCTGCGCGTCTTTGACGAGGGGGTCGCCACCCTCGCCCTTGAAGTAGCTGCCCACAATCCAGGGGCCTCTGACCATCAGGTCGCCGTATTTCCTGCCGTCCCAGGGCAGTTCCTCGCCATCGCCACCCACAATCTTCATGTCCACACCGTAGATGGCACGACCCTGCTTTTGCATGATCTTCATCTGTTCGTCCTTGGGCAATCCAAGATGCTTGTTCTTGAGAGTGCACAGGGTCCCCAGCGGGCTCATTTCGGTCATGCCCCAGGCGTGCAGAACCTCCACGCCGTAGTCCTCTTTGAAGGCATGGATCATGGCGGGTGGGCAGGCCGACCCGCCGATCACAGTGCGCCGCAGGTGCGAGAACTTCAGGCCCGCGGGCTTCATGTGGCTCAACATCATTTGCCACACCGTGGGCACACCGGCGGCGTAGCTCACCTTCTCGGACTCGATGAGTTCATAGATCGACTTGCCATCCATGGCAGGGCCCGGAAACACCAGCTTGCAACCCGTGAGCGCTGCTGAGTAAGGAATGCCCCAGGCATTGACATGGAACATGGGCACAACGGGCAACACCGAGTCGCGCGCCGACAGACACATCACGTCCGGCAGCGCCGCCGCGTAGGCATGCAGGGTGGTCGAGCGATGGCTGTACAAAGCCGCCTTGGGATTGCCGGTGGTGCCGCTGGTGTAGCACATGCTGGAAGCCGAGTTCTCGTCAAACTCGGGCCATGCATAGTCCGCCGGATAGGCGCCAATCCAGTCCTCATAGCTCGATAGACCCGGCACGCCAGAGTCGAGGGGCAGTTGGTCACCATCGCACAAGGCCACCCACTTTTTCACCGTCGGGCAACGCGCGTGCACGGCCTGTATCAACGGCAGAAAGGTCATGTCAAAACACAGGACCTGGTCTTCAGCATGGTTGATGATCCAGGCAATCTGGTCCGGATGCAGGCGCGGGTTGACGGTGTGCAACACGCGGCCGGAACCACTCACGCCGAAGTACATCTCCATGTGGCGGTAGCCGTTCCACGCCAGCGACGCCACGCGGTCGCTGAACCACAGCTTCAATGCGTCAAGCGCACGCGCCAGCCTGCGCGAGCGTGCAGCCAAGTCACGATACGTGTAGCGATGGATGTCGCCCTCCACCCTGCGCGAAACGATTTCAGCATCGCCGTGGTGGCGCTCTGCGAACTCGATCAGCGAAGAGATGAGCAGCGGTTGGCTTTGCATGAGGCCCAGCATGGGTGCTCCTTTGATAATGATTAATACGCTATGACGCTTGGTCTAACGGATGAACTTTTCACCGTGGCCGATGATGGTCAGATCGACAAAGCGCGAGCCCTGACGACCACCCCGCCCAAAGTCCACCTCGAAGCCGCCGAAATCCATGCGCCGCATCGACTCGAGCCCCTCCATGAAGCGGGCGCGCGTGAGGTCTTTTCCGGCGCGACGCAACCCTTCTACAAGCACCTTGATGTTCAAGTAGGCCTCCATCCCGATCAGCGAGATGTTTTGAGGAAAACCCGCTTGCATCAACGCGGTTCGGTACTCGCGTGCGAGGGGCATGCTTTGGCTCCATGGAAGAGGAACGACGGTGGTCACAACGACACCCACACCTTCCGGACCCAGCGCGCGAACGGTCGCCTGAGTCCCCATCACGGACAGCGTGTAAAAGCGCGTCGCACGATTCATGGTGCGGTAGGCCTTGATGAAGGCCACGGTGGGGGCACCGGCCGTGATCATGATGACGGCATCGGGGCCGCTGCGGCTCAGACTGGTCACAGCCTGCTGTACATCCGAAGCGTCTGCCTGAATGGGGGCATCGGCCTGCAGCTTGTGCCCGCGCTTTTCCATCGACTTGCGAACACCTGCAAGCCCGTCCTTGCCAAATCCGTTGTTGACCCATAGAACCCCAATGCGCAAGACCCCGAGCGTGGTCAGGTGTTGCACCAGCTTTTCAGCCTCATCGGCATAGCTGGCGCGAATGTTGAACACATGCGCTATCGCAGGCGTACGCACCAGGTCAGCACCCGTGAACGGAGCGATCAATGGCAACGGAGGGCTTTGCTGCGCGAGCAAGGGCAATATGGCGGCCACGTTGGCGGTGCCCGTGAGATTACACAAGGCAAAAACGCCGCTGTCTTCCATCATGCTGGCGACGTTTTTGGCCGTGTTGGCCGGCTGGTAGCCGTCGTCCATCGTCACCATCCGGATGCGACGGCCATGCACACCGCCTTGCGCATTGACCGCATCCAGGTAAACCTGAGTGGCGCTGACCATATCTGGCGACATCTCTCGAAGCGGACCGGTCAGTTCCAGCGACTGACCGAGCACAATCTCTTTGCTGCTCACGCCGGGGACGGTTTGCGCTGCGGCCCAGGGAGATAGCGCCGCGATACCCAGCGTCCCCAAAAAGTCTCTCTTACTCAGCACTCGCCTCTCCTTCATCACAAAAACATCCCGCGACTTGCGCGTACCGCGCTCCTCAGCGGGGTAGTGTGCTGACCAACCCAGAGCGCAGCAACAGCTGTCGCCCCGGTGACATTTATCGAGGGTTTTCCCCTGCGGTTTCTGGCCACAACCATCTGCACGTGCTCGCAAAAAAAGGGGGGATTACCGGGCCAACAGCCTCTGAGAACCCGCAGCATCCTGGCTGCGGGTAGTGCGCACGGACGTTGAGCCCTGTGACGAGGGTCTACCGGCTTTTGCCACGCCGTCGCTCACGGTGCCGATACGGAACACAGCTACCGCATCCACCAGCTGTGCCGCCTGCAATTTCAGGCTATCAGCAGCCCCGGCGCTTTCTTCTACCAGCGCGGCGTTTTGCTGTGTGGTCTGGTCCATATGGGTGATCGCTTCGGCAACCTGGGCCACCCCCTGGCTCTGCTCACCGCTGGCCGCGCTGATCTCACCCACAATATCCGTCACGCGCCGGATGGCGTCCACCACCTCGCTCATGGTGACGCCGGCCTTATCGACCAGCTGCGATCCTTTTTCTACCCGCTCCACGCTGGCCATGATCAGACCCTTGATCTCCTTGGCGGCCTCGGCACTGCGCCCGGCCAGGCTGCGTACCTCGCTGGCCACCACGGCAAATCCACGGCCCTGCTCGCCGGCGCGGGCCGCTTCCACCGCAGCGTTGAGCGCCAGGATGTTGGTCTGAAAGCTGATGCCGTCGATCACGCCGATGATGTCGGCGATCTTGTTGCTGCTGGCGTTGATGCCTTTCATGGTCTCGACCACCTCGGCCACCACCTGCCCGCCCTGGCTGGCTACGGCGGATGCTTTCATGGCGAGCTGGTTGGCGGCGCGGGCGTTCTCGGCGTTTTGCCGCACGGTGGCACCCAGCTCTTCCATCGAAGCAGCGGTTTCTTCCAGCGCACCGGCCTGCAGTTCAGTGCGTGCCGACAGGTCGTTGTTGCCCGAGGCGATTTCGGCGCTGGCGGTTGCCACGCCCTCTGCCCCCATACGCACGTTGCCCACGATGGTGGCCAGTCGCTGCTGCATGGTGGTCAGGGCCTGGAGCAATTGCGCGGCCTCGTCGCTGCCCTCTGCCGAAATCGGATGGGTCAAGTCACCGTCTGCAATGCGTTCTGCAGCCTGCTTGCCCAGCAGCACCGGTTTCACGATGGAACGCGTAACGATCCACGCCAGCAACGCGCTCAATGCCACTGCAATCAGCGTACCGATGCCCAACAGCATCCGGCTGGCCTGGGCCAGTGACGACGCTTCCTGTTGGCCCTTGGCCAGCTCCTCGGCCATCGTGCTCCGCAGCACATCGAGCAACTGAAGGTATTGGTCGGCCAGCGGGCGCAGCTCTTTGTCCACCATGGTCGGCACATTGGGCTCGCCGCCGCGGTGCAGCTCGCGGATTTCTACGACCTTGTCATCGTAGGTCTTGCTCGCCTGCGCGATGGACTCGAGTTGGCTGCGGCCCTTGTCGCTTTGCACCAGGGCCTCAATACGGCGCACCTTTTCCTCAGTTTGCTTGGCTGTGGCCTGCGTATCGGCCGTGAGCTTTTCCATGTATGCCGGGTCGATGGCCTTGAGGAAGGCCTCGGTACGCACCCAGTTCAGGCGGATATCCGAGGTCCAGTTCTCCACCAGCGATTGCTGCTCGATTTCCTGTGTGGCCACACGCTCAGCCGCTTCCTGCAGATTGCCGATACGCCAAAAGCCGGTGGCAGCAATCAGCACCGTGATGACCAGGATGCTGACAAACGAGAGGCCGAGGCGCAGGCCAACTGAAAGGCGGCTGATGAGCATGGTGAAAAGCGCGAATAGCGGTCTGGGAAGCGATGACGAAAAGGGGGACCAGACCGCTTGCATGGCCACTGGGGTGACGCCGCCGTGCTGCGGTCATGGTGCGGCGGTGAGAATTCCGGTAGAGGCACTCGGTCGCAATCCACTCATGACCCACTCGGTGAGTGGAGCAAAAAGCATATGGGCCAACTCAGTGCACGCCAACACCTGTCGCCAAGTTGACATTTACCTCGGGTTTTCCCACCCCGCCGGTCGGGGCGAAAATCGCACCATGTTCAATTCACTCTCCCAGGCCGAGCGCTTCATCACCGGCCAGCGCTGGTTTGCCAGCCTCGACACAGATCTGCAAAGCCAGGTTCGTCATGGTGTTTACGAGCACGAAGGTGCCAAGGGAGAGGTGATGCTTGCAGCCGGAGCGCCCGTGCAAGGCTGGTATGCCGTGCTTTCTGGCCTTGCGTTGCTGCGCAGCCCGACGGACCCGCGGCAGCGCGCCTCGGCGTTTATCGGGATTCCTGACGGGGAGTGGTTTGGCGAGGGCTCTGCCATCAAAGGCGAGCCACGCAGGTATGACGTGATTGCGCTTCGCCCTACCGTGATGTTGTGCCTGCCTTCGACGCTGTTCAACACCCTGCTGGACACCAGTCTCGCCTTCAACCAATTCCTGGTGCGTCACATGAACCTTCGTCTGGGTCAGGCCATGGGCATCATCGAAGCGGGCCGTGTGCGGTCGCCCGAGCACCGCGTGGCGCTGTATCTGAGCCGGATGTTTTGGCGCAGCACGCGCAGGTTGAACCTGACCCAGGAAGAACTGGGCCAACTGGTCGGCCTGTCGCGCCAGACGGTCAACCGTGTGCTTCGCGCGCTAGAGGGGCTGGGCATTGTCTCGCTGGATTTCGGCCGCGTGGCCATCATGGACGACGGGGCGCTGGACGCTTATCTGACGGCCACTGCAGGGGATTGAAACGTGCAACATGCCGTTCGCCGTGGCCCGCCGCGCCCGGGACACGTTGCGATGCGATAGCGATGCTGTGTGTGGACGCATGCCCCCCAGCAAGCCGGGACATCCCCCCTGCGAGACAATTACTTCGATGTTCCTGCCCTCAGACAACACCATGACCGCAGACCTTGGTCTGGCGTGGAATCACGGCTTTGCCGCCCTCGGCCCCGACTTCTACACTGATCTGCGGCCTACTCCGCTGCCCTCTCCCCGCTGGGTGAGCACCAGTGCCCAGGTGGCCGGGTTACTGGGCCTGACCGAGGCACAGATGTGCGGCGACGCCGCTCTGCAGGCGTTCACTGGCAATGCGCTCCTGGCAGGCGCGCGCCCGCTGGCCAGCGTGTACAGCGGGCACCAGTTTGGCGTGTGGGCCGGGCAGTTGGGCGATGGCCGGGCCATTCTTCTGGGCGAGACGGCTGGTGGATGGGAGGTGCAGCTCAAAGGCGCGGGCCTGACGCCCTACTCCCGCATGGGAGACGGCAGGGCTGTGCTGCGCTCGAGCATTCGCGAGTTCCTGTGCAGCGAAGCCATGCACGGGCTGGGCATCCCTACATCGCGCGCCCTGTGCATCACTGCATCACCTGCCCCAGTGCGGCGCGAAGAGATTGAAACAGCCGCCGTGGTCACGCGCGTGGCACCCAGCTTTGTTCGCTTCGGCCACTTTGAGCACTTTGCCGCCACCGGCCATGATGCACCGCTGCGGCAATTGGCCGACTACGTGATCGATCGCTACTACCCGCAATGCCGGGCGCCACAGTCGTTTGGCGGCAACGCCTACGCAGCCCTGCTCAAGGCAGTGAGCGAGCGCACCGCCACCCTCATGGCAGCGTGGCAGTCGGTGGGCTTTTGCCACGGTGTGATGAACACCGACAACATGAGCATCCTGGGGCTGACCATCGACTACGGCCCATTCCAGTTTCTGGATGCCTTCGTGCCGGGTCACGTGTGCAATCACAGCGATTCGCAGGGCCGCTACGCTTTTAACCGCCAGCCCAACGTGGCTTACTGGAACATGTTCTGCCTGGCGCAGGCATTGCTGCCACTCATTGGCGACCAGGAACTTGCCAAGGAGGCGCTGGAGTCCTTCAAAACCGTGTTTCCTGAGGCGTTCGTAGCCCGTATGCGCGACAAACTTGGACTTTTGCAGCCGCACCCAGGGGATTCGGAGCTGGTTGACGGCATCTTGCTGCTTCTGGCGCGCAATGGCGTGGACTACACCATCTTCTGGCGACGCCTCGCCCAGGCCGTACAAACAAGCCAGTTTGAACCGGTCAGAGACCTGTTTGCACACCGTGCGGCATTCGATCAGTGGTTGCTATCGTATTCAGAGCGAATAAACCAGTCTGATCAGGCGCGATCGGCCAATTTGATGCTAAAAACCAATCCCAAGTACGTCTTGCGCAACCATCTGGGCGAACAAGCCATCCGGGCTGCGAAACTTGGCGACTTTTCTGAAGTCCACACATTGCAGCGCCTGCTGGAGCGCCCGTTTGACGAGCACCCGGCCCACGAGGCCTACGCCGACTTTCCGCCCGACTGGGCTTCGTCCATCGAAATCAGCTGTTCATCATGACCTTCCCGATCCAGAAAACAGAGTCCGAGTGGCAAGCGATCCTGCGCGACAAGGGCGCCGAGCCCGCGGCCCTGCAGGTCACCCGCCGCGCTGCTACCGAAAGGCCGTTCACCGGCAAATATGAAGCCCACTGGGCTGATGGCAGCTACCACTGCATCTGCTGCGGCGCGAAGCTGTTTGACTCCGAAACCAAGTTCGACGCAGGCTGTGGCTGGCCCAGCTTCTCGCAAGCCATGACTGGCGCCATCACCGAGATCGTGGACCGCAGCCATGGCATGGTTCGCACCGAAACAGTCTGTGCACAATGCGGGGCTCACCTTGGGCATGTCTTTGAAGACGGCCCCGCGCCCACCGGCCTGCGGTATTGCATGAACTCGGCGTCGTTAGACTTCGAGGCGGTCAAGCGCTGAGCACTTTTGATGATTTCATGAAAATCCTGATCGACTTTTTCCCCATCCTGCTTTTTTTCGGCGCCTACAAGCTCTATGACATCTACGTCGGCACGGCTGTGCTGATGGCGGCTACGGTGGCGCAAATGGGCCTTATCTACGCCATCGATCGGCGGCTGCAGACCATGCACAAGGCCACGCTGGTGCTGATTCTGCTGTTTGGCACGCTCACGCTGGTCTTGCAGGACGAACGGTTCATCAAGTGGAAGCCCACCGTGCTGTACGGAGCAATGTCACTGGCACTGGCAATCGCGCTATGGGCATTTCGCAGGAACTTCCTCAAAATGCTGCTGGGAGGCCAGCTGGGGCTGCCTGACTCCGTGTGGTTGCGGCTGAACATCGCCTGGATCGCTTACTGCGCCTTTATGTCGGCCATCAACGCGTATGTGGTCATGAATTTTTCCACCGAAGCCTGGGTGAACTTCAAGCTCTGGGGCTATGTGTTCCCGCTGGTTTTTCTGGTGGGCCAGGGCATTTACATCGCGCCGCACCTCAAAGGTGATGAGCCTGCAGCCTGAGCAAACCCTCACCGCATGACGATCACTCCACCGCTAGCGCAGCAGATGCACGAGGCGCTGGCTGCGCGCCTGAAGCCTTCATTTCTGGAGGTGCTGGACGAAAGCGCAGACCATGCCGGCCACGCCGGAGCCAACGGCACCGGAATGGGCACCCATTTCAGGGTACGCATCGCCTCGCCTTTGTTCACCGGACAGCGCCGCGTGGCCCAGCATCGGCTTGTGTATGATGCTTTGCAAGAATTCCTGGACGCAGGCGTCCACGCCCTGGCCATTGAAATTCTCTGATCCGGCGACCAACTCACCATGGGCTGGCGCTTGGCCGGTAAATCACTCTTCTCTTATTTTGGATTTCGCATGAAGAAAAAGCTCCTGTCCGGCCTCGTGGCCGCTGCCGTGCTGGGCTCGTTGGCCCTGCCCGTGTTCGCCCAGAACGTCGCCATCGTGAACGGCAAGGCCGTGCCCAAGGAACGTGTCGAAGCCCTCAAGCAGCAGATCGAGCGCTCGGGTCGTCCGATCACCCCGGATATTGAAGGGCAGATCAAAGAGGAAGTCATCGCGCGGGAGATTTTCATGCAGGAAGCGCAAAAGCGCGGCCTCGATGCGTCATCTGAGTACAAGTCGCAGATGGAGCTTGCCCGTCAGAGCATCCTGATCCGTGAACTCTTCACGGATTTCCAGAAGAAGAACCCGGTGACCGACGCCGAAGTCCAGGCGGAGTACGACAAGTTCGTAGCCGCCAACAGCGGCAAGGAATACAAGGCCCGCCACATCCTGGTCGAGAAGGAATCCGATGCCAAAGCCATCATCGCCTCGATCAAAAAGGGCGCAAAGTTTGAAGACATTGCCAAGAAGCAGTCCAAGGACCCAGGGTCCGGCGCCAACGGTGGTGATCTGGACTGGGCAAGCCCGTCGAGCTATGTGAGCGAGTTCACGGAAGCCATGGTCAAGCTTGAAAAGGGCAAGATGACCGAAACTCCGGTGAAAAGCCAGTTTGGCTGGCACGTGATCCGTCTGGACGACGTGCGCCAGGCCGAGTTGCCTAAACTAGAAGAAGTGAAGCCCCAGGTGGCTCAGCAGTTGCAGCAGCAAAAGCTGTCAAAGTTCCAGGAAGACCTCCGCACCAAGGCAAAGGTCGAGTAGCAGCCTGCTGCAAAACTCAAAAACTCTATTGGCCGCCTGCCTCATGGTCACTCACCTCTTGGGGGCCTCAAAAAAGTTCGCTTGTCGGACGTTTTATGGGATTGAGCGTTCGCAGCTAGCATCAGCAGACCAGCATTCCGACAACCTGTTACAAATCGGTGTGCGGCATGCAATAAATCGGAGGGCATCCCCGGTTTCGAGTTGCAGTGCCAAACGTCGTGGCAATGCACGCGCAACGGATTGACAAAATGCATGGCTCAACGTAGCCCACAAGGCTACGGTTGAGTTTTTACTATTGGTGCAACATCGCAAATTTGTGATCCAAAAAGAGCTCCTCTACTTGAGCCCACCGCCTTGGGAAATGCGCGGCAGCTGCAGCAGGAAACGCGTAAACTCCAACATCAATCCATCCTGTGCCAGTGCTCGCAGGGGGCTTTTACTCCAACAGAGAACTCAATGAAACGCCTCTTTGTGACGCTGCTGTCAGCTTGCGCGGGAATTTCCTTCGCGCAACCCGAGTGCTATCCGGTCAACAACCGCCCGGGAATCATCTCCAACGTGAGCTCAACAGGAATCGCCACAAGGGGCAACCCCGTCACGGTGTGTACGGTTATCAACTCTCTTGAATCGCTAGATTCGTCGACGCTCTTCATGGCAGAGTCCACAACCGGCGATACGATGCTGGAAATCTTCTATCCTTTTGAGAGGTCCAGTATTCCCAACATGCAAGGCGAGCCTTACAACCAGAATTTGTTCCCACGCCGAACTTTTGACAACTATCGAGAAACGCTCAATTCAAGTGAGCTTGCCCTTCTAAAGTCGAAATTACGGTTGCCAGACAGAGAAACCGACGCGGCAGCCATGATGACTTCAGACGAACGCTTCTATAGCCTAATCTTCGTTGCAACGTTTTGGACTCAAGGTAAGTACAACTACAAGTTTGGCGTTTGCGCTTCAGGATACCCTAAGGAAGGCAGCGCGACAACAGCGGTCTCCATAACGAATCTTGGCCCTACAAAGAACGGCACCTGC
Organism: Acidovorax sp.; assembly: GCF_046341535.1. Taxonomy (GTDB): domain Bacteria; phylum Pseudomonadota; class Gammaproteobacteria; order Burkholderiales; family Burkholderiaceae_C; genus Acidovorax. The sequence goes on along the minus strand of NZ_JBKDRI010000027.1, from coordinate 488 downwards.
TATCAGCGCTCGGGCTACTATTTCGAGAAATAGGCGGCTTGACGTATCAGTAGATGAATCGGGGGAGTGATGCGGAATTCCAGTTAATTCTGCTTTCGCTTGCACGCGAGCAACCTGCTGAAATACCGCCCAAGATCTCCAGTAACCGCCTGCCCGATGGTGACTTCCCCTTGGGCAACCTTATACGAGGCGGTTTGTGCATGCGCCCTGCGAGGCGCGTGCGCTGTCGAATCAACGCGGCCATGGGGCCGCGTTTGCATTGGTGGGTCGGCTTCTTGAGCATAGCGGGCGCTCCCCACCAAGTTCCACGGTATCTGCACAGCTGCCGACCTCAGCTGCACTTGGCTTCTAGCCCGAATATTTCACGGCAATTGGTCGAAGGCGGAGCGAAGCGAGTTTTTCTGTTGATTTTGGGCTGCCAAGTGCTCTGGCCAGGGCTTTGATGTGCTGCAAAAGGCTATGGCGTGGTAACCAGGCACACCGGCCCC
>NZ_JBKDRI010000026.1:0-16111 GCF_046341535.1 Acidovorax sp. | reverse complement strand
CGCGACCGACTGGCACGCGCAAGAGCTGCTGCTGATGCGCGAAGTGATGCGGCTGGTAGGCCGCAGCCTCGCGCCGGGCCGGGTACTGCGCGAGATGCTGCACCTCATGAGCGAACTGCTGGGCCTGAACCGGGGCCGCATCGTGCTGATCGATGCCGACACCATCGGCGCCAGCCGCACCGCCTCCATCCAGCACGCCTATGGGCTGACCCGGGCCGAGATGGCGCGCGGCCGCTACGCCTGGGGCGAGGGCATCACCGGCCGGGTGCTAGCCACGGGCCAGCCTGCCATCGTGCAGGACATCGATGCCGATCCGCTGTTCCTGGCGCGGGCGGTGCAGCGCGACGCACTGCCGCCCGAGACCCTGGCCTTCATCGCCCTGCCCATCGAGATCGACAACACCCCCATGGGCGTGCTGGCCTGCCACCGCATCCGCAGCCGCCAGCGGCACCTCAACGACGACCTGGCGGTGCTGCGCGTGCTGGCCACGCTGGCAGGCCAGCTTCTGCGGCTGCAAGCCCTGGTGGCCGAGCAGACCAGCCAACTGCAGGCGCGCAATGAAGTGCTGGCCCAGGCCCTGCAGACGCAAAGCGCGCGCTACGGCCTGGTGGGCAGTTCGTCAGCGCTGCTGCAGGCGCTGGGCGAGCTTGAGCGGGTATCCCGGACACAGGCCACGGTGCTGCTGCTGGGCCAGTCAGGCACAGGCAAGGAGCTGTTCGCCCGCGCGCTGCACCTGGCCAGCGACCGGCACGACCGCCCCTTCATCAAGGTCAACTGCGCGGCCATACCCGAGTCGCTGTTCGAGTCCGAGCTGTTCGGCCACGACAAGGGCGCGTTCACCGGCGCGGCCGCCTCGCGGGCGGGCTGGTTCGAGCAGGCAGACAGCGGCACCCTGTTTCTGGACGAAATCGGCGAGCTGCCGCTGGCCCTGCAGGCCAAGCTGCTGCGCACGCTGCAAGAGGGCACCCTGGTGCGCCTGGGCGGCCGGCGCGAGGTGAAGGTCAACGTGCGCCTGGTGGCCGCAACCCACCGCGACCTCGCGCACGAAGTGCAGGCCGGGCGCTTCCGGCAGGATTTGTACTACCGCCTGAACGTCATCCCGATCCGGCTGCCCTCGCTGGCCGAGCGGCGCGAAGACATCCGCGCGCTGGCCCTGCACCTCGTCAGCCGCGCCAACCAGGCCCACCAGCGCAACGTGTACCTGACCGCCCAGGCGCTGGCGCGGCTGGAGGACCACCCCTGGCCGGGCAACATCCGGGAGCTGGGGAACGTGATCGAGCGGCTGGTGCTGTTGTCCGATGACCCGCAGATCACGCCCGCCCGGCTGGAGCGTTTTCTGCCCGCAGCGGCAGGCGCGGTGGACGCGGCGCGCCCCCAGGCCGTGGCCGCAGCGCCCCGGCCAGACCACGCGCCTGCGCCTGCAACCGCAGCGCCGCTGGTGCGTGAATACATGCCCGCCCGCTCGCACAGCGTGCAGGCCCTGCAGGCCGCGCTGCAGGCACACCAGGGCAACCAGTCGCGCGCGGCGCAGGCGCTGGGCCTGACGCTGCGGCAGTTTGGCTACCGATTGCGCAAAGCCGGCCTGCGCTAGGAGCCTGTCGGACTTGGAGCGTCGAAAGCGAAAATCGGCCCCGGCGAGGACAGTTTTTGCCGAATTTGCAGCCCCATAGCCGAGCGATGGGGCAAAAAGGCGGTTAAAAATGGACCGCTGCGGTCGATTTGCAGCCGACGATTTCCAAGTCCGACAGGCTCCTAGCGACCTGCCTCCTGGCTATGCCGACACTGTGTTGACATTGTGTCAACACAGTGTCTCCTCTTACGCCCTGCCCGCGACGCAAGGCGCACACCACACGCGGGGCAATGCTATTACTTTAATAGCAATAAAACCAATGAATACAAGCGCTAATGGCGTTTATCACCCTAAAAAGACGTGTCAGCACCCGCTGGCATGGGCATTGCAATAAGAGAGGCAGGAGCCATCCGGCTCCCTGACTTTCTGCCACCCCGCGTTTTCCAGGACTCCGCCATGACCACTGTTGCACTCCAGCCCACGGGCCCCGTCACCACCATCACCACGCACCTGCGCCCCATCGACCGCGACGGCCTGATGGCCTTTGCGGACAAGGGCCGCGCCAACCCGGCAAGTCGGGGCACCAACAAGGTCCGCACGGTGATGGAGGGCCAGTACCGCTCGCTCAGCTATGTGGGCAACCACGCCCCCGTGGTGGTGGACGAGCCCCTGCACCTGTTCGGGCAAGACACCGCACCCGCACCCGGCGAAATCGTGCTGTCGGGCCTGGGCGGTTGCCTGGCGGTAGGCATCACGGCCGTGGCCACCTGGAAGCAAGTCAAGCTCAGCAAGATCGAGATCCTGATGGAAGGCGACATCGGCAATCCCGCCGCCTGGGGCGCCGGTGGCGCGCTGCAAAAGACGCCCCCTGAGATGGGCTTTCAGGCCATCCGCGTGAAGGTCGTGCTGGAGGGCGACGCGCCGCGCGAGGTGCTCGACGAGATCGTGCAGCACGCCAACTTTTACTCGCCGGTGGCCAACACCATGCGCAACCCCATCCCCTTCGAGATCAGCCTGGCGGACTGACCCGACCGGCCCGACCCCCGTTTTGGCTGCGCTGGTCGAAGCCCCGCGACCGGCTCAGTGCGAACGGACACGCCAGACCACCGCACGCAAGGACTCTCCATGAACGCCGCCGACCTGCCCCGTGATGCCACCCACCTGCCACCGCTCGCTGGCGACGCACTGCTGACCGCCGTGCGCGCCGTGGCGCAAGGCCCGCTGCAGCAGCAGGTGGAGGCCATCGACCGCCAGGGCCACTACCCGGCGGCGGTACTGCGCGAGTTGGCCGCACTGGGAGCCATGAGCGCGCACCTGGATCCCCCCGTGGGCGCGGGCAGCTATGCGCTGGCCATCCGCGCCATGGCAGAGGTCTCGCGCGTGTGCGGCGCCACCGGCTTCATGATGTGGTGCCAGGCCGTGTGCGGGCTGTACCTGCAGCAGTCGGGCAACCCGGCGCTGGCGGGCGCGGTGCTGCAGCGCCACGCCAGCGGGGCCAGCCTGGGCGGCACCGCGCTGTCCAACCCCATGAAAAGCTACGCGCAGATCGAAAGTCTGCTGCTCAAGGCCACGCCGGTGGAAGGCGGCTATCGCGTCAACGGCACCCTGCCCTGGGTCAGCAACCTGGGGCCCCACCATTACTGCGGCGCCATTGCGGCGGTGGTGGAGGCCGATGGCAGCACCAGCCAGCGCGAGGTGATGTTCCTGCTGCGCTGCGATGCCCCCGGCGTGGAGATGCGCGAATGCCCCAGCTTCTCGGCCATGGAGGGCACGGGCACCTGGGCCCTGCGGCTGCAAGACCATTTCATCGGCACGGCCGACATCATGGCCGACCCCACCCGGCCCTTCATCGCACGCATTCGCGCCGCCTTCGTGATGCTGCAATGTGGCATAGCTTTGGGTGTCACGCAGGGTGCCATCGACTCGATGTGGGCGGTCGAGGCACCCCTGGGCCACGTCAACCAGTTCCTGGAAGACCGGCCAGCCGCACTGCAGGCCGAGCTCGATGCGCTCACCGCCCGCGTGATGACGCTGGCCGAGACGCCATTGGACGGCAGCACCGGGTTCTTCATCGACGTACTCGATGCGCGGGCCCACGGTGCCGAGCTGTGCCTGCGCGCCGCCCAATCAGCCCTGATGCACCAGGGCGCGCGCGGCTACCTGATGAGTTCGGACGTGCAGCGCCGCGTGCGCGAGTCGCACTTCGTGGCCATCGTCACGCCCGCCATCAAGCACCTGCGCAAAGAGATCGCCCGGCTCAGCACCGAGGAGATGCCGGCATGAACACGCCGAAACATCGCTCCGAAGAAGCCGAAAAACCCGTTCAGGCCAAGCTAGTCCAGGCCCTGCAAGCCCTTGGAAACGCCCAGGGCGAACAGTTGTTGCGGGCTGGCGGCGCAGCGCAAGCCCTGGCGCCCTGGCAGCAATACATCTGCAACGCCTGCGGCTACATCTACAACGAAGCCGAGGGCGACCCCGATGGTGGCCTGCCCCCCGGCACGCGACTGGCGGACATCCCCGACGACTGGGCCTGCCCGCTGTGCGGTGTGACCAAGGCCGACTTCGCGCCCTACACACCCCCCGACCTGGCCGCGCTGCGGGCGCAGGCCGTCTGCGGGCCTGCGCCTGCAGCGCGCCAGACTCCCGGCGTGGTGATCGTCGGCGCCGGCCGCGCGGGCTGGCAACTGGCCGAGACGCTGCGCGCCATGGATGCCGCGCTGCCGATCACCGTGGTGACGGCCTGCGCCGGTGATGTGTACGACAAACCCCTGCTGTCGGTGGCCGTGGCCCGCCAGCTCAGTACCGGAAAACTGGTACGCGAAACCGGCACCGCCGCCGCGCAGCGCCTGAACGTGCGCCTGCTGGCGCACACCCATGCCATCCGCATCTGCGCTGACACGCAGCAGTTGCGCACCACGCGCGGCACCTTGCGCTACGACCGGCTGGTGCTGGCCCACGGCGCGCAACCGGCGCTGCCCTCCGGCCTGCCCGCCGCGCTGTGCTGGCGCGTGAACCACCTGGGCGCTTATCTGCAGTTGCGTGCAGCCTTGGGCAACACCCCGAGGGACGTGCTGATCGTCGGCGCCGGTCTGATCGGCAGCGAACTGGCCAACGACCTCGCGCTGGGCGGCCACCGCATCACGCTGCTGGATACGCAGCCGGAACCGCTGGCGCGCTGGCACGACGCGCAGGCCGGCGCGCAGATGCTCCAGGCCTGGCAAGACCTGCCGATTCGCTTTGTCGGCGGCGTGAGCGTGGCGCAACTGAGTCGATTGAACGGGCACTACCACCTTGCCACCGCATGCGGCCAAAACTTCCTGGCCGACCAGGTGATCGCCGCCACCGGCCTGCAGACACCGAACCGGCTGGCGCACAGCGCCGGGCTGGCGTGGCGCAATGGCATTGACGTGGAGCCCGCCACGCTGCGCACCAGCGACCCGCGCATCCACGCCCTGGGCGACTGCATCACCGTGAACGGGCAGGCCAGCCGCTTTATTGAACCGATTGCCCGCCAGGCGCGTACCATCGCGGCCGACATCTGTGGTGGCACTCCACAGCCCTACGAAACGAGACCGGCGCCGGTGCGTGTGAAAACAACGTCGCTGCCACTAACGCTGCACTGAGCACTATGCCGACTTTCGACCTTTATGGCTTCTGGCGCACCTCAGCCACCTACCGCGTGCGCGTGGCCTTGGCCATGAAGGGGCTGCAGGCGCACGAGCACATCGTCAACCTCGACGCCGGCGAACAGCACACCCCGGCCTACCGCGCGCTCAACCCGCTGGGCGGCATCCCGACGCTGGTGGAGCCGGGCCATGCGCCGCTGACACAGTCGCTCGCCATCCTGGAATTTCTGGAAGAAACGCAGCCCGAACCGCCGCTGCTGCCACCCGACCGACACGGCCGCGCCCGCGTGCGCGGGCTGGCGGGCATGCTGGCAGCCGACACGCACCCGCTGATCACGCCACGGGTGAAGAAGTACCTCATGACGCAGGGCCGCTTTGACGATGCCGACTGGCGTGCCTGGCAGACGCACTGGTTCGGCACCGGCCTGCGCGCCGTGGAGCAGCGGCTGGCCAGCGAATCGGACACCGGCCTGTACTGTCACGGTGACACCCCGACGTTGTCCGACATCTGCCTGGCCAGCGTGATGGCGGTGATGCAGGTGTTTCAGATCGAAGTGGAGGACATCCCGACCATCGAGCGCATCGTGGCGCGCTGCCAAACGCTGGAGCCTTTCGCTCGCGCCCACCCACGCCGCCAGTCGGGTGCGCCGGCGGCCTGAGCGCAACCTGGGCGCGGCTAGGAGCCTGTCGGACTTGGAGCGTCGAAAGCGAAAATCGGCCCCAGCGAGTACAGTTTTTGCCGAATTTGCAGCCCCATAGCCGAGCTATGGGGCAAAAAGGCGGTTAAAAATGGACCGCTGCGGTCGATTTGCAGCCGACGATTTCCAAGTCCGACAGGCTCCTAGGCTACGCGCAGCCGCGCCAGCACCCGCAGGGCACCCCCCTCGGCGCGCAGCAGCAGGCCCTCGCCCGAATCGGTGTTGGCATCGGCCAGAGCCGACAGCACGAACATGTGCGTGACCCAGACCTCGAAGCGCCCGCGCTGCTGCGATACAGCGGCCAAGCCCTCGCGCAGCTCACGCAGGTGCGCGGCGCTGGTAGCCTCTGCTGCGCCGTGCGGTGAGGCGAGCGCGGGCCAGGCTTCGGCCTGGTTGAAGGCCAGTCGTGCCGTGTCGAGGCAACGGCACCAGGGGCTGGATCGCACCCGCGCGGGCTGCAGGCCCTGGGCCTGAAACCAGCGCCCGATGGCGCGCGCTTGCTCGCGCCCCTCTTCGCTCAGATTGCGCTGGGTGCGGCAGTCGTCCACACGAAAGCCCGGCGGATCGAAGGTGCCGGGCGCCAGGGCATGGCGGAACGCAACCACCACGCCGCCCTGGCGCAGCAGCGTTGCCGCGTCGGGTTCCGTGGCAGTCACGCCCGAGGACGTCAGCGGCAGCGCCGCAGCCAGACTGGCCTGGATCAGTTGTCGCCGTTGCACCATCGCCCCTTCATCACATCACGGATGCCCCCGATGTTAGGCCGCCTGCGAGCACAACGGGGGCGCCACGGGTAAACCAGTGGCGCAGCGGGGGTTCATCGGCGCGGAACCGGGTTCCCTTCCGGCAAGGTCAGCCTAAAAACGGCAGTTGGATGCATTTGCCAGCGCTGCTGTTGGGGTGCCAGGCAAGGAGTCCACGCGGTGTGCGCCAAGGTGACCAGCGGTCAACTGCCGTTTTGAGGGTCAGTACTGCTTGTACGGCAGGAACTTGCCCGACAGCACCACGTTCACGCGGTCGCCATGGGGGTTGGCCTCGCGCTGGATGTCCATGCTGAAGTCGATGGCGCTCATGATGCCGTCGCCAAACTCTTCGTGGATCAGCTCCTTGATGGTCGCGCCGTACACGCTGACCACTTCGTACCAGCGATAGATCAGCGGGTCGGTGGGCACGGGCGTGGGCAGCGAGCCCTTGTAGGGCACGACCTGCAGCCACTTTTGCTCCTCGGCCGTCAGGCCGAAGATCTTGCCCACCGCCTTGGCCTGTTCGGGCGTGGCGGTCATCTGGCCCAGGCACAGCGCTGTAGTCCATTCTTTCGATTGGCCCACCTTCTTGGCAATGGCCTCCCATTGCAGGCCCTTGGCGACCTTGGTGCTGATGATTTTTTCGGTGACGTCGTTGCGGTTCATGGTGATGGCTCCTTGATAAAGAGGGATTAAAAATGGGCGCGATTCGGGCCAGGGCAGCCGTGCAAGGGCCGCCCCGCCGCACGGGCGGCGTCCCCCTTGAGAGGGAAGGCGCGAAGCGACTCAGGGGGTGTTCACGCCTTCGCCCGGGTGACCAGGAAGTCCACGATGTGGTTGCGCAGCCCGTAATAGCCTTCCAGATGGTGCAGGCTGGCGCGGGTGCGCTCGCGCGGCAGCGGGTTGACCACGACCTCGGCAATGCCGCCGGGCCGGTAGCCCTGGGGCGTTTCGTTGCCGTTGCTCATGAGCAGGATGCGGTCGGCCAGCAAGATGGCCTCGTCCACGTCGTGCGTGATCATGAACACCGTCTGCTGCGTCTGCCGCACGATGGTCATCAGCTCGTCCTGGATGGTGCCGCGCGTGAGCGCATCGAGCGCCCCGAAGGGCTCGTCCAGCAGCAGCATCTTGGGCTGAATGGCAAAGGCGCGCGCAATGCCCACACGCTGCTTCATGCCGCCAGACAGTTGCGCGGGCTTCTTGTCGATGGCCGGGCTCAGGCCCACCAGGGCCACGAACTTCTCGACGTGCGCGTTGACCTGGGCGGACTTCCATTCGGGCCAGCGCGACTTGACGGCAAAGGCGATGTTCTGGCGCACCGTAAGCCAGGGCATGAGGGCATGGCTTTGAAACACCACACCCCGGTCCAGGCTCGGGCCCGACACTTCGCGGCCGTCCATGATGACGTTGCCCGAGGTGGCCGTATCCAGCCCCGCCAGCACGTTCAGGATGGTGGTCTTGCCGCAGCCCGAGTGGCCGATGATGCAGACGAACTCACCCTTGTCGAGCGTGAAGGACACATCGGCAAACACCGGCTTGGCGGGCAGATACGCCTTGCCCAGTTTTTCAATCTGCAGGAATCCGGTCACGGGGGCAGCCTTTCGTTGCTGGGGGTCACGGGTGTCGGGGGCGGGCACAGCGGCACGCTGGGTCACCTCACTCCACATAGGTCACCACCTTTTGCAGCTGGCCAAAGGCCAGGTCCAGCAACATGCCCACCACACCGATCACCACGATGGCGAAGATCACGTTGGTGAGCGAGAGGTTGTTCCACTCGTTCCAGACGAAGTAGCCAATGCCCGTGCCGCCCACCAGCATCTCGGCGGCCACGATCACCAGCCACGCAATGCCCATGCTGATGCGCATGCCCGTGAGGATGGTGGGCGCTGCGGCGGGCAGGATCACAAGGAAGGCTTTGCGCAGCGGGTTGACCTCCAGCGTGGCCGACACGGCGAGCCACTCGCGCTTGACCGAGGCCACGCCAAACGCCGTGTTCACCAGCATGGGCCACACCGAGCAGATGAAAATCACGAAGATGCCCGAAATCGACGAATCCTTGATGGTGTAGAGCGCCAGCGGCATCCACGCCAGCGGACTGATGGGCTTGAGCACCTGGATGAACGGATCGAACGCGCGGCGCAGCAGTGGCGACATGCCGATGACAAAGCCCAGCGGTATGGCGACCAGGCAGGCCAGACCAAAGCCCAGCGCCACGCGGCCCAGCGAATGTGCCAGCTGGATGGCGATGCCCTTGTCGTTGGGGCCGTTGTCGTAGAACGGGTTGGACAGATGGCCCCACACCGTGCTGCCCATGGCGCCCAGCGTGGGGAACCCGCTGGTCTTGGTGCTGGCACCGGGGTCCTTGCCCATCATCTTGGCGTACTCGATCTGCTCGGCCGTCATGCCCGCGCCGGGCCCGGCGGCAGCCCCGGTGGGCACAGTGGCGATGTACCAGATGCCCAGCAGGGCCAGAAAAATCAGCACCGACAGCATCGCCGCGCGCAGATGGAGGTGGTTGGTCGAAGCCATGTCAGCCCGCCTTGCGGATCGCGAAGCTGTTGGCGTATTCCGCAGCCTTGGCGGCGTCGAACTCCTTGCCCATGATCTTGAACTTGGGGTAGGCACCATCGGGCACCTTTTGATCCAGCGCCTTCATCTGCTTTTTGGCATCGGTGATGAGGAACACCTTTTCGGCAATCTGCCGGTAGTCCACCTCGCCCTTGATGTAGCCCCAGCGCTGCATCTGCGTGAGCATCCACACGGCCATGCTCTGCCAGGGCATGGGGTCGAAGTCGGCGCGGTCGGGCACGTTCTGGATCTTGCCCAGGCCATCGGCAAACTTGCCGGTCAGCACCTGGTTGAGCACCGCCTCGGGCTGGTTCAGGTAGGCCTGCGGCGCAATCACCTTGGCAATCAGCTCGCGGTTCTCGGGCTTGCGTGCCATGGCGGCCGAGGTGAGCACCGCGCGGTACAGGGCCGCGAACGTGTTGGGGTTCTTCTGGATGAACTCGGTGCTGGTGCCAAAGGCGCAGCAGGGATGACCGTTCCAGAGATCTTTGGTCAGCAGGTGAATGAAGCCGACTTCCTCGAACACGGCGCGCTGGTTGAAGGGGTCAGGGCCCAGGAAACCGTCGATGTTGCCGGCGCGCAGGTTGGCCACCATCTCGGCCGGTGGCACCACGCGCAGTTGCACATCGGTGTCGGGGTTCAGGCCCGCCTCGGCCAGGTAGTAGCGCAGCAGGAAGTTGTGCATGCTGTACTCGAACGGGATGGCGAACTTGAAGCCTTTCCAGTTCTTGGGATCGCGGTTGTCCTTGTGCTTGAGGGCGAGCGTGATGGCCTGGCCGTTCACGTTCTGGATGGTGGCCACGTTCATGGGCGTGGCGTTGGAGCCCAGGCCCATCGAGATGGCCAGCGGCATGGGCGACAAAAAGTGCGTGGCGTCGTACTCCTTGTTGATCATCTTGTCGCGGATGAGGGCCCAGCCTGCCGTTTTGGTGACCTCGACATTGAGGCCCTGCTTGCTGTAAAAGCCCAGCGGGTGCGCCATGATCAGCGGCGTGGCGCAGGTGATCGGGATGAAGCCGATCTTGAGGTTGGTTTTTTCCAGCGCGCCCTGCTTTTCCTGGGCCATGGCCTGCAGGCTGGCCACAGGCAGCACGCTGCTGATGGCGGCCATGGCCGTGCCCTTGCCCACGGCGCGCAGGAAGCGGCGGCGCACCTCGTCGTGCGGAAACAGCGCCTTGACCAGCGTGGCCTCGATGAACTCGTTGCTGTAGGCCTCGAATTCGCCGGCGAGGCTGCGCTCGCGCAGCTTGGCAGCGGCCGCATCGGCAACCACCTCGGCGTGGTGGTCTGCGGCGCTGTGGTCACGGCCACAGCTGCACTTGAGCATCAAAGGACGGTCGGCATCAAACGGCGAGAAGAATTCAGACATGGCACACCTCGAAGGATTGGTGCAAGGCTCTACGCAAAGGACGGGCCAGCTTGTGGTCCGCCAACGGCCCTGCATGCATTTCGTGGTGCTGGCGTCGACACCGTGTAGGGCCAGCACTACACGCACCCCGCCGATGGACCAAAAACTCAGCCCTGCGGCAGCGCACGGGCCAGCAGGGCCAGCTCTACGTCGTTGCGTGCGCCGGTTTTTTCGAGAATGCGGGCGCGGTAGGTGCTCACGGTGTTGGGTGCCAGCTTGAGCTGTGCACCAATTTCGCTCACGCTGTGCCCCGCCGTGAGCAGGCGAAAGACCTGGTGCTCCCGGTACGAAAGCGCCTCCACGCCCACGGGCAGCCCCGGCTGAACCGCGCGCACCACGCCGGTGCGCTCCACGGCCCCGGCCAGCGCCTGGGCCGTGGTTTCGGTCAGGTAGCGCCCGCCCGCAGCCACCTTGCGCACCGCAGCCACCATGTCGTCGGGGTCGGCGCTTTTGTGCAGGTAGCCCGCAGCGCCCATCTGGATGCAGCGCACGGCGTACTGGCGCTCGGGGTAGGTGCTGAGCATCAGCACCGGCAGCGCGGGCCACGCAGTGCGCAGTGCCTGCAGCACTTCCAGCCCGTCCATGCCCGGCATGGCGATGTCCAGCAGCACCAGGTCGAGCCCCTGGGTGCCGCCACGCTGTGCGACCTCTGACAGCACCTCCTGCCCCTGCGTGGCCTCGCCTGCCACCACGATTTCGGGTGGCCCGTTGGCCGGGTCGGCCAGCACCTGCTTGAGGCCTTCGCGAACGATGCGATGGTCGTCGCCCAGCAGCACGCGGATGGCGGCGCTCATGCCAGCTCCCGCGGAATCAAGAGGCGCAGGCACGAACCCCGGCCGGGCTCGCTGTGGATGTGGAACTGCCCCCCCAGCTGCCGCGCCCGCTCGCGCATGCCCATCACGCCGTAGGCGGTGGGCGCCTCCAGCGCCTGCCGCGTGGCGCCCACGCCGTTGTCCTGCACGCGCAGCTCCAGCACGCCGTCCTGCACCCCCATGGCGATGTCGATGGCGCTGGCCTGTGCGTGGCGGCCCACGTTGCTCAGCATCTCCTGAAAGATCCGAAAAACAGCCATCGCCGCCGGTTCGGGAAGTTGCAGGTCAGCGGGAACGTCCATGCGCCAGGTCAGGGTCAGCTCGGCCGATTGCACGAACTCCTGCGCCTGCCATTCCAGCGCGGCCCACAGGCCCTGGTGGTCCAGTATGCTGGGGCGCAGGTCGGTGATGATGCGCCCCACGTTGTCCACGGCGTTCTCGATCAGGCGGCTCATGTTCTGGCACTTGCAGCGCATCTGGGTGCGCATGTCGCCCGCCGCCTCGGCGGTGCGGCCTTCTTGCTCGCCCAGGCGCTTGTGCAGCCAGTTCACGTCCATCTTCAACGCCACCAGCAGGCTGCCCAGCTCGTCGTGCACCTCGCGGGCGATGCGGGTGCGCTCTTCTTCGCGCACCTGCTCGGAATAGGCCGAGAGTTCCCGCAACTGGGCCAGGGCGCTGGACAGCTCGGCCGTGCGCTGGGCCACGCGCTGCTCCAGCTCATCGTTGGCGCGGGCCAGGTCGTCGTGCGCGCGCTGCAGGGCATCGGCCGCCTGCTTGCGCCCGGTGATGTCCACGAAGGTGATGACCGCGCCTTGCACCGTGTCGCCCTCGACGATGGGGTGGCTGGAATACTCGACCGCGAACGACGAGCCATCGCGCCGCCAAAACACCTCGGTATCGACCCGGCAGGGCAGCCCGGCGCGAAAGGCGTTGAAGATCGGGCAGTCGCTGTCGGCATACGGGCTGCCATCGGCGTGCGAGTGGTGGGTGAGCGCATGCATGTTGCGGCCCATCACCTCGTCGGCCGCAAAGCCGATCATCTGAGCGCCCGCGCGGTTGATGAACACGCAGTTGCCCGCCAGGTCCACGCCGAAGACGCCCTCGCCGGTGGATGCGAGCATCAGGTCCAGGCGGTGCTGCCACAGGGCGGCTTGGCCCGCGGACAGGTGGAGAACGTTGGCGGACATGGGCAAGCTGCAAGCAATGGCCGTGCCCGGAGCCTCGCCAACGGGCCCAGCGACTGACGCCGCACAATAGGGCCCATGCAAGCCATGTCCGACTCCGCACATCACGCCGCAGCCCCCGCGCCCGACTCGGTGTGGCGCGCGCCCAGCCTGTCCACCCGCTGCTGGCCGGTCTTTCTGCGCAACCTGCTGGTCTGGCGCAAGCTGGCCCTCCCCAGCCTGGTGGGCAATATCGCCGAGCCGTTGATGTGGCTGGTGGCGTTTGGCTATGGCATGGGCGCGCTGGTGGGGCAGATCACGGTGCAGGGCGAGCCGGTGCCGTACATCCTGTTTCTGGCCAGTGGCTCCATCTGCATGAGCGCCATGAACGCCGCGAGCTTTGAGGCGCTGTATTCGGCGTTCTCGCGCATGCATGTGCAAAAAACCTGGGACGGCATCATGAACGCGCCCGTGCGGCTCGATGACGTGGTGCTGGCCGAGATGCTGTGGGCCGCCTTCAAGGCCCTGTTCACGGTGACGGCCATTTTGGGCGTGATGCTCGCTTTGGGCATCAGCCACAGCCCCAAGCTGCTGGTGGCGTGGCCGGTGCTGCTGTTTGTGGGCATCATGTTCTCCAGCATTGCGCTCATCTTTAACGCGCTGGCCAAGGGCTACGACTTTTTCACGTACTACTTCACGCTGGTGCTCACGCCCATGATGTTCCTGTCGGGCGTGTTTTTTCCGCGCGATCAGTTGCCGCCCGTTGTGCGCGCGATGTCAGACTGGCTGCCCCTGACCAATGCCGTGGAGCTGGTGCGCCCCCTGTTCATGGATCGCTGGCCCGACGCGCCCTGGCGACACGGGACCGTGCTGGTGGTGACCACGGTGGCAGCCTACTGGTTGGCGTTGGCGTTGACGCGGCGCCGGTTTCGCGGCTGAAGGCATTGCGCCGATTTGCTATAATTTAGATAGCAGCTTAGCGAATAGCGTCACGCGTAACCGGCCTAAAAATGCTTGATTTTTCCCGGACGGGGTGCTTGCGCCGTCCCGGGAGGGCACTGCCCCGCCCCCGGCAAGCCCGGCTCAGGCCGACGCGCGCAGCAAATCCACCGCCTTCTCGGCAATCATCACCGTGGGCGCGTTGGTGTTGCCGCTGACGATGCGCGGCATGATGGAGGCGTCCACCACGCGCAGGCCATCGAGGCCATGCACGCGCAGGTTGGAGTCCACCACATCCAGCGGCCCCGGGCCCATGCGGCAGGTGCCCACCGGGTGGTAGATGGTGTCAGCGTACTGGCGGATAACGGCCTCGATCTCGGCATCGGTCTGCGCGCCTGCTGTGGCGGGCAGCTCCCTGGCACCGAATTGCGCCAGGGCGGGTTGCGCCAGGATCTCGCGCAGCCGCCTGAAGCCGCGCACCATGCGCTGCATGTCGTCGGGGTCGGCCAGGAAGTTCGGGTCCACCAGCGGCAGGACCATGGGGTCGCTGTGCGCCAGCGTCACCCGGCCGCGGCTTTTGGGCTGCAGCAGGCACACATGGCCCGAGTAGCCGTGGCCGAGCACCGTCTTGCGGCCGTGGTCCACCAGCTTGCCAATCACGAAGTGCAGTTGCAGGTCGGGCACAGGCTCGCCGGGAGCGCTTTTGATGAAGCCCCCGGCCTCCGCAAAGTTGGTGGTGAGCATGCCCGTGCGCTGCCTGCGCCATTCGGCCATGCCGCGCACGGTGGCCACCATGCCTGCCAGAGACAGTCCAAACAGGTCCTTCAGGTGGGGCGCATCCAGCACCTGCACCACATCGGGGTGGTCGTGCAGGTGGGCGCCAACGCCGGGCAGGTTGTGCATCACCGCAATGCCCATCTGGTGCAGGTGCGCGCCCGGCCCGATGCCCGAGAGCATCAGCAGTTGCGGCGACAGCAGCGCGCCGGCGCTGAGCAGCACCTCGCGCCGCGCCTGCACCCGCTGCACGCTGCCGCCCTGGCGGTATTCCACCCCCACGGCGCGGCGGCCCTCAAACAGGATGCGCGTGGCCCGCGCGCCTGTGACCACCTGCAGGTTGGGCCGGCCCAGGTGGGGCGTGAGGTAGCCCTTGGCCGCGCTGTGGCGCTCGCCGTTTTTATGGGTGACCTGGTACAGGCCCACCCCGTCTTGCACCGCGCCGTTGAAGTCGGGGTTGTGCTGGTGGCCCGCCTGCACGCCCGCCTGCGTGAACAAGTGGCTGAAGCGGTTGGGCGAGCGCAGGTCGGCCACGTTCAACGGCCCCCCCTGGGCATGCCAGTCGTCCGTACCGCGTTCGTTGTTTTCGGCGCGCAGAAAGTACGGCTTGACATCGGCCCAGCCCCAGCCGGGGTTGCCCTGCGCGGCCCAGTGGTCGTAGTCGGCATGCTGACCGCGCACATAGACCATGGCGTTGATGGAGCTGGAGCCGCCCAGCACCTTGCCACGGGGCTGATACCCCCGGCGGTGGTTCAGCGCAGGCTGCGGCGTGGTGTTGAGCCCCCAGCCGTTGAGCTCGAACTTGGCCATCACGGCCAGCCCGGCCGGGCAGTGGATGAACACGCTGCGGTCCGCCGGGCCCGCCTCCAGCAGGCACACCCGCACGGCGGGGTCTTCGGTCAGGCGCCCTGCCAGCACCGAGCCGGCTGAGCCGCCGCCGATCACGATGTAGTCAAACATGCTTTTTTGTCCCTTGTGGTCGGGCCATGGAGGTCCGTGTCGGGGCACCATAACCGAACGAGCGTTCGATTCGCTTTACCATCGGGCCCGTCTGTTTCACTTTGAAGAGAGCTCTCTATATGACGATTCAAACGGTTGGCATCATCGGCGCGGGCACGATGGGCAACGGCATTGCGCAGGCGTGCGCGGTGTCGGGCATCGCGGTGGTGATGGTGGACATCTCGGATGCAGCCGTGCAAAAAGGCCTGGCCACCGTGGCGGGCAGCCTGGACCGCCTGATCAAAAAGGAAAAAATCAGCGCCGCCGACAAGGACGCCGCCCTGGCGCGCATCACCACCTCGACCCGCTACGACGACCTGAAGGCCGCGCAGCTTGTCATTGAGGCGGCCACCGAGAACTACGAGCTCAAGCTCAAGATCCTCAAGCAGGTGGACGACATCGTCGCGCCCGAGGTGATCATTGCGTCCAACACCTCGTCGATCTCCATCACCAAGCTGGCCGCCGCCACCAGCCGCGCCGACCGGTTCATCGGCATGCACTTCTTCAACCCCGTGCCGATGATGGCGCTGGTAGAGATCATCCGCGGCCTGCAAACCAGTGATGCCACGCACGACGCCGTGAAGGCCCTGGCCCAAGCGCTGGGCAAGAGCCCCATCACCGTCAAGAACGCCCCGGGCTTCGTGGTCAACCGCATCCTGGTGCCCATGATCAACGAGGCCTTCTTTGTGCTGGCCGAGGGCCTGGCCACTCCAGAGGATATTGACGCCGGAATGAAGCTCGGCTGCAACCAGCCCATCGGCCCGCTGGCGCTGGCCGACATGATCGGCCTGGATGTGTGCCTGGCTGTGATGGA
>NZ_JBKDRI010000025.1:0-14430 GCF_046341535.1 Acidovorax sp. | reverse complement strand
ATGTTGATGCGCTTGAGATGCTTGCCAATCAGGGCCAGACCGGCCTGGTTGCTCAAGTCGTAGGGCAATTGTTTGATTACAAAGTCGGTCATGGTCGCTTCACCTGCTGGGTGAAACGTCACATAGCATCCAAGTCGTTGACTTCAATGGAGAATCAGCAAAATATCGACCATCAGGTCACGGATTCAGGTAACTGATTTGCAAATGAAAAAGGCCGCCAGGTGGTGTTCCTTGGCGGCCTTTGTTTTGGTGGATGGTGGAGCTGGCGGGAATTGAACCCGCGTCCGCAAGCCTTTATCGGGCAGATCTACATGTTTAGCGGTCTGATTTGAGTCTCGCCGCCGAAATCGCGCAGTCGCACGCTACACCGGCCGCCAGCACCCTAGTTTCTCGCCCCAACCCAAGGTACCCGGATCAGAACCAGCCTATGTAATTATCCTTGCAGCCGGGAGGTCGTGATTGCTCACAACCCCCTTGCCCAGCCCATAGGCCGACTGTTGCAAGGCTCACTGGCAATTAAGCAGCGAGT
Source organism: Acidovorax sp. (assembly GCF_046341535.1). GTDB lineage: Bacteria > Pseudomonadota > Gammaproteobacteria > Burkholderiales > Burkholderiaceae_C > Acidovorax. The sequence goes on along the minus strand of NZ_JBKDRI010000025.1, from coordinate 13,901 downwards.
GCGAAACGTTCGTCGTTTGCAGTTAGTTTGTTAAATCGAGATTAACGAGCGTGAATCAAGCTCGACATGCACCACACCGATTCCGAACCCACGTCGAAACCAGGACAGCCCCTCAAGGTTCATTTTAGACCGTCCCAAGGAAATTCAAGAGCTCGCCAGGAGATTTAATTGCGCCATGGCTAGGCCAAGCAGACAAATCCGTGTCGGCTCCAAGATAGCCGTACAACGCGGCGATCGCCCCCATGCCGGCGGCTCGCCCAGCCACCATATCTCGCTCATCGTCGCCGACGTAGATGCATTGAGAAGGAGTGACCCCCAAGCGGGCAGCCGCCTCCAGCAGCGGCGCAGGGTGCGGCTTGCAGTGGGGCGTCGTGTCGCCGCTGATGATCGTGCCAGCGCCTCGGAACAGGTCGATCGCTGAGGTCAGCGGTGCTGTGAAACGTGTTGCCTTATTCGTCACCACCCCCCACAGCAGCCCTTTGGTTGCGATGGTGTCGATCAGTTCGGCCACACCATCAAATGCGTGCGTACGCTCCATCATGCAGGACTCATAGCTTGCGAAAAACTCTTCCCGCATTGCAGGAAAGTGGTCATGGTCGGGCGTAAGACCGAAAGCTACCCCTAGCAAGCCGCGGGCACCAGCACCCGCAACGGGACGGTAGCGTTCGAAGGGAAGTGGCTCCAAACCTCGGACTGCACGCATTGCGTTTGCAGCAGCGGCCAGATCAGGAGCACTGTCAATCAGAGTGCCATCCAGGTCGAAAAGCACCGCACGTACGTTGTTAAAAGACACCATATCAGGCCAAGCGACGGGTTGCGAAAAGATAGTTGACGCCCGTATCTGCATTCAGCCGGTAGCGCTCGGTCAGCGGGTTGTAGGAAAGGCCGCGCGTGCTGTGTACAGCGAGTCCGGCAGCGCGACAGTACGTCGCCAGCTCACTCGGTTTGATCATCTTTGCATACTCGTGGGTACCACGCGGCAGCATGTTCATCACATACTCGGCGCCCACAATGGCAAGCAAGAAAGCCTTGGCGTTCCGGTTGATCGTGGAGAAGAACACCCAACCACCAGGCTTGACCAAGCTTGCACAGGCCCGAACCACGGAGCCGGGATCTGGAACGTGCTCGAGCATCTCCATGCACGTGACGACGTCGTAACCAGCCGGGTCTTCATCGGCAAGGGCTTCTGCACTCACCTCGCGATATTCCACGCCAGTGGTACCTGCCTCCAGTGCATGAAGTTTGGCCACGCGCAGGGCCTTGGACGCAAGGTCAATCCCGGTCACCTGGGCCCCCTTGCGCGCTAGCGAGTCAGCCAGGACACCGCCGCCACAACCGACATCCAGAACCCGTTTGCCGCGCAGGTCGCAGAGGGTGTTGATCCATTCCAACCTCAGGGGGTTGATTTGATGCAGCGGTTTGAACTCGCTGTCTGGATCCCACCAGCGGTGGGCCAGTTCGGAGAATTTGGCGAGTTCGGCCGGGTCAGCATTTACTGTTTCACTCATGCGTCGATTTTGCCCCAATGCGAACCTCCCCACCGACCCACCAGATCGGCGCGGGACACATCCATCCCATGAGCGTCCGTTCTGAGGACGATGATTGCGAATCCGCACCAACCGGTCAAAGACCAACTCGCACCGCAAAGGCGCTACCACCGCGTCTGCGCCATGTCGACCTGCTCACAGGCGCTTCGTGGTTACATGCCCAGTCGCGACGCTTGGTGGCGCCATCCAGACGATGCTTGACCAACGGCCAGCTAACAACGCACCAGGCCTGCGCCACAACATTTGGACGCCCCGTGTTCAGGGTGCGCACGCTCTTGGACACGCACGCAAAAAAGCCCCGTAAACGGGGCTTTCGGCGGAGGCAATCCGAAGATTACTTGGCAGCGCGGGTGCCAACCACCTCAATTTCCACGCGGCGATTCTTCGCGCGGCCTTCAGAAGTCTTGTTGTCGGCAACAGGCTGCTTTTCGCCCTTGCCTTCGGTGTAAACGCGGTTCTTTTCGATGCCCTTGGACACCAGATAAGCCTTCACGGCCTCAGAACGACGCACCGACAGCTTTTGGTTGTAAGCATCGGAGCCCACGGAGTCGGTGTGACCCACGGCGATGATCACCTCGAGGTTAATGCCCTTGACCTTGGAGACCAGGTCGTCGAGCTTTGCACGACCTTCTGGCTTCAGCACCGATTTGTCGAAATCAAAGAAAGCGTCGGCGGCGTAGGTCACCTTGGTAGCGGCTGCAGGAGCTGGAGCTGGGGCAGGTGCTGGTGCAGGCGCGGGTGCTCGGGCAGCGGCTGGGGCAGGTGCTGGTGCAGCAGCAGGAGCGGGCGCAGCAACGATGGCGCCATCGCAGCCTGGAGCGGCCGTGGCAGGCGTCCAGTTGGCGTCACGCCAGCAGTATTCGTTGGTACCGTTTTTCCAAACCGTGCCCGAAGCGTTCCTCCAGTTGTCGACGGTTTGAGCGCCTGCGGCGGTTGCGAGCGCTGCAGAGGCAAACAACATCGCCACTTTGTTCAATTTCTTCATGGTTCTCCTCTTGGGGAAAGAGCCGCAGCCGCGCGGCGAGTCGGGACGCTGGGGGTGACCACCACCCTAAGCGTTCGATTCATTATGCCAGACGCAACATTGCAACTGAGGCTGCGCGGCGCCAGATACCGATCGACGAAATCCATTTTGCCTCGATATGTTGCGCCATCGCTACACAGTCTTAGCCCTAAAATGGACCTAAACCACCGCACTCCAAGCTCCCGATGACCCAGTTCGCCAAAGAAACCTTGCCCATCAGCCTAGAAGAGGAGATGAGGCGCAGCTACCTCGACTACGCGATGAGCGTGATTGTCGGGCGGGCCTTGCCTGATGCGCGAGATGGCCTCAAACCCGTGCATCGGCGCGTGCTTTTCGCAATGCACGAGCTCAATAACGACTGGAATCGCCCGTACAAAAAGTCGGCCCGTATTGTGGGCGACGTGATCGGTAAGTACCACCCTCATGGTGATTCGGCGGTTTATGACACCATTGTGCGGATGGCGCAGGATTTCTCGCTGCGGCACATGCTGGTCGATGGCCAGGGTAATTTCGGGTCGGTGGATGGCGACAACGCGGCCGCCATGCGTTACACCGAGATCCGACTGGCCAAGATCGCTCACGAAATGCTGGGCGATATCGACAAGGAAACCGTCGACTTCGGCCCCAATTACGACGGCAGCGAAAAGGAACCGCTGGTATTGCCCAGCAAGCTTCCGAACCTGCTGGTCAACGGTTCTGCTGGTATTGCCGTGGGGATGGCCACGAACATTCCACCGCACAACCTCAACGAGGTGGTGGATGCCTGCCTGCACTTGCTGCGCAACCCGGATGCCACCATCGACGAGTTGATGGAAATCATCCCGGCGCCCGACTTCCCCACCGCGGGCATCATTTACGGCATCAATGGCGTGAAAGACGGCTACCGCACTGGCCGAGGCAAGGTGGTGATGCGCGCCAAATGCCACTTTGAGGACATCGATCGCGGCCAGCGCCAGGCAATCATCGTGGACGAGCTGCCCTACCAGGTCAACAAGAAGACGCTGCAAGAGCGCATGGCCGAGCTGGTGCACGAAAAGAAGATCGAAGGCATCAGCCACATCCAGGATGAGTCTGACAAGTCGGGCATGCGCCTTGTCATCGAACTCAAGCGTGGCGAAGTGCCCGAAGTGGTGCTCAACAACCTGTACAAGCAAACGCAGTTGCAAGACACGTTCGGCATGAACATGGTGGCTCTGATCGATGGCCAGCCCCGTTTGTGCAACCTCAAGGACCTGATCAGCGTCTTTTTGCAACACCGCCGCGAGGTGGTCACCCGCCGCACCGTGTTTGAACTGCGCAAGGCACGCGATCGTGGCCATGTGCTCGAAGGTCTGGCCGTTGCCCTGGCAAACATTGACGACTTCATTGCCATCATCCGCAACGCGCCGACCCCGCCGGTGGCCAAGGCGGAGCTGATGACCCGTTCGTGGGACAGCAAGCTGGTGCGCGAGATGCTCACCCGCACCCGCGCCGACGGTGGCGTGATCAATGCTGATGACTACCGACCCGACGGTCTTGAAAAAGAATTCGGCATGGGCCAGGACGGCTTGTACCGCCTGTCAGAAACCCAGGCCCAGGAAATCCTGCAGATGCGCCTTCAGCGCCTGACGGGTCTGGAGCAAGACAAGATCGTGGCAGAGTACAAGGATGTCATGGCGGTCATTGAAGACCTGCTGGACATTCTTGCCAAACCGGAGCGCGTGTCGGTCATCATTGGCGACGAACTCAGCTCAATCAGGACGGAATTCGGCCAGCACAAGCTGGGCGCGCGCCGCAGCGTCGTCGAGTACAGCGCGCAGGACCTTTCCACGGAAGACCTCATCACGCCGACCGACATGGTGGTCACGCTCAGCCATACCGGTTACATCAAAAGCCAGCCGCTCAATGAGTACCGCGCCCAAAAACGGGGAGGTCGCGGCAAGCAGGCAACCGCCACCAAGGAAGACGACTGGATCGACCAGCTCTTCATTGCCAATACGCACGACTACATCCTGTGCTTTTCGAACCGGGGCCGCCTGTACTGGCTCAAGGTATGGGAAGTTCCGGCTGGCTCGCGCGGCTCACGCGGACGCCCCATCGTCAACATGTTCCCTTTGCAGGAGGGCGAGAAGATCAACGTGGTGCTGGCCCTTACCGGCGACATGCGCTCCTTCCCGGCCGACCGCTACGTGTTCATGGCGACCAGCATGGGTACCGTCAAAAAGACTGCGCTGGACGAGTTCAGCAACCCGCGCAAGGGCGGGATCATTGCCGTGAATCTGGACGATGGCGACTATCTGATCGGAGCAGCGCTCACCGATGGCAAACACGATGTGATGCTGTTCAGTGATGGTGGCAAGGCCGTGCGCTTTGACGAAAACGATGTGCGCCCCCTGGGCCGCCAGGCTCGCGGTGTGCGCGGGATGACACTGGAAGACGGCCAGAGCGTGATCGCCATGCTGGTGGCCGAGGACGAGACCCAGAGCGTGCTGACTGCCACCGAAAACGGCTACGGCAAACGCACGAGCATTGTCGAATACACCCGCCACGGCCGCGGCACCAAGGGCATGATCGCCATCCAGCAAAGCGAGCGCAATGGCAAGGTGGTGGCAGCCACGCTGGTGCATGCGGACGACGAAATCATGCTCATCACCGACAAGGGCGTGCTGGTACGCACCCGGGTGTCCGAGATTCGCGAACTGGGCCGGGCCACGCAAGGCGTGACGCTGATCGCGCTGGACGAAGGTGCCAAGCTCAGCGGCCTGCAGCGCATCGTTGAAAACGATGCCAACGCCGCTGAGACCGACGCGCCCGCCGATGGCGCCGCCGCCGATGCAGCGCCGCCGCAGACGCCCGACGCATGATGCAACCCACCGGGCTTGCCCGGTATGCGCCGTCTGCCCGCCATGACCCAGGTCCTGGTCGCTGCATCGAGATGCTATATATTTTATAGCACTAAATGATACAGAGCAAGCGCTCGAACCCCATTTCATTCAAAATGATCCGTCCCTACAACTTCTCCGCCGGTCCCGCCGCCATTCCCCTTGAGGTGCTTGAGCAAGCCTCGACGCAGATGCTTGACTGGAATGGCTGTGGAATGGGCGTGATGGAGATGAGCCACCGCGGCAAGGAGTTCATCTCGATCTGCGAACAAGCCGAGTCAGACCTGCGCGAGCTGCTGGCGATTCCGTCGAACTTCGAGGTTCTTTTCATGCAGGGCGGCGGACTGGCCGAAAACGCCATCGTCCCGATGAATCTCTCCCGCGCGGGGATCGTCGACTTTGTTCTCACGGGCAGCTGGAGCCAAAAATCCCTGCAGGAAGCGCGCAAGTACGTCTCCGAGGCGAACATCGCGGCGTCTGGCGAAGCCTCCGGCTTTTGCACCCTGCCCGACCCTGCAACCTGGGACTTGAGCCGTGGTGCCAGCTACGTGCACATCTGCACCAACGAAACCATCCATGGTGTCGAGTTTCAAGAGCTGCCGGACCTGAAGGCACTGGGCAGTGATGCCCCCCTGGTCATCGATTTTTCATCGCATGTTGCTTCGCGCAGCGTCGACTGGACGCGCGTCGGCCTTGCGTTCGGTGGTGCCCAGAAGAATTTAGGGCCGGCAGGGCTCACCCTGGTTGTCGTCCGCCAAGACCTGCTGGGCCATGCGCTTCCCATCTGCCCCAGCGCTTTCAACTACCAGACGGTCGCCGACCACCAGTCGATGTACAACACGCCGCCGACCTGGAGCATCTACATGGCCGGGCTCATGTTCCAGTGGCTCAAGCGCCAGACCGAAGATGGCCTGACCGGCGTGGCCGCGATGGAACGTCGCAACGCAGCCAAGGCCGCGCTGCTGTACGACGCGATCGACAGCTCCAGCCTGTACGTGAACAAGGTTGCGGTTCCGTGCAGGTCGCGCATGAATGTCCCGTTTTTTCTGCACGACGAAAGCCGCAACGATGCCTTCCTGACCGGCGCAAAGGAACGAGGCCTCTTGCAGCTCAAGGGCCACAAGTCGGTGGGCGGCATGCGCGCGAGCCTGTACAACGCCATGCCCATCGAAGGGGTGCAGTCGCTGGTGGACTACATGCGAGAATTTGAGCAAAAGCGCGCCTGAAGAGAGAACGGATCAGAATTGCCTCTCACCCAGCCGCGCGCCGACACCAGAACGCTCTCCCATTCATGAACAATCCGCAAGCCTCTCCCGATCTCGCCAGCCTGCGCGTGCAGATCGACAGTCTCGACCAGCAATTGCTCACGCTGCTTAACCAGCGGGCGCTGGTGGCAGAGAAGGTAGGCGAGCTGAAAAAGCGCGAGGGCACACCTTTTTTCCGGCCCGACCGCGTGGCCCAGGTCATCGAAAAAATCCAGACTGCCAACCCCGGCCCGCTCAAGGACGCCCATGTGGCAGCCATCTGGCGGGAGATCATGTCGGCCTGCCTGGCGCTGGAGTCCCCGCAGCGGGTGGCTGTGCTGGGCCCAGAGGGCACGTTCTGCGAGCAAGCGGCCATCGAGTTCTTTGGCGGGGCCGCAGACCTGATGTACTGCGCCAATTTTGACGAAGTGTTCCACGCCACCGCGGCGGGCAGTGCACAGTACGGCGTGGTGGGCGTCGAAAACTCCACCGAGGGCGTCGTCACGCGCTCGCTCGATCTTTTCCTGCACACACCCACCCATGTGGTGGGCGAAGTCAGCCTGCTGGTGCGACACAACCTGCTGCGCACCAGCAACTCGCTCGACGATATCCAAGTGGTTCTAGCCCATCCTCAGGCACTGGCGCAGTGCCAGGCGTGGCTGTCCAAGCACCTGCCACACGCCGAGCGCCGCCCGGTCTCCAGCAATGCAGAAGGCGCGCGGCTGGCCACGACCAACCCGGCCTGGGCGGCGCTGTCGAGCGAGCGCGCCGCCACACAGTTCGGCCTGCATATCGTGGCGCACGCCATTCAGGACGATGCGTACAACCGTACGCGTTTTGCCATCATCTGCCTGCCGCACACATTGCAGACGCCGCCGCCCTCTGGCAAGGACTGCACCAGTCTGGTGGTCTCGGTGCCCAACCGCCCCGGTGCGGTGCACGACCTGCTGGTGCCGCTGAAAACCCATGGTGTATCGATGACACGGTTCGAATCCCGCCCCGCACGTACCGGGCAGTGGGAGTACTACTTCTACATTGATCTGGATGGACACCCGGCGCAACCGCATGTCGCGCGCGCGCTTGAAGAGCTCCGCAGTTTGTGCGCGTTCTACAAAGTCCTCGGGACCTACCCCGTCTCATCCTGAGGAGTCCACATGTTTGAACAATTGGGACTGATTGGCTGCGGACTGATGGGCGGTTCGTTCGCCCTGGCCATGAAAAAAGCGGGCCTGGTCAAGCGCGTGGTCGGCTACAGCAAGTCGCCCTCCACCACCGACCGCGCCCGCCAGATGGGCGTGATCGACGTCGAGGCCCCTTCGGCGCTGCTGGCCGTGGCGGGTGCTGACGTAGTGCTGCTGGCCGTGCCCGTATCTGCCACCGAGGCCACCCTCAAGGCGATCAAGCACCTGGTCACGCCGCAAATGCTCATCATGGACGTGGGTTCCACCAAGGCCGATGTGGTGCAAGCGGCGAGCCGCGCACTGCGGGACCAGGTCGGCTCTTTCGTGCCCGCCCACCCTATCACCGGCCGTGAGGTTTCTGGCGTTGAACACGCCGAGGCTGACCTCTACAGCGGCCGCCAGGTGATCCTGACCCCCATCGAGCGCACCTACACCGCCCAGTTGCAAAAGGCGCAGGAGACCTGGATGGCGCTTGGCAGCCGCGTATTGAGCATGTCGCCCGAATCGCACGATGCAGCATTTGCCGCCGTGAGCCACCTGCCGCATCTGCTGGCGTTCGCCCTGTTGAACAGCATCATGGGTCAGCCGGGAGCGGACGATTTCCTCTCGCTGGCGGGGCCGGGGTTTCGTGACTTCACCCGCATCGCGGCCAGCGACCCCAAGGTGTGGCGCGATATCCTGCTGGCCAATCGCGAAGAACTGCTTTCGCAATCCAAACTGTTTCAGCAGGCGCTCAAGAACATTGAGCAAGCCATGGCAAAGGGTGACGGTCAGGCGGTTGAAGACATGCTGACGCTTGCCAGCGAGACGCGCGCGCATTGGCGCATGGGTGCGCAGCGAGGCTCCAAGCCCCGCTGAGTTTGACCGTTGCGCTGCTTGCCCCAGGTGCGACGGCCGCACACGATCGCACGGCGCATCCGTTTGTCACACATGCCGCCACGGCGGCAGCCATGCCGGGCCGCACCACCACCTGCATCATTGCAACTTGCCTTGCATGCGCGCAGGACCCGAACTGAAACCTTGACGCCCTGACGCCGACCCGTACTTGTCCTGCCATCGCCTACCGTACCAACGCCATGTTCAGCACTGCATTCCTTGACCTCCCAGCGCTCCAGAGCGCCGCTGGCGAAGTCCATCTGCCCGGCTCCAAAAGCATCTCCAATCGCGTCCTGCTGCTGGCTGCGCTGAGCCATGGAACGACCACCGTGTACGACCTGCTCGCTTCGGACGACACCCGCGTGATGCTGGATGCCCTGCGACTGATCGGCTGCGGGGTGGGCGAGCGCGGCAGCACCGTGCGAATCACCGGGCTGGGCGACCGGCCGCCTGCCGCGCCCACCAAGCTTTTTCTGGGCAACGCTGGAACCGCCATGCGCCCGCTCACAGCGGCTTTGGCCTTGCTGGGCGGCCAATTCGAGCTCTCGGGCGTGCCGCGCATGCACGAACGCCCCATTGGTGACCTCGTCGATGCCCTGCGCCAGCTTGGCTGCCAGATCGACTACCTGGGCAATGATGGATACCCGCCGCTGCGCATCGCCCATGGACATGGCGTGCCTGCGCTATCGCTCGCAGGCCCCATCCGGGTGCGCGGCGATGTATCAAGCCAGTTCCTCACCGCGCTGCTGATGGCACTGCCCCTGGCGGCCGGGCAGCAGGCCATCGACATCGAGGTGGTGGGCGAGCTCATCTCCAAGCCCTACATCGCCATCACGCTGCAACTGCTGGAACGCTTTGGGATCCGCGTTGCGCACGACCGCTGGCAACGCTTTTCCATCCCGGCGGGCAGCCGCTACCAGTCGCCTGGAGCAATTCACGTCGAGGCCGATGCATCATCTGCTAGCTATTTCATAGCACTCGGGGCAATTGCAGCGTGCGCAAGTGGGGTAAATGAACCACAAACCGAGGCAAGTGACCGTGTTGGCATTACCGTGCGTGGTGTGGGGCTTGACTCCATTCAGGGCGACATCCGCTTTGTGGACGCGGCCCGGGCCATGGGCGCGGTGGTGACGGGCGGACCCAACTGGCTGCACATCCGGCGGGGCCAGCCTGGCCAGGGATGGCCGCTCAAGGCGATTGACCTCGACTGCAACCACATCCCGGACGCTGCCATGACCCTGGCGGTGATGGCGCTTTACGCCGACGGCCCGACCACGCTGCGCAACATCGCCAGCTGGCGCGTGAAGGAAACCGACCGCATCGCGGCCATGGCCACCGAGCTCCGCAAGCTCGGCGCCACCGTCGACGAAGGCGCAGACTACATCCGCGTGACGCCGCCCGCGCAGTTGCAGGACTGGAAGGCCGCCAGCATCCATACCTACGACGACCACCGCGTGGCCATGTGCTTTTCGCTGGCAGCCTTCAATCCAGCACGGCTGCCGGTGCGTATTGAAGACCCCAAGTGCGTTGCCAAGACGTTTCCGGAATATTTCGAGACCCTGTTCTCGGTATCGAAGGTCGCGGAAGAGCTCATTCCCGTCATCTGCATCGACGGACCCACGGCATCGGGCAAGGGCACCGTCGCCGCAGCCGTTGCGCAGCGGCTGGGCTACCGCTTTCTCGACTCCGGTGCGATGTACCGGATCACCGCACTGGCGGCGGGCCGCGCTGGCTACGCCATCGACGCCGACCACGAAAGCGCCATTGCCACCATGGCCCGCGCACTACCCGTTCGCTTCGAGGCAGGCCATGTGCTGCTCGGTGACGACGACGTGACACAAACCATACGCACCGAAGAGGCCGGGATGAATGCATCGCGCGTGTCTGCCCTGCCCGCCGTGCGCGCGGCCCTGGTGGACCTGCAGCACGGTTTTCGTCGCCTGCCGGGGCTGGTGGCCGATGGCCGCGACATGGGAACCGTGATCTTCCCGGGGGCCACGCTCAAGGTGTATTTGACCGCCAGCGCGGCATGCCGCGCAGAGCGGCGCCATAAACAGTTGATTTCAAAGGGTTTTTCGGCTAACATCGAAGTCCTTCGCGCGGATCTTGAGGCGCGCGACGCCAGGGACAGCACCCGCAGCGTTGCACCCCTCAAGCCCGCGCAGGACGCTCTGGTCCTGGACAGCTCCCACTTGACGATTGATGAAGCCGTCGAGCAGGTGCTGGCATGGTGGCAAGAGCGACAACCCTTCGCGGCCTCTGCGAAGGGTTGAAACGTGCAAGGCCCTCTTCATCGGGGGCCTTCAGGCACAGCCGCAAGGCTGTCCAACAGGCCCACAGTGCTCCCCTCGCGCGTCAGCGCTCAGGCAATGTGGATCGATAACCTAACCCGCGGTTTCACCGCAAACATCACCGCAAGCAGTCATAAAAACGGTGGCAATGGTGCTACTGGAACCCTGTTTGCGGCAAGGAAACACATGTCCGAATCTTTTGCCGCCCTTTTTGAAGAATCCTTGCAGCGCACGGAAATGCGCCCCGGTGAGGTCATCACCGCTGAAGTCGTGCGCGTTGAGCACAACTTCGTGGTCGTGAACGCAGGCCTCAAGTCCGAAGCCTATGTACCGCTGGAAGAGTTCAAAAACGACAAGGGCGAAGTCGAAGTCCAAGTGGGTGACTTCGTCTCGGTGGCCATTGGCTCCATCGAAAACGGCTACGGCGACACCATCCTGTCGCGCGACACCGCCAAGCGTCTGGCCTCCTGGATGAGCCTGGAAAAGGCCCTGGAATCCGGCGAATTCGTCACTGGCACGACCAGCGGCAAGGTCAAGGGCGGCCTCACGGTCCTGGTCAACGGCATCCGTGCATTCCTGCCCGGTTCGCTGATCGACACGCGTCCGATCAAGGATCTGACGCCGTACGAAAACAAGACCATGGAGTTCAAGGTCATCAAGCTCGACCGCAAGCGCAACAACGTGGTGCTCAGCCGCCGCGCCGTAGTGGAAGCCTCCATGGGCGAAGAGCGCGCCAAGCTGATGGAAACCCTCAAGGAAGGCTCCATCGTCCAGGGCGTGGTCAAGAACATCACCGAATACGGTGCGTTCGTGGACCTGGGCGGCATCGACGGCCTGCTGCACATCACCGACATGGCATGGCGTCGCGTGCGTCACCCCTCCGAAGTGGTGACCGCTGGCCAGGAAATCACCGCCAAGATCCTGAAGTTCGACACCGAGAAGAACCGCGTCTCGCTCGGTCTCAAGCAAATGGGCGACGACCCCTGGATGGGCGTGAACCGCCGCTACCCGCAAGGCACCCGCCTGTTCGGCAAGATCACCAACATTGCCGACTACGGCGCGTTCGTCGAACTCGAACCCGGCATCGAAGGCCTGGTGCACGTGTCTGAAATGGACTGGACCAACAAGAACATCGCCCCTGCCAAGCTGGTTTCGCTGGGCGACGAAGTCGAAGTGATGGTTCTGGAAATCGACGAAGACAAGCGCCGCATCAGCCTGGGCATGAAGCAGTGCAAGGCCAACCCATGGCAGGAATTTGCCCAGGACACCAAGCGTGGCGACCGCGTCAAGGGCCCGATCAAGTCGATCACCGACTTCGGCGTGTTCGTGGGCCTGGCTGCCGGCATCGACGGCCTGGTGCACCTGTCTGACCTCTCGTGGAACGAGCCTGGCGAATCCGCCGTGCGCAACTACAAGAAGGGCCAGGAAGTCGAAGCCATCGTGCTGGCCGTGGACGTGGACCGCGAGCGCATCTCGCTGGGTATCAAGCAACTCGATGGCGACCCATTCACGACCTTCGTGACCATGAACGACAAGGGCCAGACGGTGACCGGCAAGGTCAAGACCGTGGACGCCCGTGGCGCTGAAATCGATCTCGGCGACGACATCGTGGGTTACCTGCGCGCTTCGGAAATCTCCCGCGACCGGGTGGAAGATGCCCGCAACGTGCTCAAGGAAGGCGACGAAGTCACGGCCGTGGTGGTCAACGTCGATCGCAAGACCCGCAACATCCAGCTGTCGATCAAGCAAAAGGACATGGCTGACGAGCAAGGCGCAATGGCCAGCCTGAGCCAGCAGTCCAGCCGCGAAAGCGCTGGCACCACCAGCCTGGGAGCCCTGCTGCGCGCCAAGCTCGACAATTCGGAAAAGTAAGCAAAGCCCGCCCTCGCGCCATGCCTTCGGGCGGGCGGCTGGGGCAGTTGTCAGGCCCGATCCGCATGCGGCCTGCGCAGTTGCCCCGGCTCCACCCGATCGAGTGCTCGCAGGGGCCAATCAGCAAGACAGCAGGCGTCATCTTGGCGCCCGCTTTTTTTCAAGTCGTCACCTGCTCGTATGTCACAAGATTCCATGACCCGCTCAGACGTCGTCGAAGAACTTGCTGCCCGCTTCGGCCAGTTGACATATCGCGACGCGGAATTTGCCGTCAAGACGATTCTGGATGCAGTGGGTGATGCGTTGGTGCGCGGTCACCGGATCGAGATCCGCGGCTTTGGCAGCTTCTCGGTCAACCACAGACCGCCCCGCATGGGACGCAACCCGCGCAGCGGCGAGGCGGTGGCCATTCCCGAAAAGCGCGTTCCACACTTCAAGCCGGGCAAAGCCCTGCGGGAAGCCGTGGACCAGCGCACAGCCGAGCTTGAACAAGCCACCGGCCAGATGAAGAACCTTGCCGGCACCCCAGCGCCATCAGACCAATCCTGAGGCCCCCATAGCGCGAGACCTCTCGCGACGCCCGGCCAGACAGTCCGCCTCAGCGGGCCATGGCGCTACACTAGGCTACCCCGATGCCTGGGCAGGACAGTCCGAAAATGCTATTTTAAAGATAGCAATAAAATCACGCCAGTCGGGCGCAAACGGCTTTTTTAGTCTCTAGGAGCCTGTCGGACTTGGAAATCGTCGGCTGCAAATCGACCGCAGCGGTCCATTTTTCACCGCCTTTTTGCCCCATAGCTCGGCTATGGGGCTGCAAATTCGGCAAAAACGGTCCTCGCTGAGGCCAATTTTCGCTTTCGACGCTCCAAGTCCGACAGGCTCCTAGTGTCATGTCCCGTTAATTTCTGGCATTAATCGTGCATGCCAATGCGGTATCTTGGGAACGGAGATACCGCCATGAGGACAGGAAGACCGAAAGTCGAGTTGCTGCTGACGGACGATGAG
>NZ_JBKDRI010000024.1:0-4901 GCF_046341535.1 Acidovorax sp. | reverse complement strand
GGGCGCGGCGTGATGGATGCATGGCCGGTATACAGGCGCGGCGAACGCTGAAGGCGATAGATCTTGCCGTCGATCAGGAAGATTCCACCGCCTTTTTTCCACTCGACCTTGGCGATACCGAACACATCATTCATCCAGTCGAACGTTGCCTTGCCGTTCTCGTCAAATTCGCCAAGGCGCATGTCCTGCACGAGAGCGCCGCCGTTCTTCCAGAACTGGGTCAGTTTGGTTTTGACGGCCTGCGGCATGGCCGCCTGGTGGGGAACCACAATCGCATCCAGGCTTTGGATGATGGGGTCATCCAGAAGAAGGTTTTTCTCGCCTATCAGGTGGACGTCCAGATCCTTTTGGCTGCTCAGCAGCTTGAACGCGGCAAACAGGGCGTCGCGATGGACGTTTCGGCCTGAACTGCGCTCGCCATGCCACACATAGAAATTGGTCGCAGACCCCAGGACGCCAATTCGGGTGGCTTGGGACTTGGCGGGCGCGTCGATGCGCGGGGCCCGGGTATCGATGCCGCCGAACTTGTCCAGGTCCATGGTGGCGGACTGGTTGGCAGTGGCCTGCCGCTGAAAACCCCCCAGCTCGAATCCGATCACATGGTCCTGCGAAAGCGCCTGCCGGATGGACCGGTTGATGATGGGAATCAGGTCGTGGGTGCGTTTTCGCAGTTCCCACTGTTCGGCATAGGCACCAATCATGACTTTTTTGTAGCCCAGGGCACCCATGTAATTGGCCAGGGTCGGCAACACATCGGCGTCTGGCACCAGCTTGTATCCGTCATAGAAGTTGTAATCGATGACGGCGATATCAAGACATGACGGGAGTTTTTCGACGACGCCCGAAGCATAAATGGCATCGTGGGAGGTAAAGGTTTCGGCAAAATAACCGATGGCAGCCGCTCCCTGATCCCGGATGGCCTTGGCCTGCTCGCAGGTCGCCTGCGCCAGGCGGGTCTCCCGGTATTCGCGGTGGGTATTTAAAAGCGGCTCGGGTTTTGGCTGGCCATTTTTGATGTCATTGTTGTAGTTGATAATGGGCTGCGCGGCCCCATACTTTGCCTGGAAATCACGCTGTGTGGATTCTTTATAGTCGCGCCATTGATAGCCAGTCTGTCCATATTTGATTTCATGCTCCTCCTGCAGCCCGATCGCAAAACCAAGGATCTTGCCGGGATAGCGCTTTGAAAAGTGGGCCACGGTCTGGCTGATGAATCGGGACGAATGCTTCTTGACCACATCATCCGTAAAGTCGGGTTGCCACTGGTAATTTCCAGAGAAATTTTTCATGACCGAACCCGGATGCTCCGAGTAAAGCCAATTTGGCGTCGTTGAAGCATCCTCAATTTTCCTGCCGTTTTCGTCCAGGTACTGACGCCCCCCCATGTCCAGCACTAAAATCAGGTTCAGACCGCCATTGACAAGGGCGTCCAGATACTTGTGGTAATGGGCAAACTGATATTCGTTCTTCCGCGATTCAATATCGGACCAATTGAGATAAAACGTGGCGTGGTTAAATCCCTTGGTTTTTATTTGACTGGCAAGATCGCTGGTCTGGTTCATATCCCACGGCATGACGATCATGCTCGATACGGGAGTGACGGTTGAGGCACTGGCGAAGACCGCAGAGGCGGCCCACAACGCCGCTGCGCAGAAGATTTTTTTCATGGAATGGCTGTGAAATGAATTCGAAGGCGCGGGGGGGACAAACACGCGCACGCGGGAGATTGTTTCATGACCGCCCAGGTCACCCCGCAGTCCTGCCGATTTGTCGTGCGGCACCCCCGGGCCGCCACGCTGGCCGGCGTGGGCCGTCAGGCGGTGACGGTGTAGCCCTCGTCAGCAATGGCCGCGGCCAGCGCTTCGCGTGGGGCCGTGCTGTCCACATCGACCTTGCCGCTGGCGCGGTCGATGCGCACGGCGGCGCTGGGGTCGACCTGCTGCACCGCCTGCGTCACGGCGCGCTCGCAGTGGCCGCAGGTCATGCCCTGGACTTGAAAGCTGTGGGTTTGCATGGAGGTGTCCTTTCTGTGGGTCAGATGCGGCGGGCTCGTTGCGGCCCTGCTCGTTCAGTGGGGTCGCGGGCTGAGTCAAGTAGCATGCGGAATACCCATCGCCCTAGGAGCCTGTCGGACCTGGAAATCGTCGGCTGCAAACCGACCGCAGCGGTCCATTTTGAACCGCCTTTTTGCCCCATAGCTCGGCTATGGGGCTGCAACTATGGGGCTGCAAATTCGGCAAAAACTGTCCTCGCTCTCGCCGATTTTCGCTTTCGACGCTCCAAGTTCGACAGGCTCCTGGAATTGATCAAGGTCATGGCTTGACCCGGTTATCGTGTTACGGTTCACCATATCCGTCATGAACCCCTCTGCCATTGTTCCTCATCAGGCCGCGGCCCTGCCCGGCGTGGGGTCGGTGCAGTCTGTTGATATCGGTGTATCCGGCATGACTTGCGCCAGCTGTGTGGGGCGGGTGGAGCGCGCTCTGCGCAAGGTGCAGGGCGTGCAGGAGGCCTCGGTCAACCTGGCCACCGAATCGGCGCGCATTGCTTTCGTGTCGGCCAGCCCGTCCGAGACCGCCGCCATCGATGCCCTGCTGCGCCGCGCGGTGCGCAATGCAGGCTACGAGCCCTGGGCGGCCGATGCCGCAGACACACTGCAAGCCGCTTCGCCCTGGGCAGGTTTCTGGCCGGTGGCCATCGGGCTCATCCTCTCGGCGCCCCTGGTGCTGCCCATGGTGGGTGACTTGTTCGGCCAGCACTGGATGCTGCCGGCCTGGCTGCAGTGTGCGCTGGCCACGCCGGTGCAGTTCATTCTGGGGGCGCGCTTTTACAAGGCGGGCTGGCATGCGGCCCGGGCGCTGTCGGGCAACATGGACCTGCTGGTGGCGCTGGGCACCAGCGCGGGCTGGGGGCTGTCGGTGTGGCTGTGGCTGACCGCGCACCCGGGGCACGCCCCTCACCTGTACTTTGAGGCTTCGGCCGTCGTCATCACCCTGGTGCTGCTGGGCAAGTGGCTGGAGGCACGCGCCAAGCAGCAGACCACTGCGGCCATCCGTGCGCTGCATGCCCTGCGGCCTGACGTGGTGCACCTGCTGGGCAAGGGCGGTGAGGTCGATGTGCCCGTGGCCGAGGTGCTGCAGGGCGACCGCCTGGTGGTGCGGCCTGGCGAGCGCATTCCGGTCGATGGCGTGGTGCGCGAGGGCCACACGCAGGTCGATGAATCGATGCTGACCGGTGAACCACTGCCCGTACCGCGCGATGTGGGCATGCCGCTGACGGGAGGTTCGATTAACGGTGACGGCCGGGTGGTGATGGAAGTCACCGCCGTGGGCAGCGAGACCGTGCTGGCGCGCATCATCCGCCTGGTGGAAGACGCGCAGGCCGCCAAGGCGCCCATCCAGCGCCTGGTGGACCAGGTGTCGGCCGTGTTCGTGCCCGTGGTGCTGGTTGTGGCGCTGATCACGCTGGGGGGCTGGCTGGCGGTGGGTGCGGGGCTGGAGAGCGCGCTCATCCACGCGGTGGCCGTGATGGTGATTGCCTGCCCGTGCGCGCTGGGTCTGGCAACCCCTGCGGCCATCATGGCAGGCACCGGGGTGGCCGCCAAAAACGGCATTCTTATCAAGGACGCGCAGGCCTTGGAGCTGGCGCACCAGGTGGACACGGTGGCGTTTGACAAAACCGGCACGCTGACCGTGGGCCGCCCGCGCCTGACGGCCTTCGAGGTGGTGCCCGGGCTTGATCGCGCGGCCGTGCTGGCTGCCGTGGCATCGGTGCAAAGTGGCAGCGAACACCCGCTGGCGCGCGCCGTGGCGGCTGGGGCGACCGAGCAGCAACTGGCCGTGCTCCCGCCCGAGGGCGTGCGCTCGGTACCCGGGCGCGGCACCGAAGGCGAGGTGCAGGGCCAGACATGGTTGGTGGGAAGCCTGCGCTGGATGGGCGAGTTGGGCGTGGCCCTGGGCCCGCTGACCGACCGCGCAGCCGCTTTGCAGCGCGAAGGTGCGACGGTGTCGGCAGTGGTCGAGCGTACCGCCGCTGGCCTTGCGCTGCGCGCCCTGATGGCCTTTGGCGATGAGCCCAAGCCCGGCGCACGCGAGGCGCTGGCGGCGCTGAAGGCGCGCGGCATCCGCACCGTGATGATCTCGGGCGACAACCGGGGCGCGGCCGAGGCCATGGCGCGGCGGCTGGGGCTTCAGCCTCAAGCCGGCGAGGTCTTGGCCGAGGTACTGCCGGGCGACAAGGCCGCCGCGATTCGCGCGCTGCAACAAGGGCCTGATGCGGGCAGCCACCGGGGGCGCCACACCGTTGCCATGGTGGGCGATGGCGTGAACGACGCTCCCGCGCTGGCGGCCGCAGACGTGGGCATGGCCATGGGCAATGGCACCGACGTGGCCATGCACGCCGCCGGTATCACGCTGATGCGGGGAAACCCGATGCTGGTGGCTGCGGCGCTCGACATCTCGCGCCGCACGGTCATGAAAATCCGCCAGAACCTTTTTTGGGCCTTTGCCTACAACGTGGCCGGTATCCCGCTGGCCGCGCTGGGCTACCTCAGCCCCGTGGTCGCAGGCGCTGCCATGGCGCTGAGCTCGGTGAGCGTCATGGCCAACGCGCTGCTGCTCAAGCGCTGGCGCATGTGAAAACTACGTATTCAACGAGTCGGTGTTGTGTGTCAAACTGTTAGAAGGTTTTAAGCGTGCGCTCCGAGTATGGGCCGCGCTGCCACCAACGAGGAGAAAGACGATGGGATTTTTCATGAGGCGGTTCACGATCCGCATGCGGATGCTAGGCGCCATCGGGGTGGTGCTGGCTTTGCTCGTTCTGTTGGGCGGGGCAGGCATGCTGGGCATGCTTCGCATCCACGCGATGAGCGACCATTTCATGGCCCACTCGTTTGCCGAGGT